>DLIT01000103.1:792-14197 GCA_002483865.1 Brevundimonas sp. UBA7635
AGCATGAAGCGGGTCAAGGCTTTGATGGCCGAGGGCCTGATCGAGATTGCCCCGATCGGTTACATGCGCGGGCGCACCTTGAACAACGCCTTCATCGTCATGGATGAGGCCCAGAACTGCACCTATGGGCAGTTGAAGATGCTGCTGACGCGCCTGGGATGGCACTCCACCATGGTCGTGACCGGCGACCCCCATCAGTCCGACCTGCTGCCAGGCGTGTCCGGCCTTGATGACATCGCCCAGCGCCTGCAAGCGGTGCCCGAGATCGCCGTGGTGCGGCTGGCCGAGCGCGATATCGTCCGCCATCCGCTGGTCGCCAGCATGATCGGCGTCCTTTAGGCCCGCACCGGGACAAAAAAAGCCCGGTCTGAATGACCGGGCCTTTCCCATTTCAGGATCACATGACCTCGGCCACGCCCATCGGCTTGGGCGAGGCGTCCGACGGACGATCGCCAGAGGCGGGCGGCTTGCCCGCCCCGAAGCGGTCGATCAGAGCAAAGACAAAAGGATTCAGCGAGATCGACAGCAGCGAAGCCGCCAGGATCAGATCGTGGGTCTCACGGCTCATGGCCCCCAGGTACATCGCAAGCGCGGCGAGAATGAAAGAGAACTCGCCGATCTGGGCCAGACTGGCCGCCACGGTCAGGCTGGTATCCCGGTCCAGCTTGAACGCCGCCGTGATGGCCAGGGCCGCCAGCGACTTGCCGATGATGACAATGCCCAGAACACCCAGCACGGCCCAGGGGTCGCGCAGCAGGATGTGAGGATCGAACAGCATTCCAACCGAAACGAAAAACAGGACGGCAAAGGCATCGCGCAACGGCAACGATCGCTCTGCCGCATTATGGCCCAGTGGTGTCCCGTTCAGCACCAGGCCAGCGACGAAAGCTCCCAGGGCGAAAGAGGCCCCGAACACCGTATAGGCCAGCCAGGCGATGCCCAGGGCAATTGACAGCACGCCCAGGGTAAACAGTTCACGCGACTTGGTATGGGCAATCCGCACCAGCAGCCAGGGCAGGACCTTGCCACCCACCACGAACATCAGCGCCACAAAAACGAGCACCTTGAGAAGGGTCAGGCCGATATCGCTGGCCAAGGTTGCGGGATCAAAGACCGTACCCGCCGGAAGCACCATCAGCGGCAGCATGACCAGGGCCACGACAATGACCAGGTCCTCTACAATCAGCCAGCCCACCGCGATCTTGCCGATCTGGCCCTTGACCTGCTTGCGCTCTTCAAGCGCCCGCAGCAGGACGACGGTCGACGCCACCGACAGGGAAAATCCGAGCAGCAGCGCCTCGGTATCGCCCAGGCCCAGGCCGAACCGTCCCAGCCCCCAGCCCAGGATTGTCGCTGCTGCGATCTGAACCAAGGCTCCGGGCAGTGCCACCTTGCGGGCCTGCATCAGGTCCTTGGGCGAGAAATGTAGCCCCACGCCGAACATCAGCAGGATGACGCCGATCTCGGCCAGCTGCGGGGCCAGTTCCAGGTCCGCTACATAGCCCGGCGTAAAAGGCCCCACGACGATCCCGGCGATCAGGTATCCGACCAGGGGCGACAGCTTTAACCGATTGGCCAACATGCCAAACACGAAGGCGAGGACGAAGCCCCCGACCAGGGTGATGATCAGGCTGTCGGCATGGGGCATCGGCTCTCCTGCAAAGACCAGAATATGTTGAGAATCTGCCCCTAAGTTGGGAGGAAGCCTTCATAATCGCAAGTCACTGGGACAGATTTCGTCAATCCCCAGGCACACGGCTATTCGAACGGCTGACGCCAAGCCCGCGATCAGGCGCGAGCGGCCAGGCTCGCTTCCAGCCCCAGCCCCATCAGGGCGTTGGCGACAATGCTGTTAGCGTTCAGGCCCGCCTGCTCATACATGAACTCCGGCTTGTCCTGATCTTGGAAGATGTCGGGCAGGTGCAGGGTGCGGATTTTCAACCCGGTATCCAGGGCACCGCGCGCGGCCAACATCTGCAGGACAAAGCCGCCAAAACCACCGACAGCGCCCTCTTCCACCGTGATCAGGACCTCATGCTCGCGGGCCAGGCGCAGAATCAGGTCTTCGTCCAGCGGCTTGGCAAAGCGGGCGTCGGCGACCGTGGTCGAGATGCCGCGCGCCGCCAGCTGGTCGGCTGCCTTCAGCGATTCCTGCAGGCGGGTGCCCAGCGACAGAATGGCGACCTTGGTGCCCTCGCGCACGATGCGGCCCTTGCCGATTTCCAGCGGCGCAGCCAGTTCGGGGATTTCCACGCCCACGCCGTCCCCGCGCGGATAGCGGAAGGCGCTGGGGCGGTCGTCGATTTCCAGCGAGGTCGAGATCATGGCGGCCAGTTCGGCCTCGTCCGCTGCGGCCATCAGCACCATGCCGGGCAGAGCGCCCATGAAGCCAACATCGAAGGATCCGGCGTGAGTGGCTCCATCGGCCCCCACAAGACCGGCGCGGTCCATGGCAAAGCGCACTGGCAGGGACTGGATGGCCACATCGTGGACCACCTGGTCATAGCCGCGCTGCAGGAAGGTCGAATAGATGGCGCAGAACGGCTTGAGCCCATCGGCGGCCATGCCAGCCGCAAAGGTCACGGCATGCTGTTCAGCGATCCCCACATCATAGACGCGATCAGGGAAAGCCTGACCGAACAGGTCGATGCCGGTGCCCGATGGCATGGCGGCGGTCACACCAACAATCAAGGGATCATGCTGGGCGTGTTTGATCAATTCGGTGCCAAACACCTTGGTATAGCTCGGCGCATTTGAAATGGACTTGGCCTGCTTGCCCGAGACCACGTCAAACTTGACCACGCCGTGATACTTGTCGGCACTGCTTTCGGCCGGGGCATAGCCCTTGCCCTTTTGTGTCACGACGTGAACCAGAACCGGCTTGTCGGTGATCTTCAGAGCGTTCTGCAGCACTGGCACCAGATGCGTCATGTCGTGACCGTCGATCGGCCCGACATAATAGAAGCCCATCTCCTCGAAGAAGGTGCCGCCCACGACCATACCGCGCGCGAATTCTTCGGCCTTGCGCGCCGTCTCCCGGAAGGGACGCGGCATGTGATCGACGAACTTCTTTCCGAAGTTGCGGATGCGCTGATAGGCATCGCCCGAAACCTGCTTGGCCAGATAGGCGCTCATGGCCCCGACCGGCGGAGCAATCGACATGTCATTGTCGTTCAGGATGACCATGAACTGGCCGTCGGTCGCCTCGACCGCGTTGTTCATCGCCTCGTAGGCCATGCCCGCCGACATGGAGCCATCGCCGATCACGGCCACGACCTTGTTCTTCTCGCCCTTCTGGTCGCGCGCCGAGGCAAAGCCCAGACCAGCCGAGATCGAGGTCGAGGCGTGGGCCGCACCGAACGGATCGTATTCGCTCTCTGACCGCTTGGTAAAGCCGGACAGGCCCCCGCCTTGCCGCAGGGTGCGGATACGATCACGGCGCCCTGTCAGGATCTTGTGCGGATAGCACTGGTGGCCGACGTCCCAGATCAGGATGTCCTTGGGCGTTTCCAACAGGTGGTGCAGCGCGACCGTCAGTTCGACCACACCCAGCCCCGCGCCCAGATGCCCGCCGGTCACCGAGACGGCATCAATGGTTTCTGCCCGCACCTCATCCGCCAGCCTTTTCAGCTTCGGGATATCGAACCCGCGCATGTCAGCCGGAATCTTAACAGTGTCGAGAATGGGGGTTTCGGGCATATTCGAGGGGGCCTTTGACGCAGTATCGTCAGTTCATAACCCGCAGCGAGCGGGGCAGTTTCTTATCAGGACCGGCGTTGCAGCACAAAGTCGACGCTGGCCTTGAGCAGTTCAGCCTCTTCGCCAAACATATCAAGATGGGAGCGCGCTTGCTCGGCCAAATGCGCGACACGCTGTCGCGCGTTTTCCACGCCCAGAAGGGTGACAAAGTTCGTCTTGCCCAAGGCCGCATCCTTGCCGCCCGCAGCCTTGCCCATTTCCTCGGCCGAGCCTTCCGCGTCCAGAACATCATCGACGATCTGATAGGCCAGCCCCACGTCATTGGCAAAGCTACTGAGGGCGTGCCATTCGCCCTCTCCGAACCGGCCAATGATCAGTGGAATTTCAAAAGCATAGACGAAAAGAGCCCCCGTCTTGAGGCGCTGCATTCGCGCCATGCCCCCCAAGTCATCGCGCACCCCCATCAGGTCGATCATCTGGCCGCCGGCCATGCCGCGTGCCCCGGACGCCAGCGACAGACGTCGCGCCAGCTCGCAGCGGATGTCCGCCTCGGGATGGGTTTCCTCATCCAGAACGATATCAAACGCCGAGGTCTGCAGGGCATCGCCCGCCAGGATGGCTGTGGCCTCGTCATAGGCGATGTGCAGGGTCGGACGGCCCCGGCGCACATCGTCATTGTCCATGGCGGGCAGGTCGTCGTGCACAAGTGAATAGGCGTGCACGCACTCAAGCGCACAGGCGGCCCGTAGCACAGCCTGTTCATCAACGCCCAGCATCCGCCCGGCCTCAACAGCGAAAAAGGGGCGCAGGCGCTTGCCAGGTCCCAAAGCCGCATAGCGCATGGCCTCTGTCAGGCGAGCCTCAGGGCCGTCAGCGCGCGGCAGCAGCCGGTCCAGGGCCACCGTGACCACATCGGCGATCTCGCCCACCCGGTCGATGACAGCCTGCTCCGGCGAGTTTGCGGCGAGCGGAATCAAGTCGATCAGCCGAAATCAGCCGGGGCAGTGCCCTTGGCCTGGCCGTCTGTGCCGACCACGATCTTTTCGACGCGTAGCTGGGCTTCCTTCAGGCGCGCCTCGCAGTGCGCCTTCAGCACGGCCCCCTCCTCATACAGGGTGATGGATTCTTCCAGCGGGGCCTGGCCGGACTCAAGCCGGGAAACAATGCCCTCAAGCCGCTCCAAAGCCTTTTCAAAGCTCAGGTCGGCGGTGCCAGAAACACAATGGGAAACGTCAGTCATGGGGGCAACCTAAAGAGGCGCGCGCCCGGCTTCAACGTCCAAAGCGCCTCTCCCCCTCCCGAACGCTCGAACGCCCGGCCGCACCGACGCTAGGACCGTTCAAACCGCCGTTGGCACCAGTATTTGAAGCCCTGATCTTGGGTCAGTCGCCAGCCCCGGACCTTCAGCTTCTGACCAATCATGTGGTTGAAGTAGCCGTGAGCCAGGACCAGCACATCATGCCCCCTGTCGGCACGCTCGATCAGGCGATCGGCAGCCAGGGTGGCGCGACGTTCAGCCTCGGCGCGAGTTTCCTGGCCCTGATGATGATTGAAAGCGTGCCACCAAAGGCGCGACACCACGCCCCAGAAGCGCGGCGACATCTTGAACCAGCCCGGCATGGGCGGCGGCGGCAGGGGGGCCTCGATCAGCAATTCATCCAGATGAACATCACGATTACCGGCAATGGCTGCGGCCGTTTCACGGGCCCTGCGTCGGGTCGAGGCATGGATTTCGCCAACCGAGCGGGCCACCGCGATCAGGCCGTCCGGCGGCACCTGGCCCAGCCTTAGCCCCCCCAACTCATAACGCCCCCACCACTCGGCATATTCGGTGGAGGTCAGCAGACATTTTCGCGAAAGCGACGGCTCTCCGTGCCGGGTCAGGATGATGGCACCGGTGCGCCCGGCGGGGGCCGACGCGGTGCCTCCTGACGGGGCGGCGGCGATCGGACGCCGCGCCCTTGGGGGTTCTGCCGCAGCCATTCTGGCGCGGATCTGGGCGGTTGTTTTCACCGTCTGGCCCTCCCCTCCCTACCAATCCGGCTGCTCTTACGACAGCCTGATACCGTTTTGGTAACGGGCCTATGTGAAGGTCGCAAGCACGCCTGCGTCACAGTTTGATGATGCTTGAACCTCACCATCTCGACCCCTGCGCTGGTGCCCGCTAATCAGGCTTATGACCAACGCCCCGTCTCCGATACTGATCCGTCCAGCCCACCGGGAGGATGCCGTGGCCCTGTCGGCGCTCAGCCGTTCGACCTTCCATGAGACCTTTGTCGAGGGATTTGGCGTCCCCTATCCGCCGCTCGACCTTGAGGCTTTTTTCCAAAAAGCATTCAATCCCCAAGCCCTGACTGCCCGGATCGAGGATGAGGCCTGCCTGTTCCAGGTGGCGGAACGGGATGGTGCCCTTGTCGCCCTGTGCCACGCCGGGCCCAACGACCTGCCCCATCCCGACGCACGGCCCGGCGAGATGGAGCTGCGCCGCCTGTACGTAGCCCGGTCGGCTCAGGGTCTCGGCCTTGGCTCACAGCTTCTGACCCAGGCTCTGGACTGGATGCAACCGCGAACAAACGGAGCCCTGTGGATCGGGGTCTGGTCCGGCAACCTCAAGGCCCAGAAGCTCTATCAGGCCCACGGCTTCAAAAAGGTCGGGGAGTATGACTACCCGGTCGGCGCGTGGCGCGATCGGGAGTTCATCCTTCGACGCGCCTGATCTATATTGCTGACCCTGGTCCAGAGATCGTTCGATGCTCCTGCCCTTTTTCACTGCCCTGCGTGATGCCAAGGTTCCGGTGTCGCTGAAGGAATGGCTCTATTTGATGGAGGCCATGGACAAGGGCGTGATCGGTCCCGGCAGCCCCGACGCCTCTGGCTGCAGCATCGACGACTTCTACCACCTGTCCCGCGCTGTCCTGGTCAAGGACGAGAAGCACTATGATCGCTTCGACCAGGTGTTCGGCAAGGTCTTCAAGGGCCTTGAAGCTCCCGACCTCGGCGAGGATCTGAAGACTGACCTTCCCGAGGACTGGCTGCGCCTGCTCACCGAAAAATATCTGACCGACGAGGCAAAGGCCCAGATCGAAGCCCTGGGCGGATTCGACAAGCTGATGGACACACTGAAGCAGCGTCTTGAAGAGCAGAAGGAACGGCACCAGGGCGGCAACAAGTGGATCGGCACGGGCGGCACCAGCCCCTTTGGCCACGGCGGCTATAATCCCGAAGGTGTCCGCATCGGTGGTCCCGGACGGCACGGTCGCGCGGTCAAGGTCTGGGAGAAGCGCGAGTTCAGAAACCTGGACGACAGCGTCGAGCTGGGCACCCGCAACATCAAGGTGGCCCTGCGTCGCCTGCGCCGCTTTGCCCGCCAGGGCGCGGCCGATGAGCTGGACCTGGACGGCACCATCGACGGCACCGCGCGCCAGGGCTGGCTGGACATCCAGATGCGACCCGAGCGCCGCAATACGGTGAAGGTCCTGCTCTTCCTCGACATCGGCGGTTCGATGGATGGCCATATCAGGATGTGCGAGGAGCTGTTCTCTGCCGCCCGCACCGAGTTCAAGAACCTTGAGTTCTACTACTTCCACAACTGCCTCTACGAAGGCGTCTGGAAGGACAATCGCCGCCGCCATGCCGAGCGTATTCCGACCTGGGACGTCCTGAACAAGTATTCTGGCGACTGGCGCGCCATCTTTGTCGGCGATGCCACCATGAGCCCCTATGAGATCACCATGCCTGGCGGCTCGGTCGAGCACTGGAACGAGGAAGCCGGGGCGGTCTGGCTGAAACGCGCCCGCGAGCAGTGGGAACGCTCCATCTGGCTCAATCCGGTCCAGGAGCGCCACTGGAGCTATACCCAGTCCGTGGGCTTGATCCGCGAGATCATGGATCAGAGGATGTATCCCCTAAGTCTGGATGGCCTGGACCGCGCCATGCGTGAGCTGAGCCGTTAACCCTGGGAGGGAAAGACGATGCTGCTGCTGATTGCTCTGCTGCTAATGCAGGATCCCGCGCCCCGCATCATCCTGTCTGATGATCCCGAACCTCCGGTGATCCAGGTAGCCCCTCGCCCCCTGCCTGATCTCCCGCCCCATGCGATCAGTGATCCCTATGGCTGGGAGCGCTCACAGTGCAGCCCCTATATCCGCAAGGACGAGCCACTGGAGCATTGCCAGACGCGGGTGCGCAGTGATCTTCTGGCGGTCATGGGCGAGCAGTTGCCATCAGGCCTGCGACCAGCCCCAGGATTGGAAAACTGCGCGCCAGGCACCGCTACCAATGGCTACCAGATGCAATGCGGCCCGCGCAGTCTCCGGGCACCTGAGCGACCCGACCTCCAGGACCGCGTCTGTCACAATCAGCCTCGGCACGCAAACGGAACAGTCGTCGTCGAGAGCGTCTGTCGCCCCAACGGACTGGAACCGCGCTCCAGCGACGGCCTTCGCCTTACTTTCGGCGACCGAGACTAGACGCCGAGGTCAGACGCGAAAGGGGCCGCAACCAATGTCTGGCTGCGGCCCCTTTTTCGTTCGGGAACACCTAGTCCTTCTTGAAGGTGTCCTTGATGCCGCCGACAGTGTTCTGGACCTTGCCCTCCACTTGGTCCGCACGACCTTCAGCCTTCAGTTTTTCATCGCCGGTCACCTTGCCGGCAAACTCCTTGGCCTTGCCGCCCATGTTCTTGGCGGCACCTTCTATACGGTCATGATCTGCCATTTCGGTCACTCTCACTAGGGCGCGCCACGGGGACGCAGACCCCTAGCTAACCTTTTGGCTGGTAACAGGTTCCGTCAGCTCTTTGCCCTAAGCCAGGATGCCACGGCCCACGCATGGGCGTCATGGCGCAGGCTCGCCAGGGCGTCCTGGGGGGTGAGCCAGACCAGCTCGTGATCGGCCTCGCACTGCAGAGCGGGATCAAAGCCGGTCAGGCTGACAGTCCAGTATCCGCCGACGTTATTGATCGGTGCGCCTTCCGTCTTGCGAAAGAACTGCCCCGCCTCGGTCAGCCGGTCGATCGGCTGGACGATCAGGCCGGTCTCTTCGCCGAACTCTCGGATCAAGGCCTGCTGTTCGCTTTCCTCGCCGTCCACCGCGCCACCAGGCAGATCGAAATAGGTCGCCTCACCGCGAGCCACCCTGACACAGGCCAGGCGTCCGTCTCGTTCAGCCAGACCAAACGTCGCTGCGCGATGATGATAGTCGAGACCCGGTCGGGCCGTGCCAAATTGAAGCTTCATTGCACGGAGCCTACGCCTCAAACGGCCTTGGGCGAAAGAGCTTAAAGTTCAAACGTCAGGCAGGTTCGCACGCCGGAATGGGCTGGGTCAATTTCGACCCGCGACTTCAGGCCCTGGGCCATGGTCCTGATGATCTTGGTGCCCAGTCCCGTGCCCTTGGGCTTGGCGGTCGTAATGCCCTCACCGTCATCCTCGACCGTCAGCAACGCCTCGGTCTCACCCTGGGCCTTCAGGGAGACGCGGATCTCGCCCATTTTTTCGGGCGGATAGGCATATTTGACAGCGTTGGTGATCAGTTCGGTGACAATAACGCCCAGTGACACGGCCTGATCCGGCGTGACCGATATCGGCTCGACCTCAACCAGGATACGCAGCGAACTCTGATCAGGGCCCAGGCTTTTGCCCAGTTCTTCGACCAAGCCGTAAAGATAGTCATCCATCACCACTCGGGCGATGTCCGACGAGGTGTAAAGCCGACGATGGACCTGGGCCACGGCCTCGATGCGTGACTGGGCTTCCTTCAAGGCCAGGCGCGAAGCGTCGTCCTTGATCTGGCGCTGCTGCAGGGAGATGAAGCTCGACACCAGTTGCAGCGAGTTGCCCACGCGATGGTTGACCTCGCGCAGCATGGCCTCGGCGCGGTCGCGGGCCTGGCGCACCTCGTCCATCGCCTGCTGGTTTTCCTTTTCCAGCCGACGTCGCAGCAGCGCGTCTTCGATCGCCGAACGCAACAGCGAGACGAAATCCTCGGATACATCCTTGATGACATAGTCAGCCGCACCGGTGCGCAGGGCGGCGACAGCCACGCGCCCATCCTGGGTGCCGGTCACAAAGACCACCGGCGGCGCGTCCGGCATGGCCAGCAATTCCGGCAGGACCTCCAGCCCGTCACGCTCGGGCATATAGTGGTCCAGGGCACAGATATCGAAGGGCTCTGCCTTGAGTGCCAAAAGACCGGCATCGCCGCTCGGAACACAGGTCACGCTGATACCGTGACGTGCCAACTCTTTTTGAACCAGGCGTGATAGTCCCGCGTCGTCGTCGATATAGAGCAGACGAATGGGGGTCATGGCGGTCAACCTGATCTCAAATCTCGGGTGCCTGCATCACCGACAGGAATAGGCCCAGTTGGCGAATGGCTCCCGAGAAACTCTCATAATCGACCGGTTTGGTAATATAGACATTACAGCCCAGGTCATAGCACCGCTGGATCTCTACCTTGTCGTCCGTGGTGGTCAGGACAACCACCGGCGCGCGGCGCAGCTTGTCGTCCGACTTGACCTTTTCCAGGATATCCGTGCCCGACATATCGGGAAGATTCAGGTCCAGCAGGATAAGCAGGGGACCGTTGATCCGCACTTCTTCGCTGAACAGATAGGCCAGTGCCGACTGTCCGTGATCGAAATGAACAATGTCATTAGCGATATTGGCGCGCCGGATGTTCTTTTCGATCAGGCGGGCATGGCCATGATCATCCTCGATCATGACGATTTTCACGGCGTGGCTCACAAACTGTCCCCTTGGACCCTGGCTAAGGTCAGATGCTTGGGTAATTTCACAAGAAATGTCGAGCCAATTCCGACTTCTGACTCGAGGTCGATACTGCCACCAAGGCGCCGGACGCTGTTACGGACAAAGGCCAGCCCCAGTCCTTCGCCTGGCTGATCCTGCGCACCCGCGCGGCGGAACAGCTCGAAGATACGTTCGTGGTCGCGTGAAGATATGCCGCGGCCATTGTCCGACACCCGCACCAGCACCGTGTCATCATCAAGAGTTTCGCCCTCGATCTCGACCCGGAGAGGACGTCCCGTCTGGTGATATTTGATGGCATTGTCGATCAGATTGCCAAACACCTGCTCAATCACCAGGCGATCACTGATGATGTCAGGCACGTCCCCGACCCTGATCTCGCCATCACTGTCCAGGACCTGATGGCTGACGGCGTCGACCATGGTGTCCAGCATCTCCTGCATGTTCAACGGCTGGGGCGTGAGAGGGCGTCGTCCCTCACGCGACATGCGCAGAATGGCATTGATCAGCCGATCCATCTTGGTGGTCGAGGCCCGGATAAAACCAATCGCTTCAGGGACGTCTTCTCGCACCGCCCGTGCCGTTTCCTCATCCACCAGATCCGGATCTGCCGCCGCCAACTTCGTCAACTGGGCGTCGATCAGGATGCCGACCTGCTCCAGCTCGGAAGTGTAGCCCATGACGTTGACAAGCGGAGCCCTGAGGTCGTGGCTGACAATATAGGCGAAACGCTGAATTTCCTCATTGGCCCGGACCAGTTCGGCGGTCCGGTCGCGGACCTCGTTCTCCAGTCCGGCATTGGCGCGGTCAACCTCGATCCGAGCGGCCTGGATTTCACGAATATAACGTCGCACCATCCAGATGCTGATTACCGCCAGAGCCAGGATCAGAAGCCCAGCCATCAGATTGCCCAGGACGGTCATGCGGGATGCTGTTTCCGACTTCTGGGTCTGGGCCACCAGATAGTCGGCCTCGATGTCATCGATGGCCATCAGATCGACCCGCATGGCGTCGGTCAGTGCCTTGCCCCGGCCGCTGCGAACCAGCGATACCGCCATGCCGATCCGGCCATGGCTGTTATGATTGACCGTATCGGTCATCAGGTTCAAACGGTCGTCAAAGTTTGCCTTCAATGACTCGAAGTGATGCTTCTTGACCGGATCATCGCCGATCAGCTTTCCTAGGTTGTCCAGAGCCGCCGGAAGCTGGCTCAGAGCGCCGTCATAGTCATTCAGATAGGCCGGCTGTGCCGTCAGCATGTAGCCACGCTGACTGGTCTCCGCATCGGTAAGAAGGATCAGGAGATCCTTGGCGGCTAGACGCACTTTCTCGCTGTGAGCGACAGCATCGTTATAGACGATAGTCCGCTGGTTCATCACCATGGTGGCGGCGTTGACTGCCAGCAGCAGGACGATGGCCAGCATCAGCAGGCCCGTCACCATACGACTGAGCGCAGGCGTGCCGATCTGCGAAGTCCTGGCCCTTACGTTCGTCAGAAGGCTTACCATGACCTCACCTTAGCGACCCGCCCCTACCTGTCCAGCTTCGGGCTGTCCTAAACCGAACCGATGGTCTTCAGACGGGCCTTGGGATGGACCTCATTCTGACTCATCACCACTGTCTGGCCCCGGAACCGCTCGATGATGGAGCGGACGTAGGGACGGATCAGCGGACCGGTCAGCAGAACGGGACTTTCGCCCATCACAGCCGCTCGCTCGAATACGTCGCGTACCACGCGGATGAAATCTTGCAGCTGGCTGGGGGCCATAGCCAGTTGCTTGTCCTCGCCCGGCCCGATCAGACTGTCGGCAAAGGCCTGTTCCCATTCCGGTGACAGGGTCACGATGGGCAAGGTTCCGTCGTCGGCGCGGTTCTGCCAGCACAGCTGACGCGCCAATCGGGTACGGACGTGTTCGACCAGGGTCGTGACGCTGGTGGTGTGAGGTGCTGCTTCTGCCAGACCCTCCAGGACGGCAGGCAAGTCCCGGATCGAAACCTTTTCGCGCAACAAGGTCTGCAACACCCTTTGCAGGGTGGTGACTGTGACCACCGTGGGGATCAACTCGTCGACCAGCTTCTTTTCTTCGCCCTTAAGCTCGGCCAACAGCTTCTGCACCTCGGCATAGGACAGCAGTTCCGGCATATTCTCCTTGAGGATTTCCGTCAGATGGGTCGTCAGAACCGTCGAGGGATCAACGAGGGTATAGCCCCGGAAAGTCGCCTCTTCGCGCAGGGCTTCGTCGATCCATGTGGCGGGCAATCCAAAGGCCGGTTCGCGAGTATGCTCGCCTGGCAACTCAACCTGACGCCCGGCCGGGTCCATCGCCATCAGCTGACCCAGACGAACCTCACCCTGGCCGGCCTCCATCTCCTTGATGCGGATGGCATAGCCCTGGTTGGGCAGGCGCATGTTGTCCAGGATCCGTACGCTGGGCATGACAAAGCCAAAGTCCTGGGCCAGCGAACGCCGCAGGGCCCGGATCTGGTCGGTCAGGCGACGCCCATCCAGTTCGTTGATCAGGGCCAGCAGGGAATAGCCCAGTTCAATCTTGACTTCGTCGATGGTCAGGGCCGTTGAAATCGGCTCCTCGACGTCTTCCTTGGGGGCCAGGTCCACCGGCTCGGCGGGCGGCGGCTTGAGGCGATCGCGCCCCAGCTTCCAGGCCATGAAGCCCGAGCCCAGCGCCAGGGCCGCAAAGGGCAGCAACGGCATGCCGGGGATCAGGCCGATCACCCCTGCCGTGCCCGACACCACGCCCAGCGACACCGGGTTGGACGCCAGCTGGCTGACAAAGGCCTTGTCCGCCGCGCCCTCGACGCCCGCCTTGGTCACCAGGAAACCCGCCGCGACGGAGACAATAATGGCTGGAACCTGGGTCACCAGACCATCGCCGACCGTCAGCTGGATATAGGTATTGGCCGCCTCGCCCACCGGCATC
>DLIT01000103.1:14257-15152 GCA_002483865.1 Brevundimonas sp. UBA7635
GCCACGGCATCGCCGCGCACGAACTTGGACGCACCGTCCATGGCACCGAAGAACGTCGATTCCTGCTCCAGTTCCTTACGGCGCAGCTTGGCCTGTTCCTCGGTGATCAGCCCGGACGACAGGTCAGCGTCGATCGCCATCTGCTTGCCTGGCATGGAGTCCAGGGTAAAGCGGGCCGACACCTCGGCGATCCGGGTCGCTCCCTTGGTGATGACGACAAAGTTCACCACCAGGACAATGGCAAAGATGATGACCCCGATGATGAAGTTGCCATTCATCATCAGCTCGCCAAAGGCGTTGATCACCTTACCCGCTGCGTCCTGGCCTTCCTGACCATGGGTCAGGATCAACCGGGTCGAGGCCAGGTTGAGGCCCAGGCGATACAGTGTCGAGACCAGCAGAACCGTCGGGAAGATGGCAAAGTCCAGCGGACGCTTCATCATCACGGCGGTCATCAGAATCAGGACGCTGGACACGATCGAGATGGCCAGCAGCAGGTCCATCAGCATGACCGGCACCGGCACGATCAACAGCATGATGATGGCGATCACGCCAGCTGCCAGACCGACTTCACCACGCATCAGCCAGCCAAGCGCATCACGCCCGGTGGGGCGCGCCAGCCCGTCCTTCATCAGGATGGGTGCATCAGCCATGGTGACCTGTACAGCTCATGGCGGCAGATGACAGGATTCGCGGCGGCCTAGCCATGCCCAAGCGCAGTCAGGGCCATACGCGTCGCCTCGGCGATTGCCTCTTCACGGCCATCCGTGGTCGAGTCCGGTGCCCCGCGGAAATAGGCCGCCACCACAATGGGCGCGCCCTCGACGGGATAGAGGATGCCGATATCATTGGTCGGGCCATAGCCACCGGTGCCGGTCTTGTGGGCCACAGTCCA
>DLIT01000103.1:15183-21211 GCA_002483865.1 Brevundimonas sp. UBA7635
AGCAGCCGCTGGGACGCGGCATCCAGCGGCGAGGCTTCGGACAGGAACAGGCGTTCGATATTTCGCACAGACTGCAGAGGCTGGATGGTATCCTTGTCACCATCCTGACGGTTCATCTCCGGCTCCAGACGGTCCACGCGGGTCGTGGTGTCCCCGATGTCGCGATAGAACTGGCGCATGACATCCAGTCCGCCCATTTCGCGGATCAGGATATTGGCCGCCGGGTTGTCGCTTTCCTCAACCGTGCCCTTCATCAGGGCTTTCAGGCTGAGGCTACGGCCCACGGCCTTTTCGGTGATGGGAGCGTGATCGAGCATATCGGCGCGCGTGATCGGCACATGACGTTCGAGGTCCTCAAGCCCCTTCCGGGCGCGCACCATCATAGCTGCAGCCAGATACATCTTGAAGGTCGAGCAATAGACAAAGCGCTCTTGCCCGCGCCACTGGCCAAAGACACCATCGCTTGCCAAGGCAAAGCCCATGCGCCCCTTGTAGTGTGCTTCCAGTTCGGTGAAATCGAGCGGGATTTCCCCGTCAGATCTGGCTTGGGTCGAAGGAACAGGGGCCTTGCAGGCTGCCATTGAAAGCGCCCCCGCCCCGACCAACAAAGCGCGCCTGTCCATCATACCTAACCTGCCGCCCCATAGGCGGCGGCAACACCCGACTGGGGGGCCGGGATCGGCGTGCCGGCGTCGGCATATTCGTTCAGCTTGTTGCGCAGGGTGCGGATCGAGATGCCCAGGATATTGGCCGCATGGGTGCGGTTGCCGAGGCAGTGGCTCAGGGTATCCAGGATGAGGGTCTTTTCCATCTCGGCCACCGTCTGGCCGACAAAGCTGCGGGTCATGGCATCGGCCACCTGGGCCGCATGGCCCGCGATCCCGGCGTCATAGGGCGATGCCGAAACTGCGACCGGCATCGAAGGCTCGATCCCGGCCACCAGCGGACGCCCGTCCGGCAGACGCAGGGCGTTCAGGTCGATCTCGGGTCCGGTCGCCAGAAGCACGGCGCGGTGCATGGTGTTTTCCAGCTCGCGCACATTGCCCGGCCAGCGATGCCCGGTCATGGCGCGGCGGGCCTCGGCAGATATCGGCCGGGGCGGCACCCCGTTCGCTGCGGCATACTTCTTCACGAAATGATCCGACAGGACGGCGATATCGCCCGGACGCTCGCGCAGCGATGGCAGGCGCAGGTTCACCACGTTGAGACGATACAACAGGTCTTCGCGGAACGTGCCCTCGGCCACGGCCTTGGCCAGGTCGCGGTTCGAGGTGGCGATAATGCGGATATTGACCGCCACCGGCTTGGAACCGCCCACCCGGTCGATCACCCGCTCCTGTATGGCGCGCAGCAGCTTGGCCTGGAGCCGGGCGTCCATCTCGCTGATTTCGTCGAGCAGAAGCGTGCCGCCGTCCGCTTCCTCGAACTTGCCGATCCGACGGGCGACGGCCCCGGTAAAGGCCCCCTTCTCGTGACCGAACAGCTCGGATTCCAGCAGATTGTCGGGAATGGCGGCGCAGTTGACGCTGATGAAGGGCTTGTCAGCCCGCTTGGAGCCAGCGTGCAGGTGACGGGCCATCACCTCCTTACCAACGCCGCTTTCCCCGGTGATCAGGATCGATGCATCCGAACGAGCGACCTGGTCGGCGAGCGCGACCACAGCCTTCATCGCCGGATCGGCCGAGATCATCGGACGCTCTTCATCGGCCACCGCCGACAGGACAGCCGCGATCAGATCGGCCTCGGGCGGCAGGGGGATGAACTCCTTGGCCCCGGCGCGAATGGCGTCGGCAGCCTCGCGCGCATCGGCGTCCACGCCACAGGCCACGACCGGCACATGGATACGCTCGGCATCATTGGCGGCGATCAGGGCGGCAATGTCGATGCGGTAGTCGACCATCAGCAGGTCGGCCCCCTGCCCGCGACGCAGTTGTTCGGTCGCCTGATCGGCGCGTTCGACGTGCTGGACCTTGGCACCATGCGCCATGGCCATCTTAACCGCCGTTGCCAGCTGTCCGCTGAGCCTGCCAACCACCAGAAGCCGCATGATCTTTTCCTCCAGTATCCTTTGTCCGGGTCAGGTCGCCGCTCAGGCGCCCTTGTCCTCGGTCTTGATGATTTCCGTCATGGTCACGCCCAGGCGATCCTCGACAACGACGACCTCCCCACGCGCCACCAGACGGTTGTTGACGAAGATATCGATGGCCTCGCCGACCTTGCGGTCCAGTTCCAGCACACTGCCGCGGTTCAGTTTCAACAGCTGGGCCACCGACATATGCGCCTTGCCCAGGACCGCCGAGATATTGACCGGCACATCGAAGACCGTGGCCAGATCGACGGCCGACTTGTCGCCTCCGTCGTCCGCCAGGTTGACCGCGGTCGACTCGCCGAACTCTTCCAGCGCAAGATCATCAGTAGCCATCAGAAGGCGCTCCGGTCGAGGGGTTCATTCTGGCCCGCGTGCGGGTCAGAACCATTGGCGATGTCCGATTCCAGCGCCTGCTTGACGGCGCTTTCGACACGCGCCGCGATGGCATCAGGATCGAACTCGGCCCGCCCATCGGCCCATTCCAGACAGAAGGCTGCCGATGGTGCACCTGGGTCATCGCGGAAGGCAATTACACCGGTATAGCCAATATCGGCACAGCGGCTTTCGATCTGCTGACGGGCCTCGTCATCCAGTCCGGCTGAGCGGACCACCAGACGCGGCGCGCTTTCGATCTCCTGGCCCAGTTGGGCCAGGGCCACCTCTATCGGACGACGCGGATAGAGCTCGCAGGCCGCACCGGCAATCACCCGCGCAGCCGTCAGGGCGATATCGGCCGCTTCCTCGCGATGGGCATTGGCTACGGAGGTCAGTTCCCCCATGGCCTGGGCCACAGCCTGGGCCAGAGTGGACAGGGCATTGGCACGCAGGGCCTCGACCTCGTTCAAGGCCTGCTGGCGCGCTTCCAGACGGGCTTGGGCCAACAGGGCCTCGACCTCGGCGGGCGCATAGGATCGCTTGGGAGCCTGCCAGGTCGACGGGCGCACGATATGGCCGGCCGCGTCGAACTCGGTGTCAAAGGCAAAGGGACGGGGTGTGGCCTGGCTCATGTCAGTAGATCAACTCGTCGTCGCCGCCCTGACCGGCCAGCATGATCTCGCCGCGCGCCGCCAGGTCCTTGGCCACCTGGACCATGTTCATCTGGGCCAAATCCACGTCCTTCAGGCGCACCGGCCCCATGGATTCCATATCTTCGCGCATGATCTTCGAGGCCCGCTCGGACATGTTCGAGAAGAACATTTCGCGCAGGTCATCCGACGCCCCCTTGAGGGCCAGTGCCAGTTGATCCTTCTCAACCGCCCGCAGCAGGGTCTGCACCCCACCCGGATCCAGCCTCGACAGGTCCTCGAACACGAACATCAGGGCGCGGATACGCTCGGCCGACTCGCGATTGCGCTCTTCCAGGGCACCGATGAAGCGGGCCTCGGTCTGACGGTCGAAGCTGTTGAAGATTTCCGCCATCGCCTCATGGCTGTCACGTTTGGAGGTGCGTGCCAGGTTGGACATGAACTCGGTCCGCAAGGTCTGCTCGATCTTGTCGAGGATGTCGCGCTGCACCGGCTCCATCCGCAGCATCCGCTGGACGCATTCCAGGGCAAAGTCCTCCGGCAGGGCGGTCAGCACGCGCGAGGCATGCTCGGCCTTGATCTTGGACAGGACCACCGCGACCGTCTGGGGGTATTCGTTCTTGAGGTAGTTCGCCAGAACCGCCTCGTTAACATTGCCCAGCTTGTCCCACATGGTGCGACCGGCTGGCCCGCGGATCTCCTCCATCAGAGCTTCGACGCGATCAGGGGGCATGAAGGATGCCAGCAGACGCTGCGTCTGCTCATAAGAGCCCATCAGCGAGCCATTGCCGCCAATGCCCGACACAAACTCAAGCAGGACGTCCTCAACCTGGGCGGCCGTGACCGTACCCAGCCCGGCCATGGCCTGCGAGACCTCCTTGACCTCTTCATCATCAAGCTGCTGCCACAGGGCCGTGTGTTCCTCGCCCAGGGACAGCAGGACCACCGCGGCCTTTTCCGGTCCGGTCAGTTTGCGAGGACCATCCTCAGGTTTTTTTGAAACCAGGCGGCTCATGTCGTCTCGTGCACCCAGGACCGCAGGATGGCGGTGGATTCCTCAGGGTGCTGCTGGACGAAGTCCGCCACCTTCTTGATCGAGGATGCCTTCACCTGCCCTTCGATGCGGGCAATATCGATGCGCTGATCCATGTCGGTCGGCGCGGCCAGCAGGCCCGCATTGCCAACCACCTCGGTGTTGAGCTGGGTGACCGGAAGTCCGTCTGGCCCGACCACCCCGCTCTTCCCAGGCTGGGTCGCGGCGGAGGCTGTCTTCAGCAGCGGGCGCAGGACAAAGAAGATCAGCAGCAGGCCGGTGGCCAGCAGGACCGCCAGCTCGATGCCGCGCATGATGTCGTTCTTGTCGAACGAGAAGGCCGACATCAGACCCTCATCGCCGCCCGGCGCGCCCGCCGACAGGGCGTCGCGGTTGAAGCGGACGTTGATGACCTCGATCTTGTCGCCGCGCGCCTCGTCGATGCCGACGGCGGCAGCGACCAGGGCCTTGATCTGCTCGACCTCCTCAGCCGTGCGCGGCGCATAGGTCGGCTCGCCATTGCCATCGGCGGCGGGGGTGTAGCGACCGTCAACCGCGACCGAAACCGACAGGCGCTTGACCTCGCCCGGCTCCTTGATGGTCGTCGTGGTGGTGTTGGAAATCTCGTAGTTGATGGTCTCGTTGTTCTCGGCCGAGGTCGAGCCCACCGGCGCGCCAGCATCCTCGCCGCCGGGAATATTGGCCGTGGCCGTGGTGGCCCCGCCGTTCATGCTGGTGTCCTGGGACTGCGACCCGCCCGTGGTGGTCGAGCGCACGACCTGGCCATCGGGGTCAAAGCGCTGTTCCTGGGTGGTCGAACGGCTGTGGTCGATGTCTGCGGTGACCTGGACGCGGGCGGCCCCTGCGCCGACGACACCCTCGACGATGTCGCGGATGCGGGTCTGCAGTTGCACCTCGGTGCTGGCCTTGGCCGCTTCGGCGGTGGCCGAGGTAAAGCCGGATTCCTCGGACCCTGCTGCCAGGGTGCGGTTGGCCTGATCGGTCACCGTGACCTTGTCGGGCTTCAGGTTGGGCACGGACGAGGCGACCACATTGCGGATCGCACGAACCTGCTCCGCTGACAGGTCACGGCCGGACAGCCCCACCACCACGGCGGCGGTCGGGTCGGACGTGGCCGTCTGGAACATCTCACGGCGCGGCATGGTGATGTGGACGCGGGCGCTGGAAATGCCGCGCATCGACATAATGGTGCGCGCCAGCTCGCCCTGCAGGGCACGCTGCTCGTTCAGGTTCTGCTGGAACTCGGTCTGCCCCAGGACCGACTGGTTATCAAAGATTTCGTAGCCGACGCTGCCCGAGGTCACCAGGCCTTCGGTGGCCAGCATAAGGCGGGCGGTGCCCACCTCGTCACGGCTGACAAAGATGGTCGAGCCATCGCCGCGCGAGCTGTACTTGATGCCCGCCTGGTCCAGGGCAGCACCGATCTCGGCCGCCTCGGTCAGGTCCAGATTGGAATAGAGCAGGGCATCGGGGGCCGAGCCCACGCGCAGCATCAAGGCCACCAGGACGGCCGAGACGCCAGCTGCGACGCCCAGCACAGCGGCCAGACGCCCAATCCCGAACTTCTGCAACGCCGCAGTAAAGCCGCCCACGAACCCGCCCATTACCAAACGGGGACGATCTGTCCCCGCTAGGCAGAAGTTGCCGCCTGGATGGTAAACGCCGCGTTAAGGCGCCCTAAAGATTAGGAGAATCGCGCTTACTCCTGTGAGCGGTGCAAGAGGGGGCCTGCGGGGCGGCTTCAGGGCCGCGCGCGCCGCTCCAGCTGGGGCTCGACGGGTCCTGCGCCGGACGGCAGGGCGGCATCGGGGGTCCGCAGCCAGGCCTCGACATCGGCGAACACGACCTCGGCCGCCAAGT
>DLIT01000130.1:0-7618 GCA_002483865.1 Brevundimonas sp. UBA7635
GCCCCGGCGGGTGCGGGCGCGGCGGCGGCCCCGACTTGCCCCGCGATTGTTTTGCCCTCATCGATTTTTGGCCAACAAAGTCCCCACCGGCTCTAGGTCCCGGCCTTCGCATGCGTTAGCATCCGTCCCGACATTACGCATCGGTCTGTAGGGCCGTGCTTACAAAAAAAATCTGCGTACTTCTTGCTAGGGGACTTGGTGATGATGAAGAAATACCTGTCGCGGCTGCTGGTAGGTGCGACCGCCCTGATCGCGGTAGCCACCGCCCAGGCCGGCGCCATCGATGACGCGGTCAAGCGCGGCACCCTGCGTGTGGGCATGGACCCGACCTACATGCCGTTTGAAATGACCAACAAGCGTGGCGAGATCATCGGCTTCGAGGTCGACATCCTCAAGGCCATGGCCAAGTCCATGGGCGTAAAGCTGGAGATGGTCTCCACCGCCTACGACGGCATCATTCCGGCACTGATGACCGACAAGTTCGACTTCATCGGCAGTGGCATGACCCTGACCCAGGAGCGCAACCTGCGCCTGAACTTCAGCGAGCCCTTCATCGTCGTCGGCCAGACCCTGCTGATCCGCAAGGAGCTGGCGGGCGAGATCAAGTCGTACAAGGACCTGAACAACGAGAAGTACCGTCTCACTTCCAAGCTCGGCACCACTGGCGAGATGGTCGCTAAGAAGCTGATCGGCAAGGCCAAGTACCACGGCTACGACAACGAGCAGGAAGGGGTGATGGATGTAGTCAACGGCAAGGCCGACGCCTTCGTCTACGACTCGCCCTACAACGTGGTGGCCGTGGAGAAGGCCGGCGCTGGCAAGCTGGTGTTCCTGGAAGAGCCCTTCACCTACGAGCCGCTGGCCTTCGGCCTGAAGAAGGGCGACTACGACAGCATCAACTACATCAACAACTTCCTGCACCAGATCAAGCATGACGGGACCTACGATCGTATCCACGACAAGTGGTTCAAGAACAAGGACTGGCTGAAGGAAATGGAATAAGGCCTGGGCCAAAAAACCAAGCGCTGACCTCGACGCGCAGGCGAACCCTGCGCGTTCGCATTTACGGAAGTACCCCACGTGATCAAACACAAGAAAGCACAGTGGCCGTGGCACGGGCTGACCGCGCTGGTCCTGGTGGGCCTGGCGATCAGCTTGTACCTGGCCACCTCGATGATTTCCTACGAGTGGCGCTGGAACCGCGTTCCGCAATACTTCGCCTACAAGGCCGAGGAAACCCAGCGTGCCGCCAACCCTGGCACGGTCGAGGAAATCGTGGTCTCCGGCGACAACGCCCGGGTCACCCTGAAGAGCGAGAGCGGCGACACCCAGTTCGTCGAAGTGGCCAAGGACAGCATGCTGCTGGCCCGTGGCGACGACGTCGCCGAGGGCGATGCCATCGGCGTCACCCGCCACTGGGCCGCTGGGCCTTTGGCCTGGGGCCTTTGGACCACGCTGTGGATCTCGGTCATATCCGGCGCCCTGGGCCTGGTTATCGGCCTGTTCGCCGGGCTCTGCCGGCTGTCGAGCAACCCCACCCTGCGTGACCTGTCCACGGTCTATGTCGAACTGGTGCGCGGCACGCCGCTGCTGGTACAGATCTTCATCTTCTACTTCTTCATCGGCACCGTGCTCAATCTTTCCCGGGAGTTTGCCGGGGTTGCGGCGTTGGCACTGTTCACCGGTGCCTACGTGGCCGAGATCGTCCGTGCCGGGGTGCAGTCGATCGCCAAGGGCCAGAACGAGGCGGCCCGCTCGCTCGGCCTGAATGGCGCGCAGTCCATGCGCCACGTGATCCTGCCCCAGGCGTTCAAACGCGTACTGCCGCCGCTGGCGGGGCAGTTCATCAGCCTGGTCAAGGACACTTCGCTGGTGTCGGTGATCGCCATCACCGAGCTGACCAAGAGCGGTCGCGAGGCCATCACCACCTCGTTCTCTACCTTCGAGATCTGGTTCTGCGTGGCGGGGCTGTACTTGCTGATCAACCTGCCGCTGTCGCACATTGCCAGCCGGCTCGAGCGGAGGCTTGCGCAAAGTGATTGAAGTCCGTGACCTGCTTAAAGTCTTCGACACCCGCGGCCAAGTGGTGCGTGCGGTGGACAACGTCACCACCCAGGTCGCCAAGGGCGAAGTGGTGGTGGTGCTGGGCCCGTCCGGTTCGGGCAAGTCGACGCTGATCGCCGCCCTGTCAGGCCTGTTGCGCCCCGATGAAGGCACGGTCGCGGCACTGGACAAGCCCGACCTGTGGAAGCTGTCTTCGGGCCGGATCGACAAATTCCGTCTCGACCACTGCGGCTTTATCTTTCAGGGCTTCAACCTGTTCCCGTCGCTGACGGCGCTGCAACAGGTCACCACCGTCCTGAAATATCAGGGCCTGACGCCCGATGCCGCCAAGGCCCGCGCCAAGCTGGCGCTGGAGGAAGTGGGTCTGGGCCACCGACTGAACCTGCGCCCAGCGGCTCTGTCAGGCGGTGAAAAACAGCGCGTGGCCATCGCCCGCGCCCTGGCCAAGGACCCGCAGATTCTTTTTGCCGACGAGCCAACCTCGGCCCTGGACGGCGAGAACGGCCAGATTGTCATTCGCCTGCTACGCCGCGCCGCAACCGAGCATGGGGCCGCCGTCATCTGCGTGACCCACGACCCTCGCCTCGAGGCTTGGGCCGACCGCGTGATCCACATCGAGGACGGGGTCATCATCGATGACCAGCGTCGCATCCCCAATCCTGACGCCGCCCTGGCTTCGCACTGATTTCTTGTCTGGGACGAACGAAATGCCCGCCTTTCTGAAAAACAAATGGCTCTGGATCGGACTGGTCCTGTTGGTCGTGGTCATCCTCGGTTTCTCGGCCGTCAACGGTGCGCGCGCCAAGAAGGCCGAAGAGGCCAAACAGGCCGCGGTCAAGGTCGAGAGCCCCTATGCCGCGATTGCCAATGGCAAGATCGACGTGGAAGGCGGCATCATCCAGATCGCGGCCCGTCGTGGCGGCGTGGTGCGCGCCGTCTATGTTCAGGAAGGTGACATGGTCACCGAAGGCCAGATTCTGGCGCGTCAGGAAGACGACGAACCGCGCCTGAGCCTGCAAACCGCCGAAGCCGACCTGAAGGCGTCCCAGTCGCAGTTGGCCCAGATTCAGGTCGACATCACCGCTGCCGAGCGCGAGTTGGCCCGCATGCAGCAGTTGGCCGCGACCAACTTCATCGCCGCCCAGCGTCTGGACCAAGCCCGTGACGCCGTCGCTGCGGCTCGCACCCGCTATGCCTCGCAGCAGGCTCAGGTCGAGACCAACCGCGCCCGCCGCGATCAGGCCGCCTATAATGTGGAACTGACCATCATCCGCGCGCCGGCCAATGGCCGTATCGTGCGCCGCTATGCCAATCCGGGTGCCGGTGCCTCGACGCTGAACGTGTCCAACATGTTCGATCTGGAGCCCGAAGCCCCGCGCATCGCCCGCGCCGAAATCGTCGAAGCCGACATCCCAAACATCAAGACCGACCAGCAGGTCGAGGTGACGCCGGAAGGTGACCCGTCCAAGGTCTATGTCGGCAAGGTGCTGCGCCGCGCCGCCGTTTTCGGGGCCCGCAAACTGGCCTCTGATGACCCCTCCCAACGTACCGACGAGCGCGTCGTTGAAGTGGTGGTCGATGTGGGCGATGCGCCGATGCTGATCGGTCAGCGCGTGCTGGTGAAGTTTATGAAAGACGGTGAAACCGCCGGTGCCGAGCGTCAGACCTCGACGGGCGTTCCGGCTAATCGATCCATGACGACGCCCGCCCGTCGCTAGCCCCCAACAACGAAAAGGCCCGTCAGCGCGACGGGCCTTTTTTTGTTAGCGACCCGAGAAGTGGCCTGGGCGCTTTTCAAGCACGGCCGTGACGCCTTCGATGTGGTCATCGGTCAGATGGGCCAGCGCCTGCATAGCGGCGCTCATCTCCAGCATCTGGTCGAAATTCATATCGCGGCCCTGACGCAGCAGCGACTTGCCCATACGCAGAGCCTGCGGAGGTTGGGCGGCGATCTGACGGGCCGTGGTCATGGCCTCGTCCATCAGGGTGTCGTGCGGCACCACGCGGTTGACCAGACCCCAGCGGTCGGCGGTCTCGGCATCGATGGAGCGGGCGGTGAACAGCATTTCAGCAGCTCGGTTATAGCCGACATTGCGCGGCAGCAGCCATGAGCCGCCGTCGCCCGGAATAATGCCCAGCTTCATAAAGGGAATGCCAAAGCTGGCCTTGTCCGACGCAATGCGGATATCGCCCAGCCCCGCGATGTCGCAGCCCAAGCCCATGGCCGGACCATTCACCGCCGTGATCAGCGGCACTTCCAGACCATAGAGGGCGCGCACAATACGGTGCACCACGCGGCGATAGCGCTCGCGGATGGCGGCACCAGAGCCTTCGAACAGGTCACGGCGATCCTTCATGGCCTTCAGGTCACCCCCGGCCGAAAAGGCACGCCCCTCGCCCGTCAGAACCACGCAAGACACGGTCGGATCGGCATTCACACGCTCGCAGGCTGCGGCGATTTCGTCGCCATCGCCCAGATCTGGCAGGGCGTTCAGACGATCAGGACGGCTGAAGGTCCACAGCACGACGGCTCCGTCGCGGGTCTCGGTGATCAGGGCCATCGGCGCACTCCAGTCTGAACAGTAAGGAACAGACGGTTTCCGACACGCCAGCGCGAAGCGCAAGGGCACAACCGACCCCGGAATTGCAAAACCCCGGCCGTGGAGCCGGGGTTCGGTTTAGGAGATCAACGGTCTCGCGACTACGCGCGCGCCTTATTGATCTTATAGGGCACAAAATTCGAAGGGTGGCTGACCGCGCGGTCACCGGCACCATTCACGTGCTTCGTGTTTACAAACATGCCGCCAAGCAGTGCAAAAGACATCATGGCGTGCTGCAGGTTTCGTTTTTTATCGTTCATTTGAGCGCCTTCCTTTCGTTGAACGAGAAAGAAGACACGCTTGCTTTTTGGGACTCTCACCCTGTGAAGTCAGTTCGTGTCAGTGGCGACTAGATATACTCTCGGTTGTGAAATGTCAAGATTTATCCTCCGACTCCGGAATATGTGTCGTGCGGTTGTCATAAAAGCAGATCATAATCGCTCCGCGCATGTCTGACCTTCGCCCCTCCCCGCCCCGCCCGATCAGCAGTCCGTGTGTCATGGTCTGCACTGTGGACGGTGCCTCGGGCCTGTGTCTGGGCTGTTATCGGACACTAGGTGAAATCGCCGAGTGGAGCCGCATGGGCGAAGAGAACCGCCAGAAGATCATGCAAGAGCTGCCGTCACGCGCCGAACGAATCGATCCCAAGCTTCGCTAGAGAAAGTTTCAAGCGTAGCTGGAGAAAGCTGCCGAACCGCGATCCGGCGGTAACCTTTTGTTCGCCACATCGATTAATTTGATGGGAACCGACTGATGGCAGCATCCCCCCATGATCCGCATCGACTCGCGTTCTCTGGTTGTCTTTTCAGCTGCCCTCGGCACCTCTTTAGTGTGCGCAGGCGGCCTGATGGTGCTCGACAGCACCGAAGCGGGCGCGCAAGCCTGGGGTAAGCCGCTGTCGCTGGCCAATCCTGCTGTGCTGCGCGCCGCTGATGGCCACTACTGGGCCGATGCCTCTATCGAGGGCCGCCCCATGCGCATGCTGGTGGATACCGGTGCCTCGCTGGTGACGATCAGCCGTGCCGATGCGCGCAAGCTGGGAGTCTATGTCACCGATGCCGACTTTACCCACACGCTGAGCACTGCGGCAGGTCCGGTCAAAGCCTCGCCCCTGACGCTGGGTCGTCTGTCTGTCGCAGGTGTGCACCTGAAAGAGGTCGAGGCCATGGTGGTGGACCGCGACCTACCCGCGCCCCTGTTGGGCATGAGCTTCCTGGGCCGCCTGAGCGCCTTCGAGGCCCGCCCCGAAGGCATCGTTCTCAAAGGCTGACAGGTCTTAACGCGGGCCGAACGGGACGATCTTGTTATCGCGGTCGTGGCCAATATCGGCGCTGCCCAGATAGGCGATGCCGGCGCGTTCACACCAATAGCGGGCGATCTCTTCAGCGGTCATGCCGAAGTCCGGATCGTTTTCCGTCACATCCGACACGCGTCCCATGCGGATGCCCGCACAGCCCCGGATGCTGGCCTGTCCGGTCAGGTGGAACATCATCCGGTCAACGCGGTACAGCGCCTCGGACACCTCTTCCAGCATGATGACATGGCCCCTCAGGTCCGGCTCGACCGCTGTGCCGACCAGTTCGTTCAGAATGGTCAGGTTGAAGGCCACCGCCGGGCGCGGATCGGTCAGCAGGCTGGGCTCCAGCGAGGCCGGATCGCCCGATCTCAGCCACTCGATGGCCCGGCGGCCGGTGGCGTCATTGCGCGAGCCGTCCGCCGCCATCGGCCCGTGGGCCAGGTGCCTGAAGCCCTGGCGATACATGATGGCCAGCAGGCTGCCGACGTCGGAATAGCCCAGGTAGCGCTTGGCCCGGGCGACGTCGTTCATCTGTCCGACCACCGCCTCGGCGATGCGGCACGAGCCATAGCCCCCGCGCGCGAACCAGATGGCATCCAGGCCCGGATCATTGGCGAACTCGACCAGGGCCGCGGCGCGGGTGGCATCGTCCCCGGCGAAATGGCCGTGGATCTCGAACAGGGCGGGATGGAAGACCAGCTCGACGTCTCCGGCCGGATAGGCCTGCTGCACCCAGGCCTGGATCACCTCGCCGCGGCCGGGGTCGAGACGGGAGCTGGCGTTGACGACACCGATCTTGAAGGGCGCGGGCATGGCTTGGGGGTGGTCTCCGGCTTGGCCCGTGCTAGTCAGGCTTAACGGACATTCCCCGGTTTCAGGCGTCAAAATCAAGCCGATGAACAAAGACTATTTCTTCTGTGGCGTGGGTGGCTCGGGCATGCTGCCCCTGGCCATGATGGTTCAGGCGCGCGGCAACCGGATCAGCGGCTCTGACCGGGCGCTGGACCAGGGGCGCACGCCCGAGAAGTTCGACTGGCTGCGCGCCCACGGCGTGACCCTGTTTGCCCAGGACGGGTCGGGCGTGACCGGGCCTGACCAGGTGGTCGTCGCTACCGGCGCGGTCGAGGACACCGTGCCCGACATCGGGGCAGCCCGGCGCGTGGGGGCCACCATCCTGACCCGGCCCCAGCTGCTGTCGCAGATCTTCAACTCAGCCCCGACCTCGATCGGCGTGGCAGGCACCAGCGGCAAGTCGACCATCACCGGCATGATCGCCTGGATCCTGCACGCGGCCGGGCGTGACCCCAGCGTGGTCAATGGCGCGGTGATGAAGAATTTTGCCGATGCCGACCATCCCTTCGCCAGCGCCCTGGTCGGCAGCCCGGACCTGTTTATCGCCGAGGTGGACGAGAGCGACGGCTCCATCGCCCGCTATGACGCCAGCGTGGCGGTGGTGTCGAACATCTCGCTGGACCACAAGTCGATGGAGGAGTTGCGCGACCTGTTCGGCGGCTTTACCGAGCGGGCCGGACGGGCTGTGCTCAATCTGGACAATACCGAGACGGCGGCCCTGGCGCAGATTCTGCCGCTGGACCGGGTGACGACCTTCTCGCTCAGCGATCCTGAGGCTGACCTGTCAGCCCATGAGCTGGAGCCC
>DLIT01000130.1:7686-17064 GCA_002483865.1 Brevundimonas sp. UBA7635
GCCCACAATGTCGCCAATGCCCTGGCTGCCCTGGCCGCTGTCAGGGCTTTAGGCGTCGGCATGGATGAGGCGGTCGCGGCCCTTAAGGGCTTTGCCGGGATGCGGCGCCGGCTTGAGGTGGTGGGCACGGCCCATGGCGTCACCGTCATCGACGACTTTGCCCACAACCCCGACAAGATCGCCGCCACCCTGAAGACCCTTCACGCCTTTGACGGACGGCTGCTGATCCTGTTCCAGCCGCACGGCTTTGGCCCGCTGAAGTTGATGCAGGACGAGTTCATTGAGGGTTTTGCCGGGTTGATGCGTACCGATGACGTGCTGATCATGCCCGAGCCGGTCTATTACGGCGGCACCACCGACCGCAGCGTCGGGTCCGAGGATATCGCCCGGGGCGTTCGTTCAGCAGGCCGCCAGGCCCAGGCCCTGCCCACCCGTGAAGCCTGTGGCGAGCGTCTGCTGGAAATGGGCCGGCCGGGCGACCGAGTTCTGGTCATGGGGGCGCGCGATGACACCCTGTCCAGCTTTGCCAGCGAGCTTCTGGCCTGTATCGCGGCTCGTCCTCACACGGAGCAAAGTTAAGCTTTCCGTTCTAAAACAGTCATTTGCGGAAAATCGACTGTTAAGCTTCGTCTGCCAACCTGCGGATCGTCGCAGCGTCGGGGGACCGAATGTCGAGGATTGGTGATTTTGTCGACACCACCAGGCCCATGGCCCCTGATGCCCTGGGCGCGGAGGCGTTTACGCGGTTCGAGGCCGAGCCTGACACCCTGGTCATCCCGGTGGTCGAGGCTGACGGTCGCCCTATCGGGGTATTGGAACGCCACGCCTTTACCCTGAAGATGGCGGCCGAGTTTGGACGCGCCCTTTATGCCCGCCGCCCGGTTTCCGCCCTGATGGAACCGGCCCCCCTGTTGATCGAAGCCGACGCCTCACCCGATGTCCTGATCCAGAACATGGACGCGGCCGGATTAGGGGCCCTGCTCAAGGGCTTCATTGTTGTGTCCAACGGGAAATATGTCGGCGTTGGCGCAGGCCTGCACATCCTCCAGGCCGGGGCAGCCATCCACAAGCGGCGCGCCGAGGATATGGCGAAACTGGCCCAAAACCTCGTCCGCGCCGAAGCCGAGGCCCGGGCTTCCAGCCGCGCCAAGTCCGAGTTCCTGGCGGTCATGAGCCATGAGATCCGCACCCCGCTGAACGGCGTACTGGGCATAGCCGCCCTGATGGAGCGCGAGCTGACCCAGGAAGGCCTGCGCCCCTATGTCCGCACCATTCTGGATTCGGGCAGCAGCCTGCTGCGCCTGCTGACCGACGCCCTGGACCTGTCGCGAGCCGAGGCCGGGGTGATGACGCTGGAGCCCGGCCCCATGGACCTGGAGGCCTTGGCGGACGATCTTCTGGCGCTGTGGTGGCCGCGGGCCGAGGAAAAGGCCCTGGCCCTGGGCATGACCGCAGTGACCACGGGCGGGCGCTGGGTGATCGGCGACGAAATGCGGCTGAAGCAACTGCTCAACAACCTGATCGGCAATGCGCTGAAGTTCACGGCGGCCGGACAGGTCGAGGTCTATCTGGAAACCCGCTCCGGGCCCGAGGGCGTGCACATCTTCGCGCGGGTCGATGACAGCGGCCCGGGCATCAGCGACACCGCCGCCGAGACCATCTTCGAGCCCTTCAACACCGGCGAGGCCAAGCGGCTGGCGGCGGGGGCGGGCCTGGGGCTGGCGATCTGCCGCCAGATCATCGAGCGGATGCAGGGGCGGCTGTGGGTCGAGGCGGCCCCCGGCGGCGGGGCGCGGTTCTGCTTTGACCTGTGCCTTCCTGAAGCCGCGGCTGAGGACCTGGACCGCCCACTGACCGAGCCCGAGCCCACGCCCCATGAAACCCTGCACGTCCTGATCGTCGATGACAACGCCACCAACCGCTTTGTCGCCAGCCGGGTGCTGGACCTGTTCAACTGCAGCCACGCCACAGCCAATGACGGCCAGCAGGCGGTCGAGTTGGTGACGCAGCAGGCCTTTGACCTGGTGCTGATGGACGTGAAGATGCCGGTGATGGACGGGATCACGGCCACCCGCGCAATTCGCAGCCTGGGCGGCGTGGCGGCCCAGGTGCCGATCCTGGCCCTGACGGCCAATGCCGATCCGCGCGACGAGATAGAGTATCTGGCCGCAGGCATGAACGGGGTGGCGCAAAAGCCTATTCAGCCGGACATTTTGCTGAATGCCATCCGGCGCGTCCTGACCCCGGCCGATCTGGAGGACGCGGCCTGAAGATTGGCAGCAGCCTCGGGCAGAGCGATAGATCGGCCCTACCAGCCTAAACGGTATTGCAAATCGTTCTCAGTTCGTGGCAAGGGTCGATTGTGACCAAGACCCATGTTCCCACTGCGAAACCGGAGGCCCGGCCCAGGGCCGCGCTGAACGCCAAACGCTCGTTCTGGCTCAAGCAACTGCACAGCTGGCACTGGATATCGGCCGCCATCAGCCTGGTCGGCATGATCCTGTTCGCGGTCACCGGCATCACCCTGAACCACGCGGCCCAGATTCCGGCAACGCCGGTGGTCAAGGAAACCACTGCCACCATGCCCGCGCCCCTGCTGGAGCGCCTGGCCGGTTTCCCCGAGGAAACCACCGACCCGGTCCCGCCCGCCATTGCCCGCTGGGCCAGCGAGGCCTTCAAGGTCCAGATCGACGGCAAGCCGACCGAGACCACGTCCGAGGAAATCTATGTCGCCCTGGCCGCGCCCGGCGGCGACGGCTGGATGACCATTGACCGGACGACCGGCGAGGCCCTGCACGAAAAGACCACGCGCGGTGCCATCGCCTGGCTGAACGACCTGCACAAGGGCCGTAACACCGGGGTGGTCTGGTACTGGTTCATCGATGTCTTTGCCGTGGCCTGCGTCATCTTCTGCGCCACCGGCCTGGCCCTCTTGTGGCTGCACGCCCGGGGCCGCCCCTCGACCTGGCCCCTGGTCGGCCTCGGCCTTCTGATTCCCGTCCTCATCGCCCTGTTGTTCATCCACTGACGAGTCTTCTCCCATGCGTAAGCTCTCTCTCGTCCTGACTGCCGCTGGCCTCAGCGCCGCTGCCGCCCCGGCCATAGCTGCGGACCTGACGGTCAATGTCGAACTGCCGCGCATATCCAGCGCCAGCTATCACCGCCCCTATGTCGCGGTCTGGATTGAAAAGCCTGACCAGAGCGCGGTCCAGACCGTGGCGGTCTGGTACCAGCAGACCCGCAACGCCGAAGGCGAGGGCAAGGACTGGCTGAAGGATATGCGCACCTGGTGGCGCAAAACAGGCCGGACCCTGGCCCTGCCTGCCGACGGCGTTTCCGGCCCGACCAAGGCCCCCGGTCGCCACGCCGTGACCGTGCCGGCCTCGCGCCTGCGCAGCCTGCCCGCTGGCCAATACAATCTTGTCGTCGAAGCCGCCCGCGAACTGGGTGGCCGGGAAGTCGTCCGCGTCCCCTTCCGCTGGGGTGCGGCCAATACCGGGACCGCCTCGGGTTCCCACGAACTGGGCGCCGTTCGCGTCGCCGTTAGCCGCTAAGGACTGAAGATGAAAAAGACCCTCGCCCTGATCTCGCTGGCGGCCGTTCTGGCTGCCCCTTTGTCGGCCCAGGCCCACCGTCAGTGGATCTCGCCCTCGGCCACCATCCTGTCCGGCAATGACGCCTGGATCACGGTGGATGTTGCCTCGTCCAACGGTGTGTTCAACCCGGACCACGTCGCCATACGTCTTTCGGGCCTGCAAGTTACCGCCCCGGACGGCACTGCGGTAGAGGCCCAGAACCTGCACCAGGGCAAGCTGCGCTCGAACTTTGACGTCCAGTTGCAGCAGCAGGGCACCTATCGCGTCGCCAACGTCGTCTCGGGCTTCATGGCCAGCTACAAGCTGGATGGCGAACAGAAGCGCTGGCGCGGGGCCGAGGCTGAATTCCCCGGTGCCCTGCCGCAGGGCGCAACCGACATCAGCGCGACCCGCACCAATGGCCGTACCGAAACCTTCGTCACCCTAGGTGCCCCGACCGAGATCAAGCCGGTCGGCGAAGGTCTGGAACTGGCCCCCGTCACCCATCCGAACGACGTCGTGGTGGGCGAAGCGGCCAGCTTCAAGCTGCTCAACAACGGCCAGCCGGCTGCGGGCGTCGAGGTGACTCTGGTGCGGGGCGGCCTGCGCTATCGTGACAATCCCGGCGAGATCAAACTCACCACCGATGCCGAGGGGGCCTTCAGCGTGACCTTCGAGGACGCTGGCCTCTACTGGATGGGCGCATCGGTTCGCACGCCGGGCACCGAAGGTCAGCCGGGTCACAACGCCTCCTACAACGGCGCTGTGGAAGTCCTGCCCTGAGCCGGAACCGCTCCAGCGCCAGTCCGCCGCCGCTGGTAATCCCGGCGGCGGCAAACGACCGTGTGGCGGACCGTGTTCTGATCCCGCCTACGGATCGCGCGCCCGAGCGGCCGCCCAGTGATCTGATCTGGTCCCTGTCGGGTCAGACCATGGGAACGACCTGGTCCGTGCACCTGGTGCCCCCGCCGAGCCAGACCGAAGCCGTCTTCCAATCGGCCATCCAGGCCGAGCTGGACCGGATGATAGCCCTGTTCAGCCCCTGGGAGTCGACCAGCGAGATCAGCCGCTTCAACCGTATGGCCGCTGGCCCCCTGCCCGTTTCTGATGAGTTCTGGGAGCTGTTGTCGCGCTCGCTGGACCTGGCCGATGATGTGAACGGTGCCGTGGATCCGACCCTGGGAGCCCTGGTCGACCTGTGGGGATTTGGCCCGCCTGGCCCGCGCAATGTTCTGCTGCCCGTGCCCAGCGGCGAAGAAATCGAAGCCGCGCTGCGGGCGTCGGGATGGCAGAAACTTCGTCTCGACCGCATTAAACGCTCCGTGCTGCAACCGGGCGGGATGAGATTGGACTTTTCGGGTATCGCCAAGGGCCATGCCGTGGATCAGGTCTCTGATCGCCTGCTGCAGATGGGAGCCACCTCGCATCTGGTCGAGATCGGCGGCGAGCTGAAGGGCTGCGGTGTCAAGCCTGATGCCCAGCCCTGGTGGGTCGAGATCGAACAGGTCCCCGACACCCCTGCACCTCGCACTATTGCCGCCCTGTTCGACCTGGCCGTAGCGACCTCGGGCGACTGGCGACGTGCCTTTGTCCATGGCCAGCGCCTCTATCCCCACACCCTCGACGGCGCGACCGGACGCCCGGTCGACAACGGCCTGGCCCAGGTCACGGTCTTCCATGCCTCGGCCATGATGGCAGATGCCTGGGCGACAGCCCTGACGGTGCTGGGTCCGCTGGAAGGGCCGCAGATGGCCGAGGCCCATGGCCTGGCCGCCCATTTCGTGGAACGCGCGGATCCGGGCCTGGTCGAGCGGATGACACCCGCCTTTGCCGCCATGATGGATGAAGAAGAAGCCTGAACGTGACCGCTGATCTCTCGCGCTGGGTCTGGGCTGGCCTGTCCTGTCTGCTATGGCTGGGGATGACCGCCCTGATCCTGTGGCGCGTGCGCCATCAGGCCCGCGCGGCTGAAATCAGGGCTCGCGCCATGGCGCAGGTTGGCACCGGTGCGCCGGGCGATGCCGTCGTGGTCGCCTATGCCAGCCAGACGGGCTTTGCCGAGGAACTGGCCTGGATGACGGCTGGCGCGCTGACCGAGGCCGGAGTGGGCACACGCATCCTGTCGTTGTCTGACGTGGATGAGGCCACCCTGGCCAGCACCAGGCGTCTGCTGATCCTGGCCTCGACGACCGGCGAAGGCGATGCGCCCGACAGTGCCGGCCGCTTCGTGCGCCAGATAATGTCCACCCGTCTTGATCTGTCCCACCTGTCCTATGGCCTGCTCGCTCTGGGCGATCGGACCTATGAACAATATTGCCGCTTTGGCCATGCCATCGGAGACTGGCTGGAGGTCAACGGGGCACAGACACTGTTCGACAGGGTCGAGGTAGATAATGGCGAGGCCGGGGCTATCCGCCACTGGCAGCACCAGCTGAACCAGATCACGGGCACCACCACCGCCCCTGACTGGACGCCGCCCGTCTATGAAAAATGGAAGCTGGTCGAGCGCTATCACCTCAATCCGGGCAGTCCCGGAGGCGAAGCCTGGCACCTGGCGCTGGTGCCGACGGATCACAAGCCACAGTGGGCTGCGGGTGACATAGCCGAGATAGGCCTGCCCCGGCCGGAGGGCCAGCCACAACGCAGCCGTGAGTACTCGGTCGCCAGCCTGTCATCGGATGGACGGGCCGAGTTCTGTATCCGTCTGATGACGGCGTCGGATGGAACCCCGGGTCTGGGCTCGGGCTGGCTGATCCGCCAGGCCCGGATCGGTGACGAGATCGCCATGCGAATCCGCACCAACCGCAGCTTCCACGCCCCACCGCCCCAGGCTCCGATGATCCTGATCGGCAATGGCACCGGCATCGCTGGCCTGCGCAGTCACCTGAAAGCGCGCGCCGAAGCCAAGGCCATCGGCGGCACCTGGCTGCTGTTCGGAGAGCGTACCCGCGCCCATGACGCCTTCTATGACGACGAGCTTCAGGCCCTGCTTTGCTCTGGCGTCCTGACGCGTCTGGATCGCTGTTTCTCACGCGATGGAGATGAAACCCGCTACGTCCAGGCCCTGGTCGCCCAGCACGCGCGGCCGCTGGCCGAGTGGGTCGAGCGCGGGGCCTATATCTATGTCTGCGGCAGCCTGGAAGGTATGTCCAAGGGCGTCCATGCCGCATTGGAAACCGTGCTGGGCGAGGACGGCCTGACGGCGCTGTCCGACATCGGGCGGTATCGCCGCGACGTCTACTAGGGCTGACTTTCATCCCCCCCTTCGTCAGCGGGGCCGGATGAAAGCTCTGGCAAGACCTATACCTCGGACCAGCGCCGCAGCAGGTTGTGATAGAGGGCTGTCAGCTCGATCACCGCCTGGTCTTTTGGCCCCCTGTCCAGGTTCAGCCTCTGGATGGCGACGTCCATGCGGAACAGGCTCTCGCGGTCGGCGTCGTCCCGCACCAGGCTTTGCAGCCACATGAAGCTGGCCACGCGCGCCCCGCGTGTCACCGGCGTCACACGGTGCAGACTTTTGGATGGATAAAGGACCAGGTCACCGGCGGGCAGCTTGACCGACTGGGTCCCGTACATCTCCTCGATGATCAGTTCGCCACCGTCATAGTCATCAGGATCGGACAGGAAGAGGGTGGCCGACAGGTCGCTGCGGATGCGGATGTCGCCGCGCTGGCGAATGGCATTGTCGACATGCAGGCCAAAATTGCCGCCGCCTTCATAGCGGTTGAACAGGGGCGGAAAGATAGTGTGCGGCAGGGCGGCCGAGACGAACATGGGATTGGCCTGGAGCGCCTGGACCACCAGGGCCGAGACCTCGCGCGCGGCGGCGCAATCCTCGGGCAGTTGCAGGTTGCGCTTGGCGGTCGCCGACTGGTGGCCCGAGGTCATGTTGCCGTCGGCCCAGGGGCCTGCATCCAGTGTCTGGCGCAGAGCCCGGACCTCGTCACGGGTAAAGACTTCAGGAATGTGCAGCAGCATGGGGGTCCCTTTCAGGCCGCGGCCCCGCCGCAGGTCATGCGACGGGGCCCTGGATCATGGCGCAGAACGCCTGCGATCAGTAGCGCAGGTTCAGCGTCAGCGAGGCCGAGCGCGTCGGGGCGACGTCGGCGTGGTGCACGCCGTTGGTGCGCATGATGTAGCGCTCGTCACCCGCGTTCTGGACGTTCAGTTGCAGGGAGGCGCGGTCGTTCAGGTCATAGGCCGCGAACAGGTCCACCCGGGTATATTCGGGCGCATAGACGCGATTGTTGCCGCCTCCGGCTCCGCCCTGGTTCCCGCCATAGGATTGACCGACGTAATAGATGCCGCCGCCCAGGCTGAGGTTCGGCATGACGCGATAGGTCGTGAACAGGCTGGCGGTATGCTCCGGCGTATTGGCCAGGGCCTCGCCGATATTGGCGCTGTTATACGCCCCCTTCACCAGTTCAGAATCCATCCAGGTATAGCCGCCGAAGACCTGCCAGCGGTCGGTGACATTGCCTGAGATGCCCAGTTCCAGGCCCCGGACCTCGGTCTCTCCCGCCTGCTCATAAACGCCCGGTGCCACCTGAATCTGGGCATTGGTGCGCGTCAGTTGGAACAAGGCCGCACTGAGCGCCAGGCGGTCGCCAAACAGATTGGCCTTGGCCCCGATCTCGAAGCTTTCCGTCTCCTCGGGGTCCAGCAGGGTGGTGGCCAGGTTCTCGCTGCCCGTGCCCGACCCTGTGTTCTGGTCACCGGCCGAGATGGTGGGCGGCGTCGAGGACGTGGCATAGGAGACATAGAGGCTGCTGTCGGGCGTGGGCTTGTAAACCAGGCCCGCCTGATAGTTGACGAAGTCCCAGTCCCCCTTGAACGGCGTATAGACCGGGGCTGCGCCCGAGCCCGAGGCATTGGTGGCCGTGACCGAATAGTCGTCGTAGCGCAGGCCCAGGTTCAGGATGAACTTCTCGCCCAGGCTGATCGAGTCAAACGCATAGAGGCCCAGGGTGTCGGTATCGTTGACGCTGACCAGGCCGCGCGTCTTCGTTCCGGTCCAGGAATCCGACGGGTTGGGATCATAGACCTGGGTGCAGTCCATGCCCGTCAGCGGAGCCGGGCATTCGGTGCCGCTCAGGGTCGTGATCGCATAGGAGGCGTTGCGGTTCTGCTCGGTAGAGACTTCCAGGCCCAGGTCGAAGTTGTGGCGGATCGAGCCGGTGGTGAAGCTGCCGTGCAGGTCGGTCACATTGGCCAGGGTCTCGGTCGGGTTCCAGCGCGACTTCAGGCCCCGCTTCATCCACCAGACGCCGTCGATGTTCTGGGCTCGGCCACCATCCCCGGGATTGGTCACCACATAGTCGTTCAGCGTCTGGGACCAGCGGGTGACATTGGTCAGGGCCAGGGTATCGCTGAAGCGGTGCTCGGCCTTCAGGGTCAGGCTGTCGACCTTGTTGACCAGATAGTCCCGGGCGGTCAGGCCATAGAAGCTGTCATAGGGAACATCGAGGACGCCGCTGTCGGTCGTCCGCTCGTCGATCTTGGTGAACAGCGGGATGCCGTAGTCAGGCATCTGGTCGCTGTCGAGGTGGTAGTAGCTGGCCGTCAGGGTCGTGGGCGTGCCCAGGCCCACCGCGACCGAGGCCGCTACGCCCCATTTGTCGAAATCCACCGCCTGGCGTCCCGCCACGTCGCCCTGGGAGGCCATCAGGTTCAGGCGCATGGCGGCCGTATCGGACACCGTCCAGTTGGCGTCGACCGTGCCGCGCAGATAGTTGTCGGTGCCCGCGCCCAGGCTGGCGTGGGTAAAGGTCTGCAGCCGCGGGGCCTTGGAGCTGAGATTGAT
>DLIT01000130.1:17072-31010 GCA_002483865.1 Brevundimonas sp. UBA7635
TCGACCTGTTCCAGATTGAAGACCTCGCGCTGCTGGCCACCGCTGTCGCGGACGCCATCGACGAAGATGTTGTTGCCGGAGGACTGGCCCCGGATGAAGGGGCGATCAGCCAGGGGCTGACCACCCTCGCCTGCGCCAAAGGTAATGCCGGGCGAGGTGCGCAGGATGTCCTGCAGGGAAGTGGCCGCGGTCTGTTCGATAATCTGGTGCGGGATGACCGTGACAGCGCGCGGCGTGTCCACAAGCGCAGCCACATACTGCGGATCAGACGGTTCGCGGCGCTGGCGCTGGCCATGGACGTCGATAGCGCTGAGCGTCGTGGCCTGGGACTGGTCCACCGCGAGCGCGGGCGAGGTCTCGGCGTCGGCCAGGACAGGGGTCGCGCACAGCATCCCCGCCGCGCTGGATGCGAAAAGCAGGGCCTTGAGCGCCTCGGGGCGAACATCGGACATGGGAAGGAACCCGTCATTGTTATTAAGACTGGTTCGCAATAGCAGGTTTTTAGAGTGCGACAATCTGTCTTTTGCAAGTAAGTTGCATTTCCTGACACATCGCCGCCTTGGATCAATCCGGGCGCGCCACCGCCTTGATGGAGATGGCGGGGTCAGCCAGACGGTCGGGATCAACCGCCGTCGCCTTGCCGATCAACTGTCGCCCGCCCATGAAGTCCGCGGGGCTGTTGACGGCCTCGACGCAGACAATGCGATCACCCTTCAGGTGGAAGACGGCAAAGCGTCCCTCTGCCGGATCGCCGCGCACGACCTCCCGGTCCGCATCGAAGGGGAGCCCGGCGATCTGCAGCTTGACCTCATACTGGTCGGACCAGAACCAGGGCACCTCCGGCACCGGGGCCGGGCGGCCGGTAATGGCGCAGGCCGCCTGCTTGGCCTGTTCCAGGGCATTGGGCACGGATTCAAGCCTATGCATCCGGTCGCCATGAACAGGGATGGGACGGCGAGTCACGTCGCCGATCGCGTAGATGGCGGTATCGCTGGTGCGGGCCGTCTGGTCCACCACGACGCCCTGATCGCAGGCCAGGCCAGCCCCCCGGGCAAGGGCGTCACAGGCCAGGGCTCCGACCCCGACCAGGATGGCATCCGCCGCGACAAGCTGGCCATCGGCCAGGCGCACGCCCTCGTCCTCAAGGCCGCTCACCTCTACGCCCGTCAGGATTTCGACCCCGGCCTGTTGATGCCGGGCGGTAAAGAAGCGCGACAGGGGCTCGGAGGCAACACGGGCCAGCACCCGGTCCATCCGTTCAATCACAACTGCCTCGGCACCGAGGGCCCGGGCCGAGGCGGCCGCTTCCAGCCCGACATAACCGCCGCCGACGACCGCCAGCCGCTTGCCCGGAGCCAGGACAGCTTTCAGTCGCTCGGCATCCTCAAGTGTACGCAGTGCCAGAAGGGCCGGATTGTTGGCACCGGGCAGGTCCAGCCGCCGCGCGGTCGAGCCCGTAGCCAGGATCAGGTAGTCATAGGCCTCGCTGTGACCACCCGCGAAGCGCACGGTCCTTGTGGCCGGATCGATCGCCTCGGCCGTGACGCCGGTGCGCAGTTCGATCTGATGCTCGACATAGAAGCTTTCAGGCCGCAGCAGCAGGTCCTCCAGACCCGCCTCACCCTTAAGCCAGGCCTTGGACAGCGGTGGCCGCTGATAAGGAGCCGCCCGCTCCTCGCCCACCAGCAGGATCTGGCCGTCAAATCCATACTGCCGCAACAGGGCCGCCACCGAGCCACCCGCGTGGCCCGCACCGATAATCAGAACCTTGGTCATGGCTTGGCAGATAGGACGGATCGCAGCGCGAAGAAAGCGGCGATACACCCTTGACCGTTCCACTGTTACACCATAGTGGAACGATTATGACGACCCAGTCCCCTGCCCCTGTGACCAAGGACGCCGCCCGAACCGCCCTGCTGGACGCACTGTTGTCCATGCAGACGCGCGAGGAAATGGCCGCCTATCTGGCCGATCTTTGCACGCCTGCGGAATTGCGCGCCTTTACCGAGCGCTGGCAGGTGGCGCGCCTGCTGGACGGGGGAGACAAATCCTATCGCGAGATCGCCGCCGAGGCGGGGGCCAGCCCGACCACCGTGGTCCGCGTCGCCCGCTATCTGAAGGACATGCCGCATCAGGGCTATCGCATCGCCCTTGATCGCATCACCTCCGCTGACTGAATTCTGACCCGGGAAAGTAACCCATGAGCACCGCACAAGGTCGGCTCCGTATTGCCATCCAGAAATCCGGCCGTCTGGCCGATCGCTCGCTGGACCTGATCCGCGACGCCGGTCTGAAGTGGGTCAAGGGTCATAACGAACTGCTGTACCGCGTCGAAAACTATCCCATCGACCTGATCCGGGTGCGCGACGACGACATTCCCACCTTCGTGGCCGATGGCGTGTGCGATCTGGGTATCGTCGGCGAGAACGTGCTGGAAGAAGGCCGCAACGGGGGCCCAAACGCCGAGGTGGTCATGCCGCTGGGCTTTGGCCGCTGCACGCTGAAACTGGCGACCCTGCCGGGCGAATGGGACGGGCCGCAATCGCTTGAGGGCCAGCGCGTCGCCACCTCCTATCCGAACATCCTCAAACGCTTCCTCGACAAGGAAGGCGTCAAGGCCGACGTGGTGCTGATGCGCGGCGCGGTTGAGGTGGCCCCGCGCATGAAGCTGGCCGCCGGTATCTGCGATCTGGTGTCGACCGGGGCAACGCTGGAAGCCAATGGTCTTGTCGCCCGTGACACCGTGTTTGAATCCCAGGCCGTCCTGATCAAGTCGCCCACCGGCCCTGAGCCGGAACTGGCCGACCTGCTGGACAGCGTGATGGAGCGTATGAGCGGTGTCATCGCATCCAGCGGCGCGAAATATGTGATGATGAACGCCCCGCGCGCAGCACTGGAGGACATCATCGCCATCCTGCCGGGAGCCGGATCGCCGACCATCATGCCGCTGGCCGGTCGTGACGATGCGGTGGCGATACACGCCGTCTGCCAGGAAGCCGTATTCTGGGAGACGCTTGAAAGGCTGAAGGGCGTGGGTGCTTCCGCCATCCTGGTCCTGCCCATCGAGAAGATGATGTGATGAAGACGTTTGAATGGTCCGGGCTGGACGAAGCCCAGAAGCGCGAGGCCCTGGCCCGGCCCATACACCGCGTGGCTGCCGATGTGACCGGCGTGGTGCGCCAGATCATGGAGGATGTCGCCGCGCGCGGCGGGGCCGCCGTGACCGAATGGTGTCTCAAGCTGGACGGCGCTGCGCCGCGCCGTATCCCCATAAACACTGAGACGCTGAACGCCGCCCGCGACCAGCTGGCCCCCGCCGATACCCGTGCCATCCGCATGGCGGCGGAAAACATCCGCATCTTCCATCAGGCCACCCGGCCCGAGGACAGCGCCCTGATCGAGACCGCCCCAGGCGTGCGTTCCAGACTGGCATGGCGGGCCATCGGCGCGGCGGGCCTCTATGTGCCCGGCGGCACGGCCCCACTGTTCTCTTCGCTGCTGATGCAGGCCATTCCCGCACAGGTGGCGGGGGTGAAGACCCGCGTGGCCGTGACCCCGCCGTCCCGGGACGGCTCGGTCCACCCCGCCATGATCATCGCCGCCGCCGAAGCGGGTCTGGAGGCCATCTGGGCCATCGGCGGGGCTCAGGCTATCGCCGCCCTGACCTATGGCGTCGAACTGGAAGACGGCGTGATCCCGCGCTGTGACAAGCTGTTCGGGCCCGGCAATGCCTATGTGGCCGAGGCCAAGAAACAGGCCAATGCCCTGCCCGCCGGTCCTGCCGTGGACATGCCCGCTGGCCCGTCAGAACTGATGGTCGTGGCAGACAGCGCCGCCGATCCGGTGATTGCCGCTGCCGACCTTCTGTCTCAGGCCGAGCACGACACCGATGCGCAGGTCATCCTTGTCGCCACCACCAAGACCGCCCTTCAGGCCATTCTGGAAGAGGTCGAGGAACAGGTCGGCACCCTGCCGCGTGCCGAGATCGCCCGCGCCTCTCTGGGTGAAGCCCGCGCCATTCTCGCCCGCAATCCGGACGATGTGATCGAAGCCATCAATATGTATGGCCCCGAACACCTTGCGCTTCAGACCGAAGACGCCGGTGATCTGGTGGACCGTATCGAAGCCGCAGGGGCCATCTTTGTCGGTGGCTGGGCCGCCGAGACCCTCGGCGACTATGCCGCTGGTCCGAGCCACGTGCTGCCGACCGATGGCGGTGCGCGCACGCTGGGCGGTATCACCACCGCCAGCTTCATGACCTCGATGTCGGTGCAGTATGTGAACGAAGAGGGTGCCCGCACCCTTGGCCCGATCGCTGCCCGCCTTGCGCGACTGGAAGGCCTCGAAGCCCACGCCCGCGCCGCAGATTACAGGAGCGAGGCATGAGCCTTCCTGCCCCCTTTACCCCGCTGATCTCCGGTGCCGAGGGTCTGGACGCCTATCCGTCCAACCCCGCCGCCTTGGCCGCCCGCATGGCCGAAATCTATGGCGTCAGCGCCGATCAGGTGCTGCCTGTGCGCGGCCTTACCCACGCGCTGGAACTGGTCTGGCGTCTGGCCCTGCGTGACGGTGGCTCGGTCGAGGCCCCCAAAACCGAACCCTATAGCCGCCTGCAAGCCATCTATCCGGCCAAGGGCGAGGCCGTGGCCGTGATCGCCCGCGCCATCGGCTCGCTGGCAGCCATCACCGAAATGGCCGCCCGCGTCGCGCCTGCCCTGCTGGTGGTGGATGAAGGCGTGGTCGAGTTCTCAGATGCGACCTCTGCCGCCACCCTTATCAAGGATGTGCCGAACCTTATCGTCCTGCGCAGCCTGTCGCTGGCCTACGGTCTGGCCGGTGCGCGTGTGGGTGCCGCGCTGGCCCAGCCGCAGACACTGGAGCGTCTGGTCTCGGTGCTGGAACCCTATGCCCTGCCCTCGCCGCTCGTAAAAATGGCCCAGCAGGCGCTGGACCCGTCGCGGATGCTGGAAAGTGCCGAGCGCATCGCCACCGTGCGCCGCGAACGCGAGCGACTGGTGCGTGAGCTGTCGCGCCTGATGCCCGTGGATCAAGGCGTCGGCCCGATCATCATTACCCGCCCTGAGAACCTCGAGGCCGCCCTTGGCCAGCTCAAGGCCTTCGGCATCACCGCCGATGTGTCCGAAGAGCGCCTGCGCCTGCCGGTCTCGGTCAAGACCGAGGTCAACGACCGCCTGCTCGCCGCCTTTGGCATGAGCGTCGGCAAGGCCCGCGCCCCGCGCATCGGCCAGTCGGTGCGTGACACCAAGGAGACCCGCATCGTCTGCGCGGTGAACCTTGATGAGGCCGCTCCGGTCAAGATCGAAACCGGCGTCGGCTTCTTTGACCACATGCTGGAACAGATCGCGGCGCACGGCGGATTCTCGCTGCGCCTGAAGTGCGAAGGCGACCTGCACACCGATCCGCACCACACGATCGAGGACTGCGCCATTGCTCTGGGTCAGGCGCTGAAACAGGCACTGGGCGAGCGCAAGGGTATCCAGCGTTATGGCTTTGTCCTGCCGATGGACGAGGCCAATGCGGTTGTCTCCATCGACCTGTCGGGCCGCCCCTTCCCTGTGTTCGAGGGCACGTTCGAGACACCCTACCTCGGTGACTACCGCACCGACATGACCGCCCACGTGTTCCGCTCGCTGGCCGAACATCTTGGCGCTGCCGTGCACATCACCGTCACCGGCACCGACGACCACCACAAGACCGAGGCCTGCTACAAGGGCTTTGGCCGCGCGCTGCGTCAGGCCATCAAGGTTGAAGGCGACGCCATCCCCTCGACCAAGGGCGTTCTATAAGATGAACGTCACCCTGATCGGTTATGGCTCGGGCAATGTCGCCTCGGTGCGTTTCGCACTGGAGCGTCTGGGTGCCCGCGTGCGTGTCACCGCAGATCCTGACGATGTTCTGGATGCCGAGCGCGTGATCCTGCCCGGCGTCGGCGCGGCGGGATATGCGATGAAACAGTTGAACAGCCTTAGCCTGACCGAGGCGCTTCGCCAGTTCGAGCGCCCGCTGATGGGTGTTTGCCTTGGTCAGCAGCTTCTATTCGAAGCCTCTGATGAGGATGGCGATGTGGCCATGCTGGGACTGATTCCGGGTCGCGTCACCGCCATCGAGTCCAAGCCCTCAATGCCCTCGCCCCACATGGGCTGGAGCCGCCTGACCAAGCGCCGCGAAGATCCGCTTCTTGAAGGCGTGAACGACGGCGAGTGGGCCTATTTCGTCCACGGCTTCGTCTGTCCCGATGGCGAGGCCACTATCGCCGCTGCCGACTACGGCCTGCCTGTGCCCGCTGTGGTGAACTACAAAAACCGCTGGGGCTGCCAGTTCCACCCTGAACGGTCGTCCACGACCGGTGCCCGTATCCTCAAGAATTTCCTCGAGTTGCCCGCATGATTATCTATCCTGCCATTGACCTGAAAGACGGGTTCGCGGTGCGCCTGATGCACGGCGATTTCGACAAGGTCACGCGCTACGACGATAATCCCGCCTCGCGCCTTGCCGCCTTTGCCGCCGAAGGTGCCGAGTGGGTCCACATCGTCGATCTGGACGGGGCCAAGGCTGGTGGTGCACGCCAATATGAACTGGTCGGTGAAATGGCCAAGTCGGTGAATGTCAAAATCCAGTGCGGCGGCGGTGTTCGCAGCGAGGAAGACATCAAGCGCCTGCTGGATGCGGGCGTGAACCGCGTGGTCATCGGCTCGCTGGCAGTGACGGATTCCGATCAGGTTCTGGCCTGGCTTGACCAGTTTGGTCCCGAAGCCATCACCCTCGCCCTCGATGTCAAATACGAGGACGACATGCCCGTGCCTGCCCTCAAGGGCTGGACCCAGTCGGCGGGCGTGGACCTGTGGACCGTGCTGGAGCGCTATCCGTCGGACCTGCTGCGCCACGTTCTGATGACCGACGTCAGCCGCGACGGCGCACTGACCGGTGCCAATCTGGACCTGCTGGGCGAGGCACTGCGTCGTCGTCCCGAGCTGAAAATCCAGGCCTCGGGCGGTGTCGCCACTCTGGACGACCTAACCGGAGCCAAGGCCATCGGCTGCGACGGTGCCATCACCGGCCGCGCCATCTATGAGGGCAAATTCACCGTCGCCGAAGCCATCAAGGCCGTGGCCTGATGACCGCCCGTAGGATCATCCCCTGCCTCGACGTCAAGGACGGCCGCGTTGTCAAAGGCGTGCGCTTTGAAGGCCACGTCGATATGGGCGACGCCGCTGAACTGGCCGCGCGCTATCGCGATCAGGGCGCTGACGAGCTGGTGTTTTACGACATCACCGCCAGCCCCGAAGGCCGCACTCTCGACTATTCGTGGGTGCAGGATATTGCCCGCTTGCTCGACATTCCCTTCTGCGTGGCCGGTGGCATCCGCACGGTCGAACAGGCCGCACGCTGCCTCGACCACGGCGCGGACAAGGTGTCCATCAACTCTCCGGCTCTGGAGCGCCCCGAATTGATCGGCGAAATGGCACAGGTGCTCGGCCGCCAATGCGTGGTGGTTGGCGTCGACAGCGCGTTTCAGGACGGTGAGTGGAAGGCCCACAAATACACCGGCGACCCCAATGCCCGGCGCGGCGCAGGCAAGCTGACGATGGACTGGATCCTTGAGGCGCAAAGCCTCGGCGCGGGCGAGATCGTGCTGAACTGCATCGATCAGGACGGCGTCCGCAAAGGCTATGACATCCCGCAGTTGAGCGCCGCCTGCCAGCGCCTGAACATCCCGCTGGTTGCCTCCGGCGGTGCCGGTGCGGTCGAGCACTTCTTGTCGGCGTTCAAGGATGCCGACGTCTCCGGTGCTCTAGCCGCCAGTGTCTTCCACTCCGGCGCTATCGCCATTCCCGATCTCAAAGCCTACCTCGACCAGAACGGGGTGGAGGTGCGTCTGTGACCGATCTGAAAACTTCCGTAGATGTCTCCACCATCGACTTCGCCAAGGGCAACGGCCTTATCCCCGCCATTGTGCAGGATGCCGACACCCTACAGGTGCTGACGCTGGCCTATATGGACGAAGCCGCCCTGCAGGAAACTCTGGAGAGCGGTCAGGCGACCTTCTTCTCGCGCTCGCGCGGCAGTCGCTGGCGCAAGGGCGAGACCTCGGGCGACTTCCTCAATGTCGTCTCGGTCACGCCGGACTGCGACACCGATGCGGTTGTCGTTAAGGTGCGCCCCGTCAACGCCAATGCCTGCCACCTAAACCGCACCTCGTGCTTCGGTGACGAGGTGGCCCCGGGCCTCGGTCAGTTGGCGCGTCTGGAGCGCACCATCGTCGATCGCGCCCAGGCCGATCCGGAAGAAAGCTGGACCGCCCGCCTGATGCAAAAGGGCGTCAAACGCATCGCCCAGAAGGTGGGCGAGGAAGGCGTGGAAACCGCCTTGGCCGCCACCGCCGGACCGGACGAAGAGGTTCTGAATGAGTCAGCAGACTTGATCTATCACCTGTTGGTCCTGCTCCACGCCCGCGGTCTGCGTCTCGATAATGTGCTGGATGTCCTGCGCTCGCGCGAGAAATGACCCGCATTTGTGCCCAAACGTAAAACTGAATGGCGATAACATGTCTGTGGATTGCCCTAACCTCTGGGCAATCGCATAACCCTCTTCCTTACGAACGAAGTTCGGCTTTGGAGATAAGACATGTCGCGATTCATCCGTCCTGTGCTGATCGCCGCCCTCGCTATGGCACCGGTTACGGCTGCACAGGCTCAGGACTGGCGCGGTACTCCCGTCTTTGGCCAGGTTCGCCTGGAAGCGGGGTTCACCCCTGATCCCCACGTGGTCGAACTCACCGCTGGTGGCGGCACCGACGCGGGCCGTCTGGCGGGCGGGCGTTGCAACGGCAACATCGGGCATAACCCCGACTATGTGCTGCGCTATACGGCAGGCGACATGCCGCTGAACATCCGCGTGACGTCCAGCGAAGACACCACCTTGGTCATCCGCGATCCGGGCGGTTCGTGGCAGTGCAATGACGATGCCAACGACCTCAATCCGGAAGTCGGCTTCCCGCGCCCTGCCTCGGGCAACTATCACATCTGGGTTGGCACCTTTAACGAGAACACCGCCAACGCCCGTCTGGAAATCTCTGAACTGGCCTCCAGTGAAGTGGCGTCCGGTTCCACCATCGATATGTCGCAGGAGGCCAACTTCGGTGAAGTCATCCTGCGCGCAGGGTTCACACCGGATCCGCACACCGTCACCATGGCCGCTGGTGGCAGTGTCTCGGCTTCATCGGTCGACGGCCAGTGCTCGGGCTATGTCTCGCAAGCTCCGGACTATGAGCTGACCTATCGTGCGAACGGCAGCAACCCGCTGACCTTCACCTTCGCGTCGGACGGCGACACCACGCTGATGATCAATGCGCCGGACGGCAGCTTCTATTGCGATGACGACAGCGACGGCGATCTGAACCCGCGCGTTCACTTCAATCGCGCGCAGGAAGGCGTCTATGACGTCTGGGTCGGTACGATTTCGGGTGAAATCGAATCCGGCACCCTGTCGATCTCTGAAATCCAGTAAGTCTTTCTGAAATCAAGATTATCGTGCCCCGGAGCCGTTGGCTCCGGGGCATTCTCTATGGCGGAGGGCGACATTTTCGCGTTCGCATTTCGACAAAAGTTCACGGGCGCGTGAACCGAATGTGAGTCCACGACGTTTATGTTTTTTCACCGCACTTTGGGAGGAGCCCCCTTATGCGTAAACTCGTACTTGCTGCCATTTCTGTTGCTGCCATGACCGGCCTGGCTGCTTGCCAGAACGCTGCCGAGAAGGAAGCCGACGCCCGCGCCGACGCCGTCGAAGCTCAAGCCGACGTGGCTGTAACCCAGCTGGAAAACCAAGCTGACGCTGCTGCAACCGACGCACAGACCGACGCTCTGAATGCTCAGGCCGACGTTGTGGCTGAACAAGCCGAACAAAAGGCTGACAACATTCGCGACGCCGCGCCGTCGAACTAAGTCCATCAGTTTCACTGACGGCCAAAGCCCCGCCGAACCCTTTCGGCGGGGCTTTTGTTATGCCCGATTGTTGACAGGGACGGCGCATCACGGCGTTCTCGTACTGCGCCCCCACGAGTTAAGGTTTTGCCGTGTTCGATTATCAAACGCCTCCCACCGATCTGTCCGAACCTGTTCAGGTGCAGGAGGTTGTGGTGACGGCAGCGCGCCTGCCACCGGCGGCGTCTGAGGCCGCCTTCGCCGTCATCCGGCTGGGGCAAGACCCAGGGAAGGGCGCGGGGCGAACCGATACCGCTCTGCGCGAAGTGCCCAATGTCTCGCTGTTCCGCCGTGCAGACAGTCTGGCCGCCAATCCGACAACCCAAGGCCTGTCCTTGCGCGCCATTGCACCGACAGGTGCCGGACGGGCGCTGGTCACTCTGGACGGGGTGCCGCTGAATGACCCGTTCGGCAACTGGGTGATCTGGGCGCAGGCCATCCCTGAAAGCCTTGGCAACATCGATGTCATCCGTGGCGCGGGCGCGGGTCCCTATGGCGCGGGCGCGCTGACCGGTGTGGTGGCTCTGAGCGAGCGTGATGCCGATGGCGGCGTGCTGGACCTGTCCATCGCCGAGCGTGGCGGTCTTCGCGCCGCGGGCACCGCGGGCGTATCGCACGGGCGTGTGGCCCTGACCGTTTCGGGTCTACATGAAGTCAGCGACGGCTATGTGCCTGTACGGGGCTCTGCAGCGGGCGTGGCTGACCGTCCTATGGACCTGAAGGCCGAGGCCCTGTCGGGTCGTCTCGACTATGCTGTGGCGGACGATGTGCAGATGTCGGTTCGGGCCGCCACGTGGGAAGAGGATCGAGGTTCGGGCTTGGGCGAGAACCGCGCCAATGCCAGTGGCCACAGCGTGTCGGCCACCCTAGCCCGCCAGCCGAGCGAAGGCGTAACCGGATGGCGACTTCAAGCATGGTCCACCCACAGCAACCTATTTAATTCCTCGGCCTCGGTAACGGCGGACCGCAACACCACTACGCCTGCCAATGAACAGTATCGCACCCCCGCTGAAGGCTGGGGCGTCAATGCCGCCGTGCGTCGACGCGATGGGCTGGCAGGCGGGATTCTGGAATGGGAAGTCGGTGCCGATGCCCGCTTTAACGAGGGGCAGACGCAGGAACTGTTCCGCTTCATGAACGGGGCCTTCACCCGCGACCGCAAAGCGGGCGGCGAGGCTTCGGTGGCAGGTCTTTACGCCGACGGATCATGGACGGGCGGGCCGTGGCTGATCGCCGGTGGCCTGCGTCTGGACCAGTGGACAAATGAGAACGGTTTCCGCCGCGAGGCCGATCTGGAAAATGGTGGGCTGCTGCTGGACGAAGGCGAGGACAAACGCTCAGACGAAGTCATCAGCGCCCGTCTTGGCGTGCGGCGCGCCCTGAGCGAAACGGTGTCGCTGCGCGGCTCGGCCTACACAGGTTTCCGTCCGGCCAGCCTGAATGAACTGCACCGCCCGTTCCGTGTCGGCAATGATCTGACCGAGGCCAATGCCGCTCTGGTGCCCGAAAAGCTGAGCGGGGTCGAGGCAGGTGCTGATTATGACAGCGGCCGTCTGGCGCTGGGCGGGGTGCTGTTCTGGAACCGTATCGACGATGTGATCGTCAATGTGACCTTGGCCGAGGGCCCCGGTACCTTCCCGCGCGCGGGCTTTGTGCCCGCAGGCGGCGTGCTGCGTCAGCGCCAGAATGCCGGAACCATCGAGGCCGTGGGCGTCGAACTGAACGGACGCTATGCTGTGACCGACGCCCTGTATCTGCGCGGCGCTCTGGCATGGACCGATTCCGAAGTGGACGGCGGCAGGGCCGCCCCGCAACTGACGGGCCTTCGCCCCGCACAGGCCCCCGAATGGGCCGCGACGCTGGGCGTGGACTGGCAACCCGTTACCGATTGGCAGATGGGTATCAGCGCCCGCTATGAGTCTGACCGCTTCGACGACGACCTGAACAGCCGCACGCTCAAGGCGGCATGGACCGTCGATGCCCGCACCGAATGGCAGTTCGACCGCCATGCCGCCCTGTGGCTGGCGCTGGACAATGTGTTCGACGAAGACGTCGCCACCTCGGTCACCGCCACGGGCGTCGAAGGCTATACGGCCCCGCGCACCCTCAGAGCAGGCGTTCGCCTGACCTACTGATCCCTAGCGGATAAAGTGCGGCAAGAAGCGCGAGGTATTGCGGGTCACGCGGCCCGTATCCTCGCGCAGGCCCATTCCGGCAGCCGCATCGCCGACGATCCATGAACCCACGATGACATGGTTGCCCGCAAAGCGCGGCGGGGCGTGTAGGGCCTGAAGGATGTGGCGGCCTTCGCCGTAGCCACCATCCTGAACCCCGCTGCTGCGGCCCTTGTCGAACAGTTCGACATTGGCCCCTTCGCGCGAGAAGAAGGGTTTGCGCGCATAGTCACGGCCCAAGGCCGAACGGGCCGGATCATCCTCGAAATAGGCTTCCAGAAGATTGGGATGGCCCGGATGGCGTTGCCACAGCAGGGGCAGAATGGCCTTGTTTGACAAGATCGCCTTCCATGCCGGTTCCAGCATCCGCACACCGCTGGCCGACAGATGGCGCGCGAACGGATCGCGCAACATGTCTTCCCACGGATAGAGTTTGAACAGGGCCGTGATCGGTCGGTCCTCCAGATCGACAAAGCGGCCCGCAGCGTCCACGCCGATGTCGTTGATGGCGACAAAGCGCGGCTTCAGATCGGCCTGAACCGCAATGTCCTCAAGGAACAGCACCGTCTGGCGGTCCTCGACGAAGTTGGCGTCCGATGAGAAATGGATCGGCGTGATCGGCGGGAACAGCTGGGCAAAGCGCGCCACCAGCTTTTCATGCAGGCTGTTGAACTGATCGGCATGGGGCGGCAGTACGCCCGCCTCTATCTGCTCTTCCAGCCAAAGCCACTGGAACACGCCCGTCTCGAAAATACTGGTGGGGGTGTCTGCATTGTATTCGTACAGCTTGGCCGGACCGTTGCCGTCATAGGCAAAGTCAAACCGGCCATAAAGCGACGGCTGGACATGTTTCCAAGTGTTGGCGACATAGTCGCGCATGTCGGCGGGGATATCGACCGCCTCCATCAGCTCTTGAGACGCCACAACCTCGGCCACTAGATCCAGACACATGTCGTGCAGTTCTTCGGTGGGGGCCTCGATATCGTTCTCGATCTGCTCCAGCGAAAAGGCATAGGCCGCCGTCTCGTCCCAATAGGGCTGGCCGTTGTCATGGCTCCATGTGAAGCCGACAGCGCGGGCCTTGGCCTCCCAATCGGGGCGCGGGGCGAAATCGATACGTTGCATGCCGGACCTTGTTCACTGAGGCGGATAAGCGATACACAGTTTAGAAGATTCTGGCGTGCCGAAAGCGGCATATTTTAGCGAGGCATTGCGGTCTTATGGCTGATCCGAAAGCATCGACCTCCGGCATGGACCGTCTGAAGCGCTCGCGCGTGCTGCATCTCAGCAGCCTGATGGCAACGGCCAGCTTCACGCTCGCCGCCTGTGGCTCTCCGCCCCAAGCCAATGCCCCGCAGAACAATGCCGCCGCGACCAACGCTGCCGCCTCGCCGGAAGGCAGCTGGGACACGCGCGTCGAAGGGGCCTTCCAGTCCATGGATGAATGCGTGGCCTCGGGCACGGCCAGCGCGTCGGAATGTGAAGCCGCCTATCGCACCGCTGCCAACCAGGCCGCCGAGAATGCGCCGAAGTTCGGCTCTCAAGCCGACTGCGAGCAAGAGTTCGGTGCCGGTCAGTGCCAACAGCGCACCGAGGCCAATGGCACCTCCATGTTCATGCCTCTGCTGGCCGGTTTCATGCTGGGTCGTCTGCTAAGCGGCGGCAATCGCGCCCCTGCCTCGCCGCTGTTCCGCCGTGGCGACAGCCTGCGCACCCCTGACGGCCAGTTCGCCGGTCGTACCCGCCCGACCACCGCCGCC
>DLIT01000137.1:0-2683 GCA_002483865.1 Brevundimonas sp. UBA7635
GAGCCAGACCGCCGCCTTGGTGGCGTTATAGGCCCCCATACCCGGCGAGGCGGCCAACCCTGCAATGGACGAAATGTTGATGATGCTGGCCGCCGGTGCAGCCTTTAAATGCGGCAGGGCATGCTTGCAGCCCAGCATGACGGATTCCAGATTTACCGCCTGAACCTTGCGCCAGTTCTCCAGCGTATCCTGCTCGGCATAAAGCAATTGCCCGCCAATGCCGGCATTGTTCACAAGGACCGACAGCCCGCCCAGATCCGCCACAGCCGCCGCGATCACGCGCTGCCAGTCAGCCTCGGACGTCACATCGTGGGCATAGGCGAAGGCGGTGTCCGGATGCTCGGCATTGATGCTGTCGGCGAGCACCTGAACGCGCCCCTCGTCAATGTCGGTCAGAGCCAGACGAGCCCCTTCGCGCGCCAGCATCCGCGCCATGGCCTGCCCCAGACCACCCGCCGCGCCGGTGATCAAGGCGATCTTGCCTGCGACGCGGCCGCTCATTGGGCTATCTCCTTGGCGGCGGCGTCGATGAATGCCGCCAGTTGCAGGTCGCGTTGGGTCACGCCGCCCGCGTCATGGGTGGTCAGGGTGATGTCCACGCGGTTGTAGACATTGAACCATTCGGGATGGTGATCGCGCTTTTCCGCCTCGATCGCCACGCGCGCCATAAAGCCGAAAGCCGCATTAAAGTCGGCAAACTTCAGCGAGCGAAAGATGGCGGGGCGGCTCTCGTCGGCACGGCTCCAGTGCGGCAGCTGTTCCAGCGCAGTGGCGAGATCGATCTGTTGCGGTGCCGTAGTCATAATCCGTCCCCTAGGTATCGTTGTTGGCTAAAGGCGTAGCGTGTGCAACCGGCCAGCGACAAGTGACTTTCCCCTATACCGACAACATTCCCGCGCTTCGACGGATGACGAGGCGCGCAGCAGGCGCTAAACCCTACGCATGACCTCCTCTGACGCGTCCTCCGCCCCTTCCAGCGAACAGCCCGCCGACACGCTGTCGGGCAAGACTTCTTCCTTTGGTTTCCGCGATGTGGATGCGCGCGAAAAGGTGCGCATGGTGCGCGGCGTGTTTGATTCCGTTGCGTCCAGCTATGATGTGATGAACGACCTGATGAGCGTGGGCGTCCACCGCGTCTGGAAGGACATTGCCGCTGCCAAGCTGAATGCCCGACCGGGCGAGGTCATCCTCGATGTGGCCGGTGGCACCGGTGATATGTCGCGTCGCTATTCCAAAATGGCTCGCGCCGCACAGGAACGCCGTGGCGGCAAGGATGCCCAGGTCATCGTGCTGGACTACAACGCCGAAATGATTTTGGCGGGCGTGCACAAGGGCGGTGAACCGGAAATGATCTGGACCGTCGGCGATGCCATGAACCTGCCTCTGCCGGACGCCTCGGTCGATGCCTATTCCATCAGCTTTGGCATCCGCAACGTGGCCGATATTCCGGTGGCGCTGAAAGAAGCCCGCCGCGTGTTGAAGCCGGGTGGCCGCTTCATGTGTCTGGAGTTTTCGCGCCCCACCACTTCGGCCATGCGCAAGGCCTATGACCTGTGGTCGTTCCATGCCATTCCGCGCATCGGCCAACTGGTCGCCAAGGACCGCGACAGCTACCAGTATCTGGTGGAATCGATCCGTCGCTTCCCGGACCAGAACACCTTCAAGGGCATGATCGAGGACGCCGGTTTCAGCCGCGTCAGCGTAACCAACCTGACCGGCGGTGTGACGGCCATCCACCACGGGTGGGCGCTCTGAGCCGGCTGACCTTCAAGACCCCGCCGCCCAAACCCGAGGCCGTGCGGATCAAGACGCCGGTGCGTTCGGCCTTTCGGCTGATGCAGTGGGGGTGGGTTCTGGCGCGCCACGACGCCCTGATTCCGCGTGAGGCCAATCACCTGCTGCCGCCATGGGGCCGTCCGTTCGCGTCTCTGGTTCAGGCCTTCGCCAGCGGCAAGCTGAAGGCGGGCCGTCCCGGCCAGCGCGTCGGTGCCGCCTGCGAGCAACTGGGTCCGGTGGCGATCAAACTGGGTCAGGTTCTGGCCACGCGCGCCGATATTTTTGGCCTTCAGTTCGCACAGGACCTCGGCCACCTGAAAGACAAGCTGCCGCCCTTCCCTGTCGAGGAGGCGCGCCGCGAGATCGAGCGCTCCATCGGGCGTCCGGTCGATAGTCTGTACTCGGAATTTGGTCCGGCAGTGGGCGCAGCGTCTCTGGCACAGGCCCACCCCGCGCGTCTGGCCGACGGTCGCAAGGTGGCGGTCAAGGTTCTGCGCCCCGGCGTAGAGCGAAAGGTCTCGCAGGGGCTGGACGCCATGCGTCTGGGCGCCGGGCTGGTCAACCGCTTCGTCCCGCCCGCCCGGCGGCTGGAGCCCCAGGCCTTTGTCGAGATCATCGCCCGCGCCCTGTCGCTGGAACTGGACATGAGGCTGGAAGCCGCCGCCGCCTCCGAACTGGCCGAGGTCATGGCCAAGGACGGCTATATGTCCGCCCCCGCCGTCGTCTGGGACGGGGTGGGCAAGCGGGTGCTGACGCTGGAATGGGCCAATGGCCGGCCGATGACCGACCCGGCGCTGGAAACCTTGCCCGGCCTCGACAAGGATGCCCTGGCCGACCGCGTCGTGCGCGGCTTCCTGACCCAGGCGCTCGACCACGGCGTCTTCCACGCCGACCTGCACGAGGGCAA
>DLIT01000137.1:2772-6730 GCA_002483865.1 Brevundimonas sp. UBA7635
GCCGAGATCCTGTGGGGCTTCATCAGCCGCGACTATGCCCGGATTTCGCGCGTCCACTTCGAGGCCGGTTATGTGCCGCCGCATCATTCCGTCGACACCTTTGCCCAGGCCCTGCGCGCCGTGGGTGAGCCGGTGATCGGGCGCGCCGCCAGCCAGGTGTCCATGGGTCGCCTGCTGGGCCAGTTGTTCGAGATCACCGCCCTGTTCGACATGAGGATGCGGCCCGAGCTGGTCCTGCTGCAAAAGACCATGGTCTCGGTCGAGGGTGTGGCCCGTCGCCTGAACCCTGATCACGACCTTTGGGAAGCGGCCAAGCCTATCGTTGAGCGCTGGATCCGCCGCGAACTGGGTCCGGCCAACCAGGTCAAGGAAACCCTCGACGAAGCCCTCGCCACGATGAAGGCCCTGTCGCAGCTGGTGCAGAACCCGCCCCAGGCCCAGACCGTTGTGATCCAGAAATCTGAACCCCGCGCCTGGACGGTGGCCGCCCTGACCCTTGCGGTCTGCGCCTCGATCAGCGCCTTGGTCCTGACGCTTTGGCCGGGAATCATCGGCTGACGACCAGGACGGCTTGAAGGAGCCCTTGAGATGAAGACCCTGATGATTGCGGCCAGCGTGGCCCTGATGGCCCTGCCTGCGGGCTCGGCCCTGGCATCCGGCCTGGAGTCCGGCCAGACGGCGGTGACTCCCCCGGCCTCGACCCGCCCCGACGGCAGCGCAGCCCCCGCGGCCCCGGCTCAGCTGAACACCCGGACCAATACGGGCAAGGCCCTGATGACCCTGCGCCAGACCATCATCGGCCTGACCAATGAGAGTGTCGACTATTCGACCATGACGCCGGATCTGGCGGCCAAGATCCGCGAGCAGTCCGAGCAGATAACGCCCCTGCTGCGCCAGTTCGGCCCGTTGCAGACGGCCCAGGCCAAGGGCACCGAGAATGGAGCCGAGAAGTTCCGCGTGGTCTTTGCCAACCAGGCCACCGACTGGCTGATCGGCTTCAACGAAGAGGGCAAGATCGCTCTTCTGCTGTTCCGCCCCGCCGAGGACTGATCGGCCTCAGTCGAAGCTGACCCTGCCGCGCCCCGACTTGATGGTCGATCGGCTGGACTTGGCCTTCAGTCGCCGTTCCTTGGACGCCTTGGTCGGTCGGGTCGGCACCCGATAGACCGGCTTGATCGAGGCCTCGGCCACCATCTCGTCCAGCCGGGCGATGGCATCGGCGCGGTTGCGTTCCTGGGTGCGAAACCGCACGGCAGTGATGACGATCACCCCGTCCAGGGTCAGACGGCTGCCCGCCAGCTTCATCAGCCTTTGCTTAACCGGCTCGGTCAGGCTGGGCGAGTTTCTGACATCAAAGCGCATCTGCACCGAGGTCGAGACCTTGTTGACGTTCTGGCCACCCGGTCCGCCCGCGCGAAAGAAGCGGAACTCCAGCTCATCCTCGGGAATCCGGCTCATGGTGCCGCCGCCTTGCGGGCCCGCACCACGGCGGTGTCCAGCGCCTGCAGAAACTTCGAGCGGTCGGCGTTGCTGAACGGCGGCGGGCCGGTGGTTGCCACCCCCATGGACCGCAGGTGCTCGCCCACCATCCGGCCGGCCAGGGCCGAGCCTATGCTGTCGGGGGTAAAGGCCGTGCCATTGGATTTCAGCGCCTGGGCCCCGGCCTTCAGGCAGCGTTCGGCCAGGGGAATATCCTGGGTGATGACCACGTCCCCTACCCCGGCCCGTTCGGCGATCCAGTCATCGGCAATGTCCGGCCCGGCATCGACCACCACCTGCTCGATCAGGCTCTCACGCGGGATATTGATCCAGCTGTTGGAGACCACAAAGACCTTCAGCCCATAGCGACGGGCCACGCGAAACACCTCCTCCTTCACAGGACAGGCATCGGCGTCGATGTAGAGGGTGGTTGGCATGACGGCCTTATGACCCAGCCCGCTCCACCACGAAAGGCCCGGTCTCGGCCCATAAAAAAGCCCTCCCCCTTGAGGGGGGGAGGGTTGGGTGGGGGTGAAACCGACGGCAACAGCCACTCAGCCATCCTATTGTTGGCTTCCAACCCCCTGTTTTTACCCGCCATCTCTGGCCAGGTCCGCAATCAGCCCGCCAAGGTTACCCCCTGTGGCAGGCTGACACCTGTCCTTTGCGGCCTTGTGGCGGATTGGACAGATGAGACTCTTGAGACCCTGTTTTTTTCCAGAACCCCAGAGCCCGGCGGTTGCGAACGCCCTACTGCGGATAGGCGGGGGGCATGGCCCCTTCGCCACCGGTGCGATAGCGGTCACGCAGCATCAGGGTGCGCGACTGCAGCGGCTGCTCGACCCCGTCGACCACAACGGCCGCAGGTTGGCTGAGCGGCTCCAGCGGATCGCCGGACCAGACAACCACGTCACCGGCGGCCCCGGCCTTCAGCTCGCCGAACTGGCCTTCGAAGCCGAAGATGCGGGCCGGGTTGACGGTGATGGCGGCCAGGGCGGCGTCGAATGGCAGGCCATGCGACACGGCGTTGCCGGCGTTGTAGCGCATCTCGCGGATACGGCCGGTGCCGTCCGATCCCTTGATCGCGATCACGACCCCGGCGGCGTGCAGCGCGGCGGCGTTCTGCATTCGCGCCCCCCGCATTTCCAGCGACGAGGGCAGGTTGGCCAGGGCATTGACCAGGACCGGCACACGAGCGGCGGCGATCTGGTCGGCGACCATCCAGCCTTCCTCGGCGCTGTCCAGGATGACCTTGACGCCTTCCTCCTGGGCCAGGCGCAGGACCTGCAGGATGTCCGAGGCGCGGCGCACCGTCACCACCAGCGGCATGGTGCCGTTGGCAACCGGGATCAGGGCTTCCAGGTCCGCCCGCGACAGCGACAGGCCGCGCAGGCCCGCGCGCTCATAGGCGGCCTTGTTGCGGGCATAGAGGCGAACCTCGGCCAGGGTTTCCTTGAACAGGACAAACTCGGCCCCGCGCGCACCCCCGGCGACCCGCGCCCCGGCCTCGCCAAAGGGCGCGACCATGGCCACGCGCGGCTTGACCAGGATGTCCGTGCCGCTGTTCAGCTTGATGACCGCGGCCTGGCCGGCAAACAGGCCCGGCGTCTGGAAGCCACCATGACCGGCACCGGCAAAGTCGGAATCGTCATGGGCATGGCCCGACCCCGAACCCGCGTGGCGCGGCATGACCACCGCACGGGTGATCCCGCCCAGGCGCGCCACCGGCAGGGCAAAGGACCAGGGATCCAACCCATAGGAAACATCAAAGGCCGCCGTCAGGCTGTTGGCCGCATTGCCCAGGTCGTTGGAGCCCGTCACCGACGAGATTTCCGATCCGCCCAGGCCGGCATCGACCGCCACCAGGCCCGGCGTGACCACCTTGCCCGTCGCGTCCACGACCTTGAGGCCAGCCGGGGCCGCGCCCGTGCCGACCGAAACCACCTTACCGCCACGGATGACCACCGTGCCGTTCTCGATGACCGAGGTCCCGGTCAGGATCCGGCCATTGGTAATGGCAATGTCCTGGGCCAAGGCCGGACCGCTCAGGGCCAGGGCTGCAACAGCGCCCGCAAGAAGTGACTTGATGCGCATGGTTCAGCGAGCTCCCTGGGCGTTGCCAGCCGCAGCCTGGCCATAGCCAGGCTGGCCCAGTTCGAAATCGGATACAGGTTGATAGGCAGGATTGGTGCGGTCAAAGGCCAGGCCGCCATCGATGAAGACCTGATCGGCCCGGGCATAGACCGAGAAGGGATTGGCGCTCCAGATCACCACGTCGGCGCGCTTGCCGACCTCCAGCGAGCCGGTTTCCTTGTCGATGCCGATGGCCTTGGCGGCATTCAGCGTGATCCACGACATGGCGTGGGCTTCAGTGATATCCATCCCCGCGCGACGACCCGCCGACAGCGCAGCCGCCGCCTCCTGGTTCAGGCGCTGGGTCAGGTATTCGTCGTCCGAGTGGATGACGGCGCACGAGCCC
>DLIT01000137.1:6779-9016 GCA_002483865.1 Brevundimonas sp. UBA7635
GCGCAGACCTCTTCGCGGGCCAGGCGCGGCGCAATCTTGTAGGCCTCGATCGCGTGGTGGAAGGTCTTGATCTTGTAGCCAAACTCGTTGGCGATATCGAGCATGACCGCCATCTCGTCAGCCCTATAGCAGTGGTTCTGGATCAGGATCGAGCCATCCAGCACGCCTGCCAGGGTCTCCATCTGCAGGTTGCGGGTCGGAGGCGTACCCTTGCCATCCTCGCGCCACTTGTCCCACTTGGCCTTGTAGTCGCGCGCGGCGATGAAGGCAGCGCGATAGCCGGCGACATTACCCATGCCGGTGGCCGGGGTCTGGTTGCGGCTGCCATAGACGCGGCTGGGGTTCTCGCCACAGGCCATCTTGAGGCCATAGGGGGCACCAGGGAACTTCATCCCCTGCATGGTGACCGACGGCACATTGCGCACGGTGACACCGCGACCACCGAACAGGTTGGCAGAGCCGGGCAGGATCTGAAGCGTGGTCACACCGCCCGCACGAGCGGTGTTGAAACCGGGGTCCTGAGGCCACAGTGAATGTTCGGCCCAGACCTGTGCGGTATTCGGGTTGGTCGCCTCGTTACCGTCGCTCATGCCCTGGACGCCCGGGGACGGGTAAACGCCCAGGTGCGAGTGGATATCGATAACGCCCGGCGTGACAAAGCGACCGCGTGCGTCCACCACCTGGTGGCCGCCCGGCACGGGGGTTGAGGCATCGCCAACGGCGACGATGCGACCATCGGTAACCACGACCACCCCATTGTCGATCTTCTCACCCGCTCCAGTGAAGACCGTGGCCCCGACCAGGGCCATGTTCTGGCGGGGCAGGCCACGATAGGTCGACGGATAGGGGTCCTGGTTGGCCCAGCCATCCAGGCCCGGTGCCATGGTCCGGTCGCTGGAAGCCGTGGTCGTGCTGTCGGACGACGAGGCCGGTCCGGTCGAGGCACAGGCAGACAGGGCCAAGGCTCCGAGCGCGCAGGTAAGAACAGCGAGGCTTGGGCCTCGCAGACGATTAAGCAACATGGGCGAGATCCCCCTCGCACCCGCATGGGCGGGCAAACAATGGGGCCCATAAAATCGTCAGAGTGCTGCGCGGTAAAGCTCTAAATCCCGCAACCGGGCCCTTAGGCCTGCGACAGGCGCTGGCGCACCTCGTCATCATCCAGATCGGCGATCTCGATCATCTTCAGGCGTGACTGGCCGCCGCGTGCCAGGCTGACCGCGCGCCTGGGCACGCCCAGCGCCTTGGCCAGAAAGGCGACCAGGGCGGCATTGGCCTCGCCCTCCACCGGCTGGGCACGGACCCGAACTTTCAGCACCGGACGCCCATCGGGGTCCACGTCCCAGCCGTCGATCCGATCGGCGTTGGCGCGCGGGGTCAGCTTGATGGCAAGGCGGGCGATCATAGTACCAATATGGTTAGAACAGGGCTCTATAGCGCGCTTGGCGAGCGCAATAGAGGACGGTGATAGCGATCCCGATTGCCACGGCCCCGCACCCGAGCCAGATCGCCACCTGCAGGGGCGCAAAGGCAAAGGCTGCCGCATAGATAAGGCCGCTGATGACCATGGACCAACCAGCGACCCGCTTTGATTTCCGTGCCGCCCCAGAGGAGGCAAAGGTCTTGGGGATGCGATTGCCAAAGGCGACCACCATCAAGCCTGTTGCTCCCAGCACGATCCGCGTCGTGGTTTCCTGATCTATCAGGCCACGCGCCCGGGCTGTGCTGGCAATGAGGGCGAGAATCAGGATGCCGATCCCCCAGGCCAGACTTCTAACCAGTTCCTTGTTCATCGCTTGGTCTCCCGTTCTGAAGCCCCTGCATCGAGGCCAAAGGAATGGACGAATCCCAGGAGTGCATCCTCCAGGACAGAGAGTTTCAGGTGATAGACGACAGACTTGCCCACCTTTTCGGCATGGACCAGATCGGCCTCACGCAGAACGTTGAAGTGGGCCGACATGGTCGGCTTTGAGACCTCGAAATGATCACTAAGATCGCCCGCGCTCATCGGCCCCTGACGAAGAAGCTGAAGAACCCGGCGGCGAGTTGGATCAGAAAGGGCTTTGAATACCTGGCTCACGATAAGACAATTAGCTAATTATCAAATTGATGCAAGCGGATTGTGAACGGCGTCTAGAAACAGGGCCGTAACTATACACCTTACCCTCGCTCATCTCGACGAAGGGATGAGCGGGCCAAGGGAAGCAGGTCAAACGAAAAACGCCCCGACCGTTAAC
>DLIT01000057.1:0-4862 GCA_002483865.1 Brevundimonas sp. UBA7635
TCGACCAGGGCTTCCAGCTTGGCGCGCGACAGCTTGATGTTCAGGTGCAGCGGGCCCGAGGCGTTCATGGTGATGAACGGCAGGTTGACCTCATACTGGGTGGTCGAGGACAGTTCCTTCTTGGCCTTTTCGGCCTCTTCCTTCAGGCGCTGCAGGGCCAGCTTGTCCGAGCGCAGGTCGACGCCCTGCTCCTTCTTGAACTCGTCAGCCAGGTAGTCGACCAGGCGCATGTCGAAGTCTTCACCGCCCAGGAAGGTGTCGCCGTTGGTCGACTTCACCTCGAAGACGCCGTCGCCGATCTCCAGGATCGAGACGTCGAAGGTGCCGCCGCCCAGGTCATAGACAGCAATCTTCTGGCCGTCGTTCTTGTCCAGGCCATAGGCCAGGGCCGCCGCGGTCGGCTCGTTGATGATGCGCAGGACTTCCAGGCCGGCGATCTTGCCGGCGTCCTTGGTGGCCTGGCGCTGGGCGTCGTTGAAGTAGGCCGGGACGGTGATGACGGCCTGGGTGACAGGCTCACCCAGATAGGCCTCGGCGGCCTCCTTCATCTTGCCCAGGGTGAAGGCCGAGACCTGCTGGGGCGAGTAGTCCTTGCCATGGGCCTTGACCCAGGCGTCGCCGTTCGGACCCTTCGAGATCTCGAAGGGGACCATGTCCTTGTCCTTGGCCACGACCGGGTCGCCAAAGGTGCGGCCGATCAGGCGCTTGATGGCGAAGAAGGTGTTGGCCGGGTTGGTCACGGCCTGGCGCTTGGCGGGCTGGCCCACCAGGACCTCACCGCTGTCCTGAATGGCGACGACCGACGGGGTCGTGCGGTTGCCTTCGGCGTTTTCGATGACCTTGGGGTTCTTGCCGTCCATGACGGCGACGCACGAGTTGGTGGTGCCGAGGTCGATGCCGATGATCTTGGCCATGAGCTTGTCTTTTCACTCCTTGCGGCGGGCGATGCGGCGGCCTTCGAAAAGCGCCGCGCGTGACCGCCCCCAGTTGGGCTGAAAGCCTCCCCGGTGACCCGGTCGGGCAGATTGAACGTCTGTGGTCGAAGCCGCGTCTTGCCGCGGTCAGCAACCAGGATGGCCCGGATATGGGAAAGACCGCAGTCGCCGCAAGGGCTTCCTGCACCAGGAATTGGATTCATTGGGCTTTCATGGCGAAGTCGGACGAAAATCCCTATCTGCAGCCGATGACCCCCTTTAATCTGCGCGAAACCCCGACCGGGATCGAAGGCTTCCGGCTGTGGCCCTCGGCCCTTGGCATGGAGGCGCAGCAGGCCTTGCTGAACCAGGTGCTGGCGGCGGTGGATCAGGCCCCCTTCTATCAGCCGGTCACAACGGGCGGACGGCCTTTTTCGGTGCAGATGACCAATCTGGGGCCGCTGGGCTGGGTGTCCGACCGCGCGGGCTATCGCTATCAGGCCCACCATCCGGTGACCGACCAGCCGTGGCCCGCCCTGCCCCGGATCCTGCTGGACCTGTGGTCTGAGCTTACCGGCTGGCCCTCACCGCCGGACGCCTGCCTGGTCAATCTCTATCGCCATGAAGCGCGCATGGGCCTGCATCAGGATCGGGACGAACAGGATCTGAACGCTCCGGTCCTATCGATTTCGCTGGGCGATACAGCCCTGTTTCGTATCGGCCCCGCCCAAGGGGGGCGCACACAGGGGCTGAAGCTGACCTCGGGCGACATCTGTGCCCTGACGGGTCCGGCCCGCCTGGCGCGCCACGGCATCGACCGCCTGCTGCCAGGCTCGTCCCGACTGGTCCCGGGCGGCGGACGGATCAACCTGACCTTGCGCAAGGTCACCTGAGGGATCGACGGCGAGGTCCGTCTGGGTCAAGGTTCGGGCTTAACTTGCCGACGAACGGAGACTGACATGGTCCTGATTACCCGGCCCGAGGGCCTTGGCCCCGACCAGATTGCCCCCAGCCGCCGCACGCTGGGCCTGGCTACAGTAGGGGGCCTCTTCTTTGCCACCTACGCGCCCGCTGCGCTCAGCCAGGCTGCCAGCCCCATCACCACGGCCTCGGAAGGTCTGATCACCGCTGACGTGACCTATCCCTCCGCTGACGGCTTCGACCTGCCCGCCCATGTGGCGCGGCCTCACAGCGAAGGCCCCTTCCCTGTCGTCATCGTCGTGTCCGAAATCTTTGGCGTCCACGAATACATCCGCGACATCTGCCGGCGCCTGGCCAGCGCGGGCTATGTTGCCATCGCCCCGGCCTTCTTCGTGCGCGAAGCCGACCCGGCCCCGCTCAGCGACATGCAGGCCATCATGAGGATCGTCGCCAAGGCCGGCTATGAACAGGTCATGGGCGATATCCAGGCCACCCTGAACTGGGCCGCCACCCAGGCCCTTGCCGACACGGACCGGGTGGGCATTACCGGCTATTGCTGGGGCGGCAAGGTGGTCTGGCAGGCTGCTGCCCGCTTTGACGCCATCAAGGCCGGCGTCGCCTGGTACGGCCGCCTCGCCCCCGCCACCGATGCGACCGAGGCCCAGGTCGAGGCTGGGCGCCCCTGGCCAATCGACCTGGCCAAGGATCTGAAGGCCCCCGTGCTGGGCCTTTATGGGTCCGAAGATGGGGGCATCCCCAACGACACCGTCCATGCGATGAATGGGGCCCTGAAGGCCGCGGGCCAGACCGACAGCCAGATCATCCTCTACGACGGAGCCCCCCACGGCTTTCATGCCGACTATCGCGCCAGCTACCGCGAAGCCGACGCCAGGGATGGCTGGACGCGCCTGCTGGACCATTTCCAAGCCCATCTCCGCTAACCTCCCTTCTTTCTGCTCCTTTCTCCCTTGATGGGAGAAGGGTCGGGGATGAGGGTGACACCGTCAGCCTATCCAAGGGTGTCACCCCCACCCCTGCCCTTCCCCTCAAGGGTGAGGGCAGTAAAAAAGGGGCGGCCCGTTTGAGCCGCCCCTTCTTCAATCACATCGCCAGAAAATCAGGCGCGCGTATCGACACCTGACGGGCCCGAGCCCTTGGCGGCGACCACCACCATGGCGGCACGCACGGTGCGGCCGAACAGGGCATAGCCCGGCTGCAGGGTCTGGATCACAGAGCCGCCCGGCAGGGTGTCAGACGGCTGTTCCATCATCGCCTGATGCAGGTGCGGATCGAAAGCCTCACCGGCCTGCGGCTCAACACGGGTCAGACCATTGGCCTCAAAGGCCGACAGCAGCGACTTCTGGGTCAGCTCCAGGCCGGTGACGATGGCCGCCACAGGGCCCTCGGCGTCCTTCGGGGCCTGCTGCAGGCCGCGCTCCAGGGTATCGGCCACGCTAAGCAGATCCTTGGCAAAGCGCTGGATCGCATAGGCGCGCGCGTCATTGGCCTGGGTCTCGGCACGGCGCTTGGTATTCTCGGCCTCGGCCACGGCACGAAGGGCGCGGTCCTTCCATTCATCGCGCTCGGCGATCAGGGCATCGACCACCGCCAGGTCATCGTCCTGCGGCACATCGGCCGCCTCGCCCAGATCCTGCTCGAGTTGATCTCGGGTCTCGTCGTTGATGTCGTTCACGTCTCTTGTCCGTCCAGAATCCGGCCCAGAACCCGGGCAGTATAGTCCACCAGGGGAATGACACGGGCATAGTTCAGTCGCGCGGGGCCAATGACGCCAATAGCGCCCAGCATCCGCTGCCGACCCGTCATATAGGGTGCCGCGATCACAGCGGAACCCGAAAGCGAAAAGAGTCGCGTTTCGGCGCCAATAAAGATGCGAACGCCCTGGGCCGCGCCCACGCCGTCCAGCAGGCCGATCAGCTGTTCCTTCTGCTCCAGGTCGTCGAACAGCACCCGAACCCGTTCCAGGTCCTCCAGCGCCTGGGCGTCCTGCAACAGGTTGGCTCGGCCGCGCACGATAAGCGACCGCTCGCGCTCGGCTCCACCCGACCAGGCGGCCAGCCCCTCCTCGACCAGGCGGGCCGCAGCGGCATCCAGCTCCTGACGTGCGGCCTCCAGCTCGCCGCGCATCTCATGGTGCGCCTCGGCCAGGGGGCGACCTTTCAGCCGGGCATTCAGGAAGTTGGAGGCCTCGATCAGGGTCGAGGGGGTCATTCCCGCCGACAGGGACATCAGACGGTTCTCGATGGCACCATCCTCGGCCACCAGCACCGCCAGGGCCTGGTCCCGGCCAAGGGGCACGAACTCGACATGCTTGACGCCAGCCTCGCTGATCGGACTGGCGACAATCCCCGCCCCGCCAGCCAGTCCTGACAACAGGTTGCTGGCCGCATCCAGGGCTTCTTCGAAGTTGCGCCCCTTGCCTGCCAGCCGGGCGTCAATCTCGCGTCGTTCCTCAGAGCCGATATCACCGACCTCAAGCAGACCATCGACAAACAGGCGCAATCCGGCGTGGGTCGGCACCCGCCCCGCCGAGGTATGGGCCGATGACAGAAGCCCTGCCAGGGTCAGGTCGTGCATGGTGTTGCGGATCGAGGCGGGCGATAGCGATAGCCCCCCCCGCGAAATGGTTTTTGATCCGACCGGGTCGCCTGTCTCCAGATAGGTTTCGACGATGCGACGGAATATATCGCGGGCTCGCGCGTCCAGAACCCCCAGTCCCGCAGGGGCTGTTCCGAAAACGGGGGGATGAGGGGCATACAGGTTCACGTTTTCAGGATAAGCACCCACGGCTCTGGTTCAAGGAAATCTCATGCGCCCGTCCAACCGCACCCCCGAACAGCTTCGCACCGTTACTCTGGAGACCGGCGTAAACCGCTACGCCGAAGGGTCCTGCCTGGTCAGCTTTGGCAATACCAAGGTCCTGGTGACCGCCTCGGTCGAGGAAAAGGTCCCCGGCTGGATGCGCAATACCGGCCAGGGCTGGGTCACGGCGGAATATGGCATGTTGCC
>DLIT01000057.1:5014-5974 GCA_002483865.1 Brevundimonas sp. UBA7635
TCGGCCTTCAAGTATCTGCGCGAGGAAGGCGTCCTGGCGACCGACCCGATCTTGGACCAGGTCGCCGCCGTATCCTGCGGTGTCTATAATGACCTGCCTGTGCTCGACCTCGACTATGACGAGGATTCCACCGCCGAGGCCGATTCCAACTTCGTCCTGACCGGCGCTGGCCAGATCGTCGAAATCCAGGCGACCGGCGAGAAGCGCGGCTTCAGCCGTGAAGAATTCGACCGCCTGTTCCAACTGGCCCAGATGGGTTGCACCGACCTGTTTGCCCTGCAGAAGGCCGCCCTCGACGCGGCCTGACCAGGGGCATCTGAGCCCCGTGTTTGGAACCCCGGTCCGGCTGGCACGATTAGCAGCAGGACCGGAGGTGCCCCATGAAGCCCGCATTCATCACCCTTGCCGCCAGCCTGGCCCTGGTCCTGTCCGCCTGCTCCCAACCGGACAGGCCCGCCAGCCCAGAGCCAGCGTCCACCTCTGCGCCCCCTTCACCCAGCCCGTCGCCGGTGCCCGAAGCCACACCCACGGCTGGGGCCAATCCCAGCCTGACGCCCGAAGGCATGCCGATCGAAGAGCCGATCACCTGTCGCGAAGAACGCGGCCAGGCTTTGGCGCAAAAACTGGTGGATCGCTGCATCGCCGTCAGCCCGGCGACCCATCCGCCGTGCAACGTCCAGAACCCCTGCCTTCTCATCGAAGGGGAGATCGAGCGATCCTGCGCCCAGTACGGCCCCAGCGAAACCCGTCCGGCGGAATGCAGCGCCTGATCCAGGCCTGAGGGCTGCAAGTCCGGGCCTGATCACCCAGGCCTTGGCAAGACCTCTGGCGCTCACTGACCCCGTCATCCTCCGGTAAGCCAGAAGCGGACCGTGCCAGGATGAGGCGGCTTCAGACCAATGCGTGCAGACCAAACAGCCAAGAAAAAACCCCGCTGTTACCAGCGGGGTTTGATCTTTT
>DLIT01000057.1:6007-13232 GCA_002483865.1 Brevundimonas sp. UBA7635
TCGGTCAGAGGGGCTTCACCGCGTTCAGCGCGCTCGGCGTTGATCTTGTCGGTGATGTCTTCGCCGGTGGCCTGATCGACGACCTTCATCGACAGCTTGGTCTTGCCGCGATCGTCGAAGCCCAGGAACTTGACCTTGACCTCCTGGCCTTCCGACAGGACATCAGCCGGGTTGGCCACGCGTTCCAGAGCGATCTGCGACACGTGGACCAGACCGTCCTTGGCCCCGAAGAAGTTCACGAAGGCACCGAAGTCGACAACCTTGACCACCTTACCGGAGTAGATGGCACCCACTTCCGGTTCAGCCGCAATCGAATTGATCCAGTCGCGGGCCGCGTCGATCTTCTCTTGGTCGTTAGCGGCGATCTTGATCGTGCCATCGTCAGCGATATCGATCTTGGCACCGGTCTTCTCGACGATTTCGCGGATGACCTTGCCGCCCGAACCGATGACTTCGCGGATCTTGTCGACCGCGATCTTGATCGATTCAATCTTCGGAGCGAACTCGCCCAGCTCGGCGCGCGGGGCTTCCATGGCCTTGGCCATTTCACCCAGGATGTGCAGACGACCCGCCGAAGCCTGGGTCAGGGCCTGCTCCATGATCTCCTTGGTGATGCCGGCGACCTTGATGTCCATCTGAAGGCTGGTGATGCCTTCCGAGGTACCGGCAACCTTGAAGTCCATGTCGCCCAGGTGATCTTCGTCACCCAGGATGTCCGACAGGATGGCGAACTCGCCCGACGGCTCCAGGATCAGACCCATGGCGATGCCCGAGACCGGACGGATCAGCGGCACGCCCGCGTCCATCAGGGCCAGCGAGGAACCGCAGACGGTGGCCATCGAGGACGAGCCGTTCGACTCGGTGATCTCGGACACCAGACGGATGGTGTAGGGGAAGTCTTCCTTGGCCGGCAGCATCGGGCGGATGGCGCGCCATGCCAGCTTGCCGTGACCGATTTCGCGGCGACCCGGCGAGCCCATACGGCCAGCTTCACCGACCGAGTACGGCGGGAAGTTGTAGTGCAGCAGGAAGTTTTCCTTGTAGGTGCCGGTCAGGCTGTCGATGTATTGCTCGTCCTCGCCGGTGCCCAGCGTAGCAACGACCAGAGCCTGGGTTNNGACTTCCGACACGATGGCGCGAACCTTGTCCAGGGCGCGACCGTCCACGCGGTGAGCGTTTTCGATGATGTCGCGACGCAGGACGTCAGCTTCACATTCCTTGAAGGCAGCCGAGAACTTGGAGGGGTCAACGCCTTCCGGGTTCTCATCGGTCTTAACCAGGGCGGCAGCAGCAGTCTTCTTGGCTGCGTCAACACCCGAGCGACGGTCGTACTTGCCCGGATGGGCATAGGCGGCCTTGATGTCTTCGCCGACCAGACCCTTGATCGAGGCCACGACGTCCGAGTGATCTTCGGCCTGGAAGTCGAACGGCTCCTTGGCGGCGTGTTCGGCCAGTTCGATGATGGCGTCGATGACCGGCTGCATGCCCGCGTGAGCGAACATCAGGGCTTCCAGCATCTTCTCTTCCGACAGCTCCTTGGCTTCGGATTCAACCATCATCAGGGCATCAGCCGTACCGGCGACGACCAGATCCAGGTCCGAGGTTGCAGACTGCTCGATGGACGGGTTCAGAACCAGCTCACCGTCGATCAGGCCAACGCGCGCGGCACCGATCGGACCCATGAAGGGCACGCCCGAGATGGTCAGGGCCGCCGAGGCCGCGACCATGCCCAGGATGTCCGGGTCGTTTTCCATGTCGTGCTGCAGCACGGTGATGACGACCTGGGTCTCGTTCTTGAAGCCCTTGACGAAAAGGGGACGGATCGGACGGTCGATCAGACGCGAGACCAAGGTCTCCTTTTCGCTTGGGCGGCCTTCACGCTTGAAATAGCCACCCGGGATCTTGCCAGCGGCAAAGGTCTTTTCCTGGTAGTTGACGGTCAGCGGGAAGAAGTCGAGGCCCGGCTTGGGCGCGCGGCCATAGACGACGGTGGCCAGAACGACGGTCTCGCCATAGGTAGCCAGAACAGCGCCATCAGCCTGACGGGCGATGCGGCCGGTTTCCAGCGTCAGCGGGCGCCCGGCCCACTCGATCGTCTTGCGTTTGATATCGAACATATTTCTTCTTTCAGATCCCGGCGGGCGTATTCCCGGCGGGGGCGGAGCGGCAGGCGATTACGTCCCACGGTTCCCGATGAACCCGGCGACGCATCGTGGCCGGGCGGGTGGTAGTGAGGACCGCCTTCATGGCCCTCGCGTCTGCGCCGTTGAAACCTGCGGCGCGCAGGAAGCTCAATAGTTTCACACCATCCCTGATCCGGGCACAACCCGCCCGGTGGACTGATGTTCCAGTTGCGGAACGAGGCGCGGACGTGATCGCCCGCGCCTCGAAAATTTCCGCTGCCGGTGTCCGCCTTAGCGGCGCAGGCCCAGCTTGGCGATCAGGGCCGCGTAACGGGCGTTGTCCACGGACTTCAGGTGGTCAAGAAGACGACGACGCTGCGAGACCATCTTCAGAAGGCCGCGACGCGAGTGGTTGTCTTTCTTGTGGGTCTTGAAGTGCTCGGTCAGGTTGGCAATGCGTTCCGACAGGATCGCAACCTGGACTTCAGCCGAACCGGTGTCGCCAGCCGAGCGGGCGTTATCGGCGATGACTTCGCCCTTGCGTTGAGCAGTAATCGACATCGTATGTCTCCATTTTTAGGGGGCCTATCGCGCGGTCGCGCTACCTGAGGCCCGTTGAAGGACCGGTAACGCCTGGCGCTAACCGCCTAAGGGTTGTGACTCCTGCGCCTTTTCACGGGTCAGGAGAGATTAAAAACACGGTCGGGTTCTAGCCGCCCGGCCCTCAGGCTGCAGAGCGCCACAAGCGTCTGACCCAGATAGGCGGAAACCGTGCGGGAACCGGCTGGAAGCTGGCTCTTCAGGGTTTCAACCTGGCGGGGGAGCAGAACAATGGGACGTCCTTGCCTGAGCGAGAAGGCATCCTGATCCGTCACGGCCAGTTCCGGGATGTCGTCCAGAGCGGTCGAGACGGGCAGCAAGCCCTCCAAGGCGTCGCCCTTATGGGCCAGATCGAGCAGAAAATCCAGTGTAACGGCATTCTCGACGCTAAACGGACCCACCGCCTCACGCCGCAGGGCCGAAACATGCCCCTCGGCCCCCAGCCTGGCCGCAAGGTCGCGGGCCAGAGAGCGAACATAGACGCCCTTGCCGGTCCGCATGGTGATTTCGACATGATCAGCGTCGGGAGCATCGGTCACCGCCGCCTCATGGATCACCACCTTGCGGGCTTCGAGTTCGAACTCGGCACCGTCGCGAGCCAGGTCATAGGCGCGCTCGCCATTGACCCGAATGGCCGAGAACTGGGGCGGGACCTGTTCGATATCGCCGATAAACTCGGGCAGGACCGCCTTCACCTGATCCACACTCGGACGCACGTCCGAGCGACCGATAATCTCACCCTCGCGATCGATGCTGTCAGTCGAGATGCCCCAGTGAATGGTGAAGCGATAGACCTTCTGCGCCTCCATCATGAAGGGCACGGTCTTGGTCGCCTCGCCCAGCGCGATGGGCAGGATGCCGCTGGCCAGCGGGTCCAGCGTGCCCGCATGGCCCGCCTTCTGGGCGTTGAACAGGCGGCGCACCTTGGTCACCGCCTCGGTCGAGCCCATTTCGTAGGGCTTGTCCAGACAGACCCAGCCGTTGACGACGTCGCCCTTTTTCTTGCGCGCCATTTTAGTTTGCTTCCGATGAGCCTACCGCGCCTTGCGCTACTTGAGGCTCTTCTCCAGCGCTTTCCTCGTCTGCGTCGTCAGCCTTGGCCAAGTCCGCACGGACCTTGGGATCATTGAACAGGCTGTCGATGTGGCTGGCCGTATCGAAGCTCTCGTCGTGGCGGAAACGCAGGTCCGGCGTGAACTTCATGTCCAGATGGCGACCCAGTTGGCCGCGCAGGAACCTGGCGTGAGTGTTCAGCGCCTTGATGATGGCGCTCTCCTGCCCGGCGGTTTGCGCGGCATCCACGCCCGCGCCCAATGGTTCGACGAAGCAGGTGGCGTGCTTCAGGTCCGGCGACAGGCGCACCTCGGTCACCGTGACCGAAATCCCCAGCAGGGCCTCGTCATGAATCTCGTTCTCGCGCAGCACATCCACGAGGGCGTGACGGATCAGTTCGCCGGCGCGCAGCTGGCGCTGCGACGGCCCCTGCGGACCGGAGGCATTGCGGGTATGTTGTTTGCGGCCCATGGCCAATCTCCTCATCTCGCCCACCGGGGATCGGACACCGGCTGAAAAGCGAAGCGGGGGGTCTAGTCGGGCTGGCGGTGCAAGTCCAGCGCTGCGGCACGGGCCTCGGCCCTTCGCGCCGTGCGCAGAACCTCGCCCGAGGTCATCAGCCGCCACGGCCAGACCGGGACGCCCGCCGCAGCCAGGGCCTCGATAGTCCAGTGATTGCACAGATGCCCGATCCAGAAAGCCTCGGTGCTCTGAAAGAACCACGCGCCATCGCTGGCCCGCACCTGCACCAGGATCGGGGCCCCCTCGGCATCGGTTGCAAGACTGATATCCACCCGCGCCATCAGCCGCTCCAAGCCGGCATCCGAAAGGCGAAGGCTCTGCGCGGGCGCATCTCCCGATCCCCATTGGGGTTTCGCCCTGGCATAGAGACGCACGACCGAGGGATTGTCTCGCGCCAGCAGGGCCCGCAGCCCGTCACGCCAGCGCTCGGACACCGGCCCTTCCTCGATGAAAAAGCGCGCATCGCCCCAGCCCAGATAGACAAGGTCCCCGTCGGGCAGCTGGCGCACGGCCGCTGCCAGCGGCCCTTTGCCCGCCTCCAGATAGTACCGGGGCACGACCAGATCGGTATGGAAGCCATTGTCGAGGATATGAATCTGGACCCCTTTACCAGGCCCTGGCGGGTAGAGAGTGGTATCGCCGTCATGGCGATAAAAGCTGGCGACACCCACAAGCAGCGCCACAAATCCCAGCACCAGGCCCAGTAGGGTCCATCTCTGCCCGCCCCGTCGCGCACGGGTGCGACTTCGACGGGACAGGTCCATGCCTAGTTTGGTCCAGTCGGCAGAGCCCCGTCGCCCAGGGCAGTGGCACCAGCTGGCAGGGCCCACTCGCCCCGGTAGTCATAGTTCAGCTGGACGCAGTGGCGGTATTTGCCATCTGGCCACAGACCGACCGCATGAAGCGTCAGCGGCCGCGCAACCCGGACACGGCCAGCGACCACCCAGGCCATCTCGGACCCCGGACACAGGGCCTGGGCCAGGCCTCGGCCATCCTGTTTCATGACGATCTGATAGACGGCGCTTTCCCGGGCTCCCTGCGGCAGGGCGGACCGGACATCCTGTGGTCCGCCACGCTCGAAACGGGCCGAACCGCGCGAGGTCGTTGAATAGAGGTTCCGCACCGCAATGGCCCCGAACAGGCCGCGCTCGACCTCCAGCGTCACGCCACGGGTCAGAGCCTGGGTCGTGCGGTCGCGGGCGTCATAGGCGATGTAACGGGTCGAGCGGGCCTCGGCCGCTCCGGCACCCACGGTGAAAACCGCAACCAGGGCCAGGCTGAGCAGGCTGAAGATCATGATATCGCGGTGCATCCGGTTTCCTCTGCCTCTGATCGGTCGCTCGGAAGCCAACCTAGCCAGCGACAGACCAAAGAAAAAGGGAGCAGTCCCTTTCGAGTCTGCGCCCCTGTTTCCTGATCCGGGAATGACGCGCCCTAGTCGAGCGTACGCTTGACCTCTTCAACGGTGAAGCACTCGATGTAGTCGCCTTCCTTGATGTCCTGGAACCCTTGGAACTGCATCCCGCACTCCTGGCCCGAGGGCACTTCGTTGACTTCGTCCTTGAAGCGCTTGAGCGTGTTGAGCACACCCAGTTCCAGCACCACCACATCGTCGCGGATGATGCGAACGCGAGCGCCCTTGCGGACCACGCCTTCGGTGACACGGCAGCCGGCGATCTTGCCGACCTTGGTGATGTCGAAGACCTGAAGCACCTTGGCATTGCCCAGGAAGGTTTCGCGTTGCAGCGGAGCCAGCATGCCCGAGAGCACGCCCTTCATGTCGTCCAGCAGGTCGTAGATGATCGAGTAATAACGGATCTCGACGCCTTCCCGCTCGGCCAGGTCACGCGCCTGCTTGGAGGCACGGACGTTGAAGCCCAGGATCGGAGCTCCGGCCGACTTGGCCAGGTTGACATCGCTCTCGGTGATACCGCCAGCGCCCGAATAGACGGTCCGGGCGCGAACCTCGTCGTTGCCCATCTTGTCCAGCGAGCCCACGATGGCTTCGGCCGAGCCTTGCACGTCCGCCTTGATGACGACCGGCAGTTCGTTGACCTTCTTGGACTGCAGCTTCGACATCATGTCGACCAGCGAGACCGAACCACCCGAAACCTGGCTCTTCTCGCGGCGCGCACGCTCACGGTACTCGGTCAGTTCACGGGCACGGGCCTCGCTTTCAACGACGGCGAAGACATCGCCCGGCGACGGGGTCTCGGACAGACCCAGTATCTCGACCGGCACCGCAGGACCCGCTTCGGGCAGTTGGGCATTGCGTTCGTCCAGCAAGGCGCGTGCCTTGCCCCAGGCCGAGCCGGCCACGACGATATCGCCACGCTTCAACATGCCGCGCTTGACCAGGACGGTGGCAACCGGGCCGCGTCCCTTGTCCAGCTTGGCCTCGATGACCACACCCTCGGCCGTACGGTCGGGGTTGGCGCGCAGGTCCATCATTTCGGCCTGGACCAGGATGGCTTCCAGCAGACCTTCGAGGTTGATGCGGCTCTTGGCCGAAACCTCGACGATCTGGGTGTCACCACCCAGGCTTTCAGCGATGACTTCGTGCTGCAGCAGCTCGTTGACGACCTTCTGAGAAGTCGCGCCCGGCTTGTCCATCTTGTTGACGGCCACGATCAGCGGGGCACCGGCCGCCTTGGCGTGCTGGATAGCCTCGATCGTCTGCGGCATGACGCCGTCGTCGGCAGCAACCACCAGGACCACGATGTCGGTCACATTCGCACCGCGAGCCCGCATGGCCGAGAAGGCGGCGTGGCCGGGGGTGTCCAGGAAGGTGATGCGCTGACCATCTTCCAGGCGAACCTGATAGGCACCGATGTGCTGGGTGATGCCACCGGCTTCACCCGCAGCGACGTCAGTCGTACGCAGGGCGTCCAGCAGCGAGGTCTTGCCGTGGTCGACGTGACCCATGA
>DLIT01000057.1:13347-13475 GCA_002483865.1 Brevundimonas sp. UBA7635
TGACGCATCAGGAACTTGACGATGTCGACGCCGCGCACGGCCATACGGTTGGACAGTTCCTGCACGGTGATGACATCAGGAATGATGACTTCACGCGGCTGGCGCGGCGCATCGGTGGAGCCACCCTT
>DLIT01000158.1:0-11247 GCA_002483865.1 Brevundimonas sp. UBA7635
GCGTCCGCTACGTCACATGGCCGACGGCGGGGCGAGCGTGCCCATCACCGCGACGACGGCCAGCAGCACGGCCCCGACCAGCGTCTCCGCGACGACGCTGCGTCGGAGCCGCTGGAGCGCCCGCCGTGGGTCTTCGTCGCCCGCCAGTGCCAAGCCCAACGCTGGCGTCAGGCGGAATCGGTTTCCGGCCGCCAAGGCGAGCATCAGGACGAACAATACGAGTTTGGCGATCAGAAGCTGGCCGTAGACGCTGGCTCCCAGATCTCCAACACGCGCGGGGCCGACGAGGAACCAACTGTTCACGAGGCCTGTCAGCGCCAGAAGCCCGACGGCTAAGGTCCCAAGGCCGGCGAAGCCGAGCAGGGCGCCGTGGATCGCCAAATCGTCCGGCGCGGCCCGGCGCAGCAGCAGGAACGTCAAGGCTGCCAAAGCCCCCAGCCACAGAGCGGCGGCCACTGCATGGATGATGTCGGCGATAAGGTGGAGAAGCCCGCCGGCTCCCTCGGTCGCGGCCCCATGGCCGGTCCAGGCGAAGCTAGCGGCCACGATCAATCCGCCCCCTACCATCAGCCCCCAGAGCACTCGCCCAGGCTTCAGAGAGACAAGTGCGACAAGGCTGAAAATTGCTACGACAGCCCGAGCGACCATGGCCATGCCCAAGGTCGTGCTGGTGACCATGAAGGACAGCGAAGCCGGCTTGACGGCTTCGCTCAACGAACCCGCCATGACGGCTGTCTGGGTCACCAAGGCGGCGAGCGAGCCTAGCGCCACGACGATCGCCGAGATGATCAGCGTGGGCTGCGCCCAGGTCATGTTCAGGCCGTCGGCGCCCCTGTAGCTGTAGAGCAGAAATAGCGGCACGCCGAGCAGGACGACCGCACCGCTGTATTGAAGCCAGCGGAGGGCGATGATCGCGACTTCGAGCACGGTGTCAGCGCACCGAGAAGGTGTAAGAACCCGTCATCCGGTGGCCGTCGCTCGACGCGATGCGCCAATCGACGCGGTAGGCCCCGACTGTGAGCGGCCGGGCGAGTGTACCCGTCAGTGTCTTGCCGTCCTCAGCCACCGAGGTCCGGACCGCGACCTTGTCACCCGCCGCATTGACGACGTCGAAGCTGGAAAAGGCGGGAACCGTGCGCTCGCTGAAGGTCAGGCTCACCGTCCGGGTCGCGGCCACGGTGGAGTTGGGCGCCGGCGTCGCGCTGACCAGTCGGGCGTGGGCGGCCGCCGGTCCAGCGGCGAAGGCCACAACCGCTGCGACGGTGATGAAGGGCGCGGGATTGAAGTTACGCATACGCAGTCTCCAGACATTTGGCCGCTTCCGGCCCCTGTGCTTCTTTACGCGCCGGGTAAGCGCTTCCCTCAAAAATGGATCGCGGCCGATCCAAAGACCGACCGCGACACACAGTATCCAATAGAGTAGCCGGCCTGCCGCGATCCTGGAGATCATCGACGACCTCACCATGTGGTCATCCCCTGCGCGACGGATGCCCATCTCGACTCGCTGCTGTTCTGGGCCAGTCTGGTTCACCCCTTCAGCTCAAACCCCAATGCACGCCCAGCGTGAGCGCAAGGTGACACGCTGGGAGCATGAAGCGGTGATCGATGCCCTTCAGGCGCGGATGGACCTGACGCCCCGCGCCATGCGGGCCCGCCGAAGCCTGGTTGAACAGCCATTCGGCACAATCAAGGCTTGGATGGGCCACATCCACTTCCTCACCAAGCGGCTACCCAATGTGAAGACCGAGATCAGCCTCCACATCCTGGCCTACAACATGAAGCGAGTCATGGCGGTGCTGGAACCAAGCAGATGATGGAGGCGATGCGGGCCTGATGCGGAGCGCTCTGCGGTTATGAACCGAATTTCGCTTAAGGGTAGGGAACGGACCTAGGGGCGCTCAGGCCTTATCAGGAACTGGAAGGGCCACACCCCTCTCCTGGATCGGCCACACTTCCCAAGGGTCGCGTAGCCAGATTGCTTTCCCGGCCCGCCGTTCGTGACAGCGCGCAAAGGGCGGTCGATGAGAAAACCGATGCTGTTGGCGAACGAAAAGGAAAGAAAAGTAGAACTACGTGTGCAAATTTTGCACACGCAGACTCACAACCTACTGATTACACGCAACAATCAACACCATCCATCATCGGGGCCACGGACAGCCTATGAGCGTAATCTATCGGCATTCTTGAGCAGGAACAAAAAGTTGGAAGGCGGGTGGACACTCGATGTGCAATCAATTGCGACGTTTTTTCCAGGTTTTCGACACCTCGGTGCCCCCAGAGCGCACACGACCTACTCGATACTCCCGTCAGGATCGTGGCAGGTTCAGTTGAGACTTAAGGGTCCCTTTATAGGCGAGACCGTCTTCAAACGCGATGATGCACGGCGGTGCGAGGCTTCCACGCCGTCCTGATCGGCCAAGACTGGCACGTCTGGCGAAACATCGACCTGCAGTCCCGCGCACATCTCATGATCGTATTGGATAACTATTGCGCCCGCTGTTTGACTGCGATGTGAGGGATGGATAGGTCTGCCAACACAAGCGGAGCGGGCCGCATCTGCGACACGGATACAAGCGCGCATTGGGCCAGATAAAGATTTGACTGAACCCGACATCCGATCCCTGATCATGGGCAATCCCGTGGCGCGCGCCTTTGCCATCACCGGCGATGCCTGGACGCAACTGATCATGCGGGAGGCCTTCTATGGCGTCCGGCGGTTCGGCGTCTGGCGTGAACGTCTGGGCACGCCGCGCAGCGTACTGACCGATCGTCTGCAAAAGCTGGTGGCCGCCGGCCTGCTGGTCCAGACGCAAATCGCAAAGGGCGCAAGAACGGAATACCGCCTGACCGAAATGGGCCTGGACATGTTCGGCGTCGCCGTGGTGCAGGGCCAGTGGGAGAAGGTCTGGGCCCGGTCGCCGCTGCAGGAACGCTACGCCATCGCCTTCTTCCATCGCGATACCGGCCGCCGGCTGAAGCCTGCGGTTCTGACCCGCGCGCACGGCGTCGAGGTGAAGGCCGACAAGGTCGCCTGGAAGCCCGGCCCGGGCCTGGTCGTCATTCCCCCGCCAACCTCGCGCCGCCGCCGGTCGACCCCGATCGAGACCGACCGCCCCATCATCGACCGCTCAACCGAGATCATGGGCGACTACTGGAGCTGGGCGGTGCTGTCCGCGGCCTACTTCCGCCTGCGCCGCTTCGACGAGATTCACGCCGCCCTGGGCGTGGCGACCAATATCCTGGCCGACCGCCTGAACCGCCTGGTGCTGCACGGCGTGCTGGAAAAGCGGGTCTATCAAACCGCGCCGGTACGCTTCGAATACCGGCTGACCGAAGCTGGTCTGGCCCTCTATCCCATCGTCGTGGCCATGCACGGCTGGAGCCAGCGCTGGCTGGTCGAGGCGGACGAGGCACCGCTGACCCTGATCGACCGCGCCAGCGGCGAGGCCATCACTCCGGTCGTCTGCGATCTGGACAGCGGCGAGCCGATGGACCCGCGTCGCATCCGCTGGGAAGTCGAAGCCGCGCCCTGCACCGTCGCTCAATAGGAAGCCCCCCGCCAAACCGAGGCTGGACGGGCGGTGAGTGATGATCGAAGCGCCAGGAAGGCTGAATTAGCTCAGTCGCGGCCGATCACCAGACTGACAGTCGTGGTGGTCGAGCCGCCGATGTTCAGGGTCTGGACGTTCTTCGCCCCCTCGACCTGACAGCCGGTCCCTGTCGTCTGGCGGAAGGCGTCCAGCGCCATTCTCACCCCGGTCGCTCCAACCGGGTGACCGCAGCCGATCAGCCCGCCCGACGGATTTATCGGCAGCCGCCCGCCGATCTCGATGTCCCCCGCCTCGACCGCCTTCCAGCTCTCCCCGGGTGCTGTCAGGCCCAGATGGTCGATGGCCATGTATTCGGTCATGGCGAAACAGTCGTGCGTCTCTACCGCGTCTATCGCTTCCAGCGACAGGCCCGCCCGCGCTCGCGCCTCGTCGAGGGCGCGTTTGACCTGCGGGAAGACGTAAGATTCACCAAGGCTGGCCTCGACCTTGCGCTGATAGCTGATCGGCCCCGAGCGATGGCCCCAGCCCTTGATGCGCGGCAGGCTTTCCAGCGGCACGCCGCGTCGCCGGGCGTAGGCCGCCGCGCGCTCGGACGAGGCCAGAACCACCATGGCTGCCCCGTCCGTCACCTGACCGCAATCGCTCTTGCGCACCCGCCCCTCAATCACCGGATTGGCCTCGTCGTCAGCCGAGAAGCTGGCGTCATTGAAAACGTAGTCGCGCGTCTGGGCTTTGGGGTTCAGCCTGGCGTTGGCGAAATTGATCTGGGAGATGCGACGCAGGTGCGCCTCGTCGATCCCATAGCGACGATCGTATTCGTCGGTCAGTTCCGAAAAGGCGCGCGGCCAGACGTAGCGCGCGTCCTGATACTCATGCCCGACCCAGGCGGCCGCGCCCAGATAGGCGGCCCCCGTCTCGCCCGGTACGTTGCGCATCATTTCCAGCCCCAGAACGGCGGCGGTCCCGTAACGCCCGGACTCGATGTCCGCCATCGCCGCCAGCAGGGCGATGCTGCCCGAGGCGCAGGCCGCCTCGTGCCGCGAGGTCGGCAGGCCGTCAAAGGCCGGTTCCGCCATGGCGAAGAAGCCGCCCAGTTGCCCCTGACCCGAGAACAGGTCGCCAACGAAGTTGCCGACATGGCCGACCTCGATCTGGTCCGGGGCCATGTCCACGGCGTCGAGGCCGCCGCGCAGGGCCTCGGCGAAGCCGTCGCCGATCTCCAGCCCTTCGCGAGCCCAGTTGCGTTTGAAGTCGGACTGCCAGCCGCCCAGGATATAGACCATCGGATATTTCCCTGTTTCAGACGACGATGACGCCAGCCCCGGCAGGCTCAGCGTAGAGGTCATCGACCTGGGCCCTGTGGTTGTCGATGACGGCGCGGCGGTTGATCGTCGCCTTGTCCGCCCCTGCCTGCTCCGCCCCTGTCATCGCGCTCTCCCGATCCGCCCCTCAACAAAGTCTGCCAATGAAAACACGGTGAACGCGCCTTAGCGGATCAAGCCGCCTCGTGCGGCAGGAAGCGACGGTCGGCCCAGCAGGCATGGGTGCCCGAACTGATCTTGTGCGGCAGAGCGATACGGCAAACCGGCCCCTGGTCGAACCGCTTGCAGTCGATCAACACGCACTCCGACCGGCCCGCGTTCTCATCGATGATGAAGCTGACAAGGTAGCCGTCGTCCTCATCCGTGGCACCAATGCGCGGCGCGAAGGGGGCTTCGCTGGCGTAGCGTCCGTCAGGCAGGTTCACCGTCCAGGACTCGCCGGTCTTCAGATCGTGCTTGATGAAGCCGTTGAACAGGAACCAGCCCGGCTTGGTCGTCGTGCTGTAGGCGTAGCGATAGGGTTGCCCCGCGTATTGCTGATTGATGGTGCCGAACTCGACCAGGCGGTCGTCCAGCCGTTCTTCCCTGGTCGTGCCGTCCTTCAGGTTAAAGCGCCAGCGGTGCAGCTTGGGCCTGAAGCTGTTCTCATCGACGAAGGCCATCATGTGGGCGTGCTCGGCGTAGATCTCGGGCAGGTCGCCCAAGGGATCCGGCATCGGCTTTTCCTGGAAATAGCCGTCCATGATGATCTCGTCTCCTTCCTCATAGGCGTTGAGGAAGTGCAGGACATAGGTCGGTGCGGCCTCGAACCAGCGGATGTCCTTGGTCTCGCCATAGCGGGGAATGATGGCGAAACGCGACGGCATGTCGGGGCGATAGCGCACCGCGTGATATCCCGCCTTCAGGGCCTTCTCGTCCCAGAACATCGGAAAATCGTTCAGGATCGTGTAGTTTTCACTGAAGATCATGTCGTGAGGCAGACGCGCGCCCGGCAAGGGGATTGGCGTGTAGTGCGTCCGCCGCCCGTCCGGCGCGACCACGCCGTAATACATGTAGGGCGCATGCTTGGAATAGTTGAAGAACAGCAACTCGCCGGTTCGCTCATCGACCCGCGCATGGGCCGATACCCCATCCAGCGGCACCCAGGACGCCACGCCTTTATCGTCCAGGGTCTGGGGGTCCAGTTGATAGGCCTCGCCGCATTGATAAAAGGTCGCAAGCGCCTTGCCCGCATGGACCACGACGTCGGTGCTGGCTGAATCCTTGATGCCGCCGTGGGCACCGAAGCCGGGACGCTTCGACACGTTTGGCCCGTCCATCATGCCGCCCCACAGACTCTCGCCCGCCTGCTGCTCCGCCTGAAAGCAACGGCTCCTCACAAAGCGGTTGCGATAATCGGCCTTGCCATTGCGGAAACTTATCTGGTGCAGCATCCCATCGGCGTCGAACGGATGGTGGCGGCCCAGCGGCGTGTGCACCTGGTTCTCGGTATTGCGGATGTAGACGCCATCGATATCGACCGGAATCGTGCCCTCGATCACCTCCAGATCAAAGGCGTTCACCTCCTCATGCTGAGGGGTCCACGGCCCGCTCAGATAGGGGTGATTGCTGGGCTTGAGGGTCGCGACGATGGGCGACAACCGCTCGATCTGCATGGCTCGGCTCCTGGCTCGGGAGGAACCCTCGCGCTTTTGGTCTATTTACGCAAGTTGCACGCGCGTCTTTTTTCAAAGCGTTCTAACAAGCGTTCTGCCGAGCATCCGGTCAGGGATGGACCGTGAGATACATCCTCACCAGCTCGGACAGGCTGCGCGCCTGCATCTTGGCCATCAGGTTGGCGCGATAGACCTCCACGGTCCGGGCGCTGATCGCGAGATCATAGGCAATGACCTTGTTGGCGTGGCCCTGGACCAGTCCCGCAAGCACGTCCCGTTCCCGTCCTGACAGGGCGTCGAGACGCGCCGCCAACATCCGCTTCTCAGCCTCAGCCGACGCCGTCTCGCCCGCTCGGTCCGCCGCACGCTGGATCGAGGCCAGCAGGACCTCGTCGTCGAACGGCTTTTCGATAAAGTCGACCACACCAGCGCGCAACGCCTCAACGGCCAGCGGCATGTCGGCATGGCCTGTGATGACGATCACCGGTTCACCAGAGCCGCCCGCCTGCAACCGGCGCGCCAGCTCGATTCCGGTCATGTCAGGCATGCGAACATCCGTGATGATGCATCCGGGGCGCCGATCTTTCACGTCGAGAAAGGCCAAGGCAGATTCATGCGTTTCCACGCACAGCCCGGCTGTACTCAGGAGAAAGGCGATCGACTCTCTCACAGCGGCGTCGTCGTCGATGACATGCATTATCGGAGAATTGGTCATGCGAGTTCCTCCTCAAGACGGGCGCGAAGAAGGGTGAAGTGAAAATCCGCGCCTCCGGCGGAGTTGGTTTCGAACCACAGGCGACCACCATGGGCTTCTATAATGGTCCGCGATATCGAAAGCCCGACCCCCATGCCAGCCCGCTTTGTCGTGACGAAGGGCTGGAACAGCTGATCGGCTACCTCCGGATCAATCCCCGACCCGGTGTCGGAAACCGTGACCTGGACATGCTCCTCATCAAGCGTCGAGGCGGATATGGCGAGGTTTCGCGTCCTGCCGTCCTGCATGGCGTCCACGGCGTTGCGGATCAGATTGAGCAAGACCTGCTGGATCTGAACTCGGTCGGCAATGACAAGATCGGCAAAAGAATCCAGAGCAAACCGCACCTGGACGCCGTGCTCCCGCGCGCCGACCAGCGCCAGGGCGCTGGCCTCCTCGATAAGCGAATGCAGGTTCTCGATCCGCCTTTCGCTCTCTCCCCGGGCGACAAACTCTCGCAGGCGTCGGATGATCATGCCCGCTCGCAGTGCCTGATCCGCCGCCCGGTCCACGGCGTCGGCAACGCGCTCGATGGGGGCCGTCTCTGCCCGCAACAGTCGCCCCGCCCCCTTCAGGTAGTTGGTGATCGCCGTAAGCGGCTGGTTCAGTTCATGTGCGAGGGCCGATGCCATCTCACCGAGGGCCGTCAGTCTCGACACGCGGATCAGGTCTGCCTGAAGCTCCTGCATCCGAGCCTCTGCCTGCTGACGTTCCGTCAGATCCCGCACAAAGCCGGTGAAGAACCGCCCCTCCTTCGTCCGCATTTCCCCGACCGCCAGTTCCAGAGGGAAGTCTGACCCATCCTTGCGGTGCCCGACCACGACGCGACCTACGCCGACGATCCGTCGCTCTCCCGTGCGGTAGTAGCGTTCAAGATAGCTGTCGTGCGCCTCACGATGGGGGGCTGGCATCAGAAGACTGACATTTTGGCCGATCGCCTCCACCGCCGTCCAGCCGAACAACCGCTCCGCAGTGGGGCTGAAGGCCCGCATGAGCCCCTTTTCATCAATGAGGATCATCGCGTCAGGCACGGTATCGAGGATCAGCCGAAGGTGGGATTCGCGGGCGGAGAGTTCCTTCAAAACGCGCTGGAACCACTCGCCCCCCCAGATCACGGGTGCGGCGACCAAAAGGAAGAGCACGGCCTCCGCCAGATGGGGCCGGCCACCGTCCCCCAGAAACAGTCCCGCCCCTATTCCCAGGCCGGCGGCAAGGGCACCGGGCCAGACGCCGCCCAAGGCTGAGCCTGCCACGACGGCCGGCACGAAAACCAGCAAGGACAGTCGGGTATCAAAGTGGAACGGCAGACCGGTTCGCGCCCACGCGCCGATCAGGATCAAGGCAAGAACCGTTGCGACGGCGAGCCATGGCGAAGAGGGCCTGACGAGAGGACCAGACGAATGAAAGGCGCGCATCGCCCGCCTTCTAGCACTGTTCGCCAATGGACCGCGCCTCCGCAATTTCCCCTAGGGTCAAGACCCGGATACCGCGTTCAGCCCGCTCCTTCTACAACGGCCTCATCCTCTTTCGCCGGACGAACCGGCCCGGAATACTCCGGTTTCAAGGACCCAGGCCATGAGCGCCCCACTCGTCGATCTCTCCATCCACCATCAACCCAAGGGCCTGTCGGACCGCGTCGCCTTCGGCTTCACCAAGCTGCTGCGCTTCTGCGCCGACACCTTTTTCGCCAAGCGATACGGCCATCGCGCTGTCGTGCTGGAAACGGTCGCGGCGGTGCCGGGCATGGTAGGCGCCACCATCAATCATCTGAGCTGCCTGCGCCGGATGTGCGACGACCGGGGCTGGATCAAGACCCTGATGGACGAGGCCGAAAATGAACGCATGCACCTGATGACCTTCATCGAGATCTCGAAACCAACCCTGTTCGAGCGGTTCGTCATCGTCTCGGTCCAGTGGGTCTTCTACCTCTTCTTCTTCGGCCTCTATCTCGTGTCCAACAAGACGGCCCACCGGGTGGTCGGCTATTTCGAGGAAGAAGCGGTGATCAGCTACACCCATTATCTCGCCGAGATCGACGAAGGGCGCTCGCCCAATGTCCCGGCACCCGAGATCGCCAAACGCTATTGGGGGCTTCCTGAAACAGCGACTCTGCGGGACGTCGTCCTCGTCGTTCGCGCCGACGAGGCGCACCACCGGGACGTCAATCACGGCTATGCCAATGAACTGGGGGGACTGCCGGTCCAGGCCGTAGCGCCCTGCCCGCCTCATGCCGCACTGGAACCCACCTGGAAAACCGCGGCCTGACATGCCGCCCCCCTCCGTCGATCCCGCCGGAGGGGACTCCGATCTGCACCGCCTTGAGAGAAAGCTGATGGTTCTCACGCCCTATCGCTCGACGCCCGTATTTGACGAGATATCGCTTCCCGCTGCCTTGCGATCAGAGCACCGTCTGAAGCGCGGCACCTGGGGCTTGATCCAGGTGCTGGAGGGGCAAGTGAAGCTGACCTACGTCACGCCCCTGCGGGAAATCGTTCTTAGTCCCGGGTGCCCCGGCCGGATCGATCCCGAACAGGCCCATTTCGTCGAGCCACTTGGCCCGGTCCGGATGCGGGTGGATTTCTACGACGCGCCGCCCGAACCCGACGCCGACTGACCCGACCGTCGCCCTGCCAGCAAAATCCTGCGGCTGAACGACCGCGCTTTCCACCATCCAGTTAACCTTAGGACACCAACTGATGTCGCAAGCCCTCAGCGAGCGGACGATCGCAATCGTCAAAGCCACGGTTCCGGCCCTTGAGGCCCATGGCCTGGACATCGTCCGCGAGATGTACGCCCGGATGTTTCAGAATCCGGAAATCCGGGACCTCTTCAACCAGTCCCATCACGGGGACACGGGCTCCCAGCCACGGGCGCTTACAGGTGCAATCCTCGCCTATGCGGCCAATATCGACAACCTCGGCGCGCTGACGAGCGCAGTGGAACGCATTGCGCAAAAGCACGTCGGGCTGCAGATCCTGCCCGATCACTATCCCCATGTCGCCAATGCCCTGCTGGGTGCTATCGGCCACGTTCTGGGCGAGGCCGCGACCGAAGAGGTTCTCGCCGCCTGGGGCGAGGCCTACTGGTTCCTCGCGAACATCCTCATCACACGCGAAGCGGCCCTGTACGAGAACCTCGCCGCCGCTAAAGGAGGATGGAACGGCTGGCGCGCCTTCGAGGTGGCGGAAGTCCGACCCGAGAGTTCGGTCATCACCTCGATCATCCTTCGGCCCGTCGATGGCGGCCCGGTGCTGGCTCACAAGCCCGGACAATACCTCACCTTCTGGCTCGACCTTCCCGGCCACGCGCCGATCAAGCGCAACTATTCCATCTCTTCTGCCCCGAACGGTGAGACCTATCGCATCTCCGTCAAGCGAGAGCCGCAGGGCCTGGCCTCGACCTGGCTTCACGAGAACGCCCGCCCCGGCACAATCCTCAAGGTCGGCGCGCCAGCTGGCGACTTCTTCCTGCCGGAGGACGTGGAAAGGCCGATCGTGCTTCTTTCCGGTGGCGTCGGCCTGACCCCCATGGTCTCGATGCTGGAGACGCTGGCGGCTCGACAACCGCAAGCCCGGGTTCACTATGTTCACGGGGCGCGCGATCTCGCATCCCACGCCATGGGCGATCATGTTCGCCAACTCACCTCAGTCATCCCCGCCAGCCGCAACACCGTCTTTTACGAAAGCGTCCCGGAGGCCGCCGATCTTGCCGCCCATGAACGGAAGGGACGGATTTCAGGTGACTGGCTGGCCTCGGAAACCTCAGTGGAAGAGGCCGACTACTACCTGTGCGGACCTCGCCCCTTCCTGCGTGCTCTCGTCTCTGACCTCGTCGAGATCGGGGTATCGGCTGATCGCATCCATTACGAGTTCTTCGGCCCAGCCGATGAAGCCCTGGCGGCCTGACCCGGGGCCCTCGGCCGGTTTCGGGCACATCCCGGGGCCGGGAAAGGGATGATGAGGGGG
>DLIT01000158.1:11337-12194 GCA_002483865.1 Brevundimonas sp. UBA7635
TCCTCGCCGGTCATGGGATCGCACCCGGCATAGAGGGTATCACTGGCAGCATGGTCGCCGCCGGTGCGGACCAGGGTGAACTCGGTCTGGGTCATGCCCGGCTCGATCGAGGTGACGCGCACCCCGGTGCCATGCAGGTCCGAACGCAGGCCCAGGGAGAACTGGCGCACAAAGGCCTTGGTGCCGCCGTAGGCATTGCCGCCCGCATAGGGATAGGTCGCCGCCACCGAGCTGATGTTCAGGATGGCCCCCTTGCGTTCGATCAAACGCGGCAGCATCCGGTGCGTCAGGGTGACCAGGCCAGTGATATTGGTGTCGATCATCTGACGCCACTGGCTGAGGTCAGCCTTCTGCGCCGGGGCGGTGCCCAGAGCCAGACCGGCATTGTTCAACAAGACATCGACGGCGGAAAACTGCGGCGGCAGGCTGGCCAGGGCCGCATCGATTGCCGCCTCGTCGCGCATGTCAAAGGCCAGGGGATGGACCCGGTCGGCCCCCAGTTCAGTCACCAGGGCGTCCAGACGCTCGGCCCGGCGGCCGGTGGCGATCACCTTCCAGCCCGCGCGGACAAAGCGACGCGCCGCGGCCTGGCCGATGCCTGCCGTTGCCCCGGTGATCAGAATGGTGCCGCTCATGAGCCTTCACGTCCCTGACTGAAAATCTGTCCTGGCTTACGCCGCCGAACGCGGGGCGTCATCAGGCTTTTGACCTCTGGCCCGGCCCCTCCGTCTCGGCGGCTGAAACACGACTTCATCCTCCCTCGCCTGCGGGGGAGGGGGACCGCGCCAGCGGTGGTGGGGCAGTGCATACTCCGCCCCCTCCGTCAGGCCGCTGATGCGCCCTGCCACCTCCCCCGC
>DLIT01000110.1 GCA_002483865.1 Brevundimonas sp. UBA7635
GAGCCTGAGCCCATGACCTCGCGTCCGGCACCGGCAGAGCCCAGGATTACCCGGATCACCAGGTCCCTGCCGCCGGGTTTCCTGGTGGCGGGGGCCGTCCGGGGCCTGTTCAAGCCGCCGGTCGCCGTGCCCGTCCTGCCGGACCGGGTCCTGGTCCAGGCGGTGGCGATCGAGGCGGAGCGCGTCCAGGCCTATGCCCGGCTTTGCGGCTTTGGGCCCGAACAGGGCGTGCCGATGACCTGGCCCCACATCCTGTCCTTTCCCCTGCAGATGCGCCTGATGATGGCCGGCGACTTTCCCTATCCCGCCATGGGGCTGGTCCATCTCGGCAACCGGATCCGGCAAAGCGCACCCCTGCAGGCCGGGGACCGGCTGGAGCTCAGCTGTCGGCCCGGCGGCCTTTTCCTGCATGAGAAGGGCCAGGCCTTCAGCCTGGACACCCAGGCGCGGCGGGACGATGCCGTGGTCTGGACCTCGACCAGCCTTTACCTGAAGCGCGGCGTGGCGGCGGTCGGGCCGGGCGTCGAGGCGGTGGGCGGTGCCGTGCCTGATCACAAGATCGCCAGCTGGCGCGTCGATCAGGACGTCGCCCGGCGCTATGCGCAGCTGTCGGGCGATGCCAATCCGATCCATACCTCGGCGCTGGGAGCCCGGATTCTGGGCTTTCCATGGCCCCTGGCCCACGGGATGTGGACCAAGGCCCGGGCGCTGGCAGCCCTGCTTCCCGACCGCCTGGTTGACGTAGCGGAAGCCGAAGTCTCTTTTCGAAACCCACTGTTCCTGCCCGGTGAAGCTGAGTTATATGCCGCTTCGGGGGGAACGGACCGCGCCTTTGGATGTCGCGATTCCACCGGCACCCGGACCTATCTTCGCGGCCGCCTGAGCCTTTTCTGAAGGAGCTTCAGATGCTGACATTGTCTGCACCGCGTCGCGTAGCCATCGTGGGGGGCAATCGCATCCCCTTTGCCCGCTCCAACACCCATTATGCCGAGGCCTCCAACCAGGAGATGCTGACTGCCGCCCTGCAGGGCCTGGTCGATCGCTTCAACCTGCATGGCCAGCGGCTGGGCGAGGTGGCCGCCGGGGCCGTGCTGAAGCTGTCGCGCGATATCGCCCTGACGCGCGAAAGTGTGCTGGGCACGACGCTCAGTCCCACCACTCCCGCCTATGACGTGTCCCAGGCCTGCGGCACCGGGCTGGAGGCCGCCATCCTGGTGGCCAACAAGATTGCCCTGGGCCAGATCGAGGTCGGGATCGCCGGGGGCGTGGACACGACTTCTGACGCGCCGATCGGCCTGAATGAAGGCTTCCGCAAGGCGCTTCTGGCGGCCAACCGGGCCAAGACGACCGGAGCTAAACTCAAGGCCCTGATGAGCGCGGGGCTGACCACCCCCTTCCGACCGGAGCCGCCGCGCAATGCCGAGCCGCGCACCGGCCTTTCGATGGGCGAACATTGCGAACAGATGGCTAGGCGCTGGAATATCAGCCGCGAGGACCAGGATGTCCTGGCGGTAGAGAGCCACCGCAAGGCCGCTGCGGCCTGGCAGGCAGGCCTGTTCGATGACCTGATCACGCCCTTCCGGGGCCTGAGCCGCGACAACAACCTGCGCCCCGACATCGACCCGGCCAAGCTGGCCTTGATGAAGCCGGTATTCGACCGTGAGAGCGGCACCCTGACGGCGGCCAACTCGACGCCGCTGACCGACGGGGCCTCGGTAGTCCTGCTGGCCAGCGAGGACTGGGCGCGGGCCCACAACCTGCCGGTCCTGGCCTATCTGCGTCTGGGCGAGACGGCGGCGGTTGATTTCGTAGAGGGCGACGAAGGCCTGCTGATGGCCCCGGCCTATGCCGTCCCGCGTATGCTGGAAAAGCTGGGCCTGACCCTCCAGGACTTTGATTATTACGAAATCCATGAGGCTTTTGCGGCCCAGGTGCTTTGCACGCTAAAGGCGTGGGAAGATGAGGACTTCGCGCGAACGCGTCTGGGTCTTCAAACGGCTCCGGGATCAATCGACCGGGCCAAACTCAATGTGAATGGAGGCTCGCTCGCGGCGGGTCATCCGTTTGCGGCGACAGGCGGGCGTATTCTCGCCAACCTGGCGTCTATTATAAATCGGGAGGGCGCAGGACGGGGACTAATCTCCATCTGTGCCGCGGGCGGACAAGGCGTAGTTGCAGTGGTGGAAAAATGAGCGCGGCAGATGTGATGGACAGAGTTCCGACTGAAGAGAGCAATCGCCTGTTCGAGGAACGGTTCTGGACTCGGGAATATCGCGCAGGTGTGCCGGTTCTGATTGATGATGAACTGGCCAAGTGGACTTCCGTCCAGCAGATTTTTGAGGCGGACTCCAACCGCTTCGCCGAGCGTCCCGGCTATGTCAGCATGGGCTCTTCGATGACCTATGGTGAGGTGCTGAAGGCGGCCAAGGCCTTTGGGGCCTGGGTGCAGTCGATGGGGATCAAGAAGGGCGAACGTGTCGCCCTGATGATGCCGAACTCGATCCAGTATCCGGTGGCCCTGTTCGGGGCCCTGTTCGGCGGGGCGATCATCGTCAACGTCAACCCACTCTATACGGCGCGCGAACTGCACCACCAGCTGAAGGACAGCGGGGCGGTGGCCATCGTCGTCATGGACATGTTCGCCAAGACCCTGGAAGACGCCCAGACCATGGGCGGGCTGGACCTGCGCCACATCGTCGTGACCTCGATGGGCGACATGCTGGGCGGCCTCAAGGGCTTCGCCATCAGCGCCCTGATGAAGTATGTCCAGAAGCGGGTCCCGGCCTATAATCTGCCCGGCGCTCAAAAGTGGAAATCCGTTCTGGCCAAGGGGCATGGCCTGACGCTCGCCCCGGTCGATACCAAGCCCGAGGACATCGCCTTCCTGCAATATACGGGCGGCACGTCCGGTGTGGCCAAGGGAGCCATGCTGACCCACCGCAACATCCTGGCCAACACCTTGCAAGGGCGCGCCTGGGTCGTCTCTCAGATCGAGGATAGCGAGGTGGTCGGCAACGTCACCATGCTGCCGCTCTATCATATCTTCTCGCTGACGGCGAACCTGATGATGTTCACCGGGGCAGGCGGGCGCAACATCCTGATTGCCAATCCGCGCGACGCCAAGACGGTGGCCTTCATCCTACGCAAGGAGCGGTTCGTTGGCATGACGGGGCTGAATACCCTGTTCTCGTCCCTGCTCAAGAATGACGAGTTCCGCAACCGCGACTTCTCGGATCTGCGCCTGACCATCGCTGGCGGCATGGCCACCCAGAGCGTGGTGGCCGAGGAATGGCAGAAGGTCACGGGCGCGCCCCTGGTCGACGGCTATGGCCTGACCGAGACCTCGCCGGTGGTCTGCATCGGCCTGGTCGACACCGACCATCCCGAAAAAATGGGCTATGATGGGACCGTCGGCCTGCCGGTCCCCTCGACCGAAGTGCGGATGCGCCGCGAGGACGGTTCGTGGGCTGACATCGGTGAGCCGGGCGAGCTGTGCGTGCGCGGTCCGCAGGTCATGCTGGGCTACTGGAAGCGCCCCGAGGAGACGGCCAAGATCCTGTCCGAGGACGGCTGGCTGGCCACAGGCGACGTCGGCATCATGCAGGCCAATGGCCGGGTGCGCCTGGTTGACCGGATCAAGGACATGATCCTGGTGTCAGGCTTCAACGTCTATCCGGGCGAGATCGAGGACGTGGTCGCGTCCCACCCCCTGGTCGAGGAAGTGGCCGCCGTCGGCGTGCAGGACCCGGCCCAGGGCGAGCGGGTCAAGGTCGTGGTCGTGCCCAGGTCTGACGAGCTGACCAAGGAAATGATCATCGAGCACTGCCGCAAGAACCTGACGGGCTATAAGGTCCCGCGCGTGGTCGAGATTCGCAAGGAGCCCCTGCCCAAGACGGCGGTGGGCAAGGTCCTGCGGCGCGAGTTGCGCTGATCCGATCCGCTCAGACCGGAATAGAGGCGGGCTTCGTGCCCGCCTTTTTTGTGATCAGGAAGCCGAAGCCGGCCGCCAGGGGGAACATCAGCACCCCATAGAAGGCGGCGGGCAGGGCCATGTCGGGCACCTGCAGCACCGACTGGGCGATGACGATGGCCAGGGTGGCATTGTGCAGCCCGACCTCGAAGCCGCTGGCGATCGCCTGCCGCCGCTCGATCTTCAGCAGCCGCGGCACCCAGTAGCCCAGCGTCAGGCTGAGGATGCAGAAGGCCGAAGTCACCCCGGCCAAAGAGGCCAGGTGGGTCATCAGCACGTCTCGCTGGGTGATGGCCACGGCCAGGATGATCAGGCCCAGGATCAGGGCCGAGGCGATCCTCACCGGCTTGTCCATGCGCCGCGCAAAATCCGGGGCCAGACGCCGGACCAGCATCCCCAGGGCGACGGGGCCCAGCACGATCATGAAGACTTCAACCGTCTTGGAGAACTGAAGGCCCACGGTCATGTCGCCGGGCCGGAACCACCAGATAGCCAGGTTGACGATGATCGGCAGGGTAACGACGGCGATGACCGAGTTGATCGCGGTCAGGCTGACATTCAGGGCCACGTCGCCCCGGAACAGATGGCTGTAGAGATTGGCCACGGTCCCGCCGGGCGAGGCGGCCAGCAGCAGCATCCCCACGGCCATGACCGGCGGCAGCTGTAGCGCCAGAACCAGGCCAAAGCACAGGGCTGGCAGCAACAAAAGCTGACAGGCCAGGGCCACGGCGACGGCCCTGGGGTTTCGGCCGACCCGGGCAAAGTCGCCGGGCGTGAGGTCCAGCCCCAGGCCGAACATGATGATGCCCAGGGCTATGGGCAGTCCGATCGCCGCCAGTGTGGAATCCATCGCCTCTACCCCTTCGTCTGTGATTGGCCCCTAAAGGCTGGTGGCAAGGGCCCTCCCGGCCCTCATGCCCGAGAACAGGCAACCGCCCAGGAAGGTGCCCTCCAGGGCGTTGTATCCGTGCAGGCCCCCGCCGCCGAAGCCGGAGGCCTCGCCCGCGGCATAGAGGCCCCCCAGGGCGGTGCCGTCGGCCTTGAGCGCCTGGCTGTTCAGGTCGGTCTGGATGCCGCCCAGCGACTTGCGCGTCAGGGTGTGCAGCCTGACCCCGATCAGGGGGCCGTGCGCCGGGTCCAGCAGGCGGTGCGGCCGGGTCGTGCGCGCCAGCCGGTCGCCCAGGTAGCGGCGGCTGTTGTGGATGCTCATGGCCTGGAAGTCCTTGGCGTAGGGATTGGTCATCTGGGCGTCGCGATCCTCGACCACGCGGCGCACCCGGGCCGGGTCCAGAAGCGGGGTTTCGGTCAGGCTATTCATCTTCCCGACCAGGGTTTCCAGATCATCGGCCACGACGAAATCGGCCCCGTTGCGCTTGAAGGCATCGACGGCAGGCGGGGCCCCCTTGCCCAACCGCGCCTTCAGCAGGTCCAGGCGGTTGCGGTTGGTGATGTCCAGGTTCTGCTCGGACCCGGACAGGGCGAATTCCTTTTCCAGGATGGTCTGGGTGACGATGAACCACGAGTGGTCATGCTCGACCAGGTCCGGCGTGGTCCGCAGGTATTTCAGCGTGGCGATGGTGTCATGGCCGGGCAGGGCCGGCGCGGGCAGGCGACGACCCAGGGCATCCAGCCACAGGGGCGAGGGGCCCGGCAGGATGCGGATGGCGTGGCGGGGCCAGACCGGGTCCCAGTTCTGCACACCCTCGACATAGTGCCACATCCGGTCCCGGTTCACGAGGCGCGCCCCCGCCTCGGCGGCAATATCCATGGCCCGTCCATCGACATAGGCGGGCACGCCGGT
>DLIT01000125.1:0-251 GCA_002483865.1 Brevundimonas sp. UBA7635
GGGGGGGAGAGGGGGGGGGGCGCAGGGGGTTGTGGGGGTGTGGGGGGGTGGAATCGGTCACGGCACCGCCCCCTCCGTCTCGGCTATGCCGAGCCACCTCCCCCGCTTCGCAAGGGAGGATAAACATCCACGCCAAACAGCAAAAGGGCGCGACAGCGGGCCAAAACCACCATTGCGCCCCTTAATCTGGATCCCGGCCTGCGCCGGAACACTCAGTCCGCCTACCCCGCGATCTGGCCGAAGTCGGCCAC
>DLIT01000125.1:333-1428 GCA_002483865.1 Brevundimonas sp. UBA7635
GTGAAGAAGGCATCGACCGGAGCGCGCAGGCCCGCCAAAGCCGTCATGGCCCCCGCAAAGTCTTCGCCTTCCAAAGCCTTGTCCACGGCCGTGGCCGCAGCGGCGGTTGCCATGGCGAGGGTAGTCTCGGCTTCTGGCTGGTTCGGCAGACCGGTTTGCACCATGCCCGTCGGCAAGGCCCCCTTCTTCTCCTCGGCCTTGAGGATGTTGGAAGCGCGCTTGTAACCAGCCAGCAGGTTGGCCCCGTCGTCGGTGGCGAGGAAGCCCGACAGGGCCTCGACGCGCGCCACGATACGCACCAGATCGTCATCGCCCAGAGCAAAGACCGCCGCCACGAGGTCGTGACGCTGGCCTTGATCGCGCAGCAGGACGGTCAGACGGTCAGCGAAGAAGGCGAGCACATCCCACGCCAGTGCCGTCACTCCAGCCTGATAATCGATAGCACCATGCTGCCAATCAACGTCATCATCAGATTGGAGCTGAGCGGTAATGCGCTCACGATCTGCTTGGCTTTCATCTTTACTGAGCAGGACTTCTCGTACTGAGAAAGCTTGGTCATAGGTCGGCAGCTTTTGAAGGTTACGCATGCCAGACAAATATTCGCCTGCAACAAACGCCATATCCTGCAATGGCATTCGGAACTTATTATCAACGACGAGACGAATGACGCCCAGCGCCGCACGGCGCAAAGCGTAAGGGTCTTTAGAGCCCGTTGGCTTTTCATCAATGGCAAAGAAGCCAACAAGGGTATCCAGCTTGTCAGCTAGTGCGATGGCTACGGTAAGCGGTGCGGTCGGCACGCTGTCCGATGGGCCTTGCGGCTTGTAGTGGTCGCGTATGGCGTCGGCAGTCGCGTCCGGCAAGCCAGCCAGACGGGCATAGTAGCCACCCATGATGCCTTGCAGTTCGGGGAACTCGCTCACCATGCCCGAGGCGAGGTCAGACTTGGCCAGACGGGCGGCCTTTTCGGCATCGGTAGCATCGACACCAACCAGCGGGGCGATCTCAGCCGCCAGCTTGGCGATGCGCTCAACGCGCTCAGCCATCGTGCCCAGCTTGGCGTGGAAGGTGACGCCCGACAGCTTTTCGTTCCAC
>DLIT01000125.1:1506-1837 GCA_002483865.1 Brevundimonas sp. UBA7635
GCGCCCGGCTGGCGGACGGCGAAATACTTCTGGTGCACCTTCATCGACAGACGCACGACTTCCGGCGGCAGCGCGAGGAACTGCGGGTCCATGTCACCGAGGATCGGCGTCGGCCATTCAGCCAGACCAGAAACCTCGTCGAGCAGGCCGATGTCATCGACCAATTCGAGGCCCTTGGCGGCGCAGACAGCCTTGGCCCCCTCCAGCACCTTGGCCTTGCGGTCCTCATAGGACAGGACGACGTAGTTGGCCGCCAGCTTGGCCTGATAGTCGACAAAGTCGGTGACTTCGAACGGCTGGCCCGCGCCCATGAAGCGGTGGCCTTCGGTCA
>DLIT01000125.1:1948-2175 GCA_002483865.1 Brevundimonas sp. UBA7635
GCCGTCAAACAGGGCGATGATACGGTGGATCGGACGCACCCAGCGGAAGCTGTTAGAGCCCCAACGCTGCGACTTGGGCCAAGACATAGTACGGAAGATGGCTTCCAGCGTCTCGGCCACGACCCCGGTCGTGGCGCGGCCCTTTTGCGAGACCTGCGCGTAATAGATGCCGTCGCGCTCGGTCAGTTGATCTTGCGTCAAACCCGTCTTGCGCAGGAAGCCTTCCA
>DLIT01000125.1:2271-6474 GCA_002483865.1 Brevundimonas sp. UBA7635
CGCGGACCACCGTGGGTGATCAGGCTGTCCCACGTCAGACCAGCCTTCTTGAAGGCGTCCGAGGCCATGCGCTCCAGATCACGCGCACCGCCCTGCTGCATGCGGGCCGGGATTTCTTCTGAGAAGATTTCAATAAGAAGCTGGGGCATTAGTTCTCGTCCCGTACCCATTGATCACGGGCACGCCATAAAGCCCTTCCCCCTTGATGGGGGAAGGGTTGGGATGGGGGTGACACCACTGCCAAACGGATCTGGTCGATCACGTCCGACAGGGCTTCAGTCACGGTTTTATTGGAAAAGCGGAGCAGCCGGAAACCTTGGGTCTCCAGCCATGCCGTGCGATCAAGATCACGCAAGGCCACGTCGGGCAGGTCATGTACCGGACCGTCCAGCTCGATGACGAGTCGGCTGTCGTGGTGAGCGAAATCGACCACGTGTGGGCCGACGGGCACCTGACGGCGGAAGTTCATCTTCAGACGACGCAGTTCAGCCCAGACCATGCGCTCCGTGAGCGTCATGTCCTGACGCAGGCGGCGGGCGCGGGTGATGGCGGGACGCGCAGCCTTGCGGGACAGGGTTTCACCCCCATCCCCTGCCCTTCCCCCATCAAGGGAGAAGGGGGCATTTGCGCGCCCTTCAACCATCAGCCCCGGGCTTCCTCGCGGCGCTCTTGTTCGACCTGGGCGGTGGCGCAGGCCTTACACAGGTCGCGGATGCGGCCGATGTAGGATTGGCGCTCGGCCACGGCGATGGCACCGCGCGCGTCCATCAGGTTGAACAGGTGCGAGGCTTTCAGGACCTGATCATAGGCAGGAAGGACCAGCGGCTGGCCTTGGGGCCCGGTCATGCCAAGGAAACGATTGGCCTCGGCTTCCATGTCCTCGAAACGACGTTTCAGGGCCGCGACGTCATAGCCGTGGAAGTTGGCTTCCGACTGCTGGCGCTCGTTCTCCAGGAAGACCTCGCCATAGGTCAGGCCTTCCTTGTTGAACTTCAGGTCATAGACGTTGTCGACGCCCTGAACATACATGGCCAGACGCTCCAGACCATAGGTCAGCTCGCCCGAAACCACGTCAACCTCAATGCCGCCCACGCCCTGGAAATAGGTGAACTGGGTGACTTCCATACCGTCACACCAGACTTCCCAGCCAAGACCCCAGGCACCAACCGTCGGGTTTTCCCAGTCGTCCTCGACGAAGCGGATGTCGTGCAGGCTGGGATCGATACCGATGGCGCGCAGGGAGTTGAGATACAGCTCCTGCAGGTTGTCGGGGTTCGGCTTCAGGATGACCTGATACTGGTAATAGTGCTGCAACCGGTTGGGGTTTTCACCATAGCGGCCATCGCCCGGACGGCGCGAGGGCTGCACATAGGCAGCCTTCCACGGCTTCTTGCCAAGGGCGCGCAGGACGGTGGCCGGATGCAGGGTCCCGGCACCTACCTCGATGTCATAGGGCTGCAAGATGGCGCAGCCTTGCTCGCTCCAATAGTGGTGCAGGGTCAGGATCAGGTCCTGAAACGAGAGAGGTTCGGTCGTCACGGCGGCTCGTTTCGCAGCGCAAAATTTGAGCGCGGACACTAGGGCTGACGGCGGCCGGTTTCAATGGAAGCGACCAATTCTTTGCCGCTCAATGCAGGATGCAGGCCCTGACCCACCAGCCGGGACGCGCCAGCCGCTGTGCCGCCGCCTGGGCCGTGGCCTGGTCAGCAAACAGGCCAAAGACGGTGGCCCCCGAACCCGACATCCGCGTCAGCAGGCAGTCCGGCTGGGTCGCCATGGCATCCAGGGCTCCCCGGATGCCCGGCGTGACGCGCAAAGCTGGGGCTTCCAGGTCATTGCGCTGATCCTTAAGCCATCCGATCACGCCCAGGGACGACCAGTCCTGTGGCGGGCCAGCATAGTCGGCACTTTGCGGGGCGCGGTCATAGTCGCGATAGACGGCCCCGGTCGGCGAGGCCAAGCCCGGGTTCAGCAAAACGGCGTGCAGCGGCGGCAGGCGGGGCTCGTCCTTCAGGATATTGCCTATGCCTGTCGCCCAGGCCGGACGCGCGCGCAGGCACATGGGACCATCGGCCCCCACCACCTGGGCCACCGCTTCCAGCCCCGCCTGGTCGATGTCCAGGCCCAGCAAGTGGGCAGTCAGCAGGATGGCGGTTCCCGCATCGGACGATCCGCCACCCAGGCCCGCCGCGATCGGCAGTTGCTTGTCCAGGGTTATCGCCACCGGCGGCTCACCGATTTCGGCCGCCTCGCCCAAAGCCCGCAGCCCTCGAAGAATCAGGTTGTCCCGCTCGCCCGCCAGAGCCCCTCCAAAGGGGCCGTTCACACTCAGACTCAGGCGCTCGGCTGGTTCAACGGTGACCCGATCGCCGACATTGGCAAAGGCCACCAGGCTGGTCAGCGGGTGATAGCCATCGGCCGCCACGAGCCCGACGTGCAGCATCAGGTTGATCTTGGCCGGAGCCAGTCCTTGCCTGCTCATCGAGATCAGTACCCGGCGTTGTCCGAACGACTGGCCTGCGCCGCCGAAGGTGGTGGGGCGATGCCCAGTCGGTCCTTCAACTTTGTTTCAACCTCCGTGCGGCGCTCAGGCTCGGCATCCAGTGACAGGACCCGGATCCATTGGAAGCCCGCCTCGCGCTGACGGCCCACGGCCCAGTAGGCATCGCCCAGATGGTCATTGATCTCGGCGTTGGCAGGTTCCTTGCTGACGGCCCCTTCCAGAGTTACGACCGCCTCTTCAAACAGGCCCTGGCGGAACTGGGCCCAACCCAGCGAGTCCTGGATATTGCCGTCCTCAGGGCTGGCGGCATGAGCCTTGGCAATCATGGCCGCGCCCTCCTCAATTCGCGTGCCATCGTCGACCCACTGATAACCCAGATGGTTCAGGACGATCGGGTTGTCCGGCTGCATCTGCAGGGCGGCCCACAGCTCGGCTTCGGCCTCGGCTTGACGGTTCAAGCCAGGCATAGGCGGCCCCGCGCAGGAAGCGGATCTCAAAGCCCTGGCCCTCGACATTGAGCAGCGGCCCGTTCAGCAGGACCAGCGCCTCTTCATACCGCTTCATCTGCAACAGCAGGCTGGCCTGCATATAGGCAATGGTGCGGTCATCCGGCACAGCCTCGGCCGCCAGTTGCAACTCGGCCAGGGCGTCGTCGAAACGCTCGTCTTCCTGGTGGATCTGGGCGATCTGCAGGCGAGCCGCGGCATAGACGGCTGGATTCGAGGGGCTGATGGAGGCCAGGGTGGTGCGGGCCTGGGTCTCCAGCTTGGCCTGGCGCAGGGTATGCCCGATCTGGAAAGCCAGCTCATCGCTGGGGTTCAGGGCCTGGGCCAGGCGCTGATAGATCAGGACAAAGGGATAGGCTTCCTGGGCCGATGCCTGGTCTGCGGCCGTGATCAGGGCCTGCGTCGCACCGACCCGCCAGTTGGGTTGGGCCGGAGCCTTGCCCTTGGCCTTGGCCCGGTTCAGGGCCTGATAGGTCTTGCGGTCGGCCGATCCCGCCGTGATGGCCGCCTCATATTGCACAATGGCGTCATCGCGCCGACCGCGACGTTCCAGAAACTGGCCATAGGGAAGCCGGAACAGGCGTGAGGCCACAGCATGACTGGTCAGTTCCTCCCACTCGGCCTCTGCCTGGTCGAACAGACGGCGCTTTTCCAGAAGCTGGGCCCGATTGGCCCGCATCAGCAGGACGCTGACGACATCCAGATCGGCAGGTGGCTGAGCCAGGGCAGTGTCCCAGTCGCCCGCAGCCGCAGCGATCCAGGGGTGCAGATAAAGCCCAGCCCGGGCATGGGGCGCTTCGACCGGGGCGGTTTTCAGCAAGGCATTGGCCGTGCGGGCGTCGCCCTCGGCGAAGGCCTGAACCGGGCGCAGCAGCCGGGCGGCCTGGGCCATGAAGGGCGGGGTATCCGCTTCATCGGGGATGGATTGGCTGGCCCGCTCGATCTCGCCACTCAGCAGAGATGTGGAAAATACCTGCTCACGCAGGCGCGGCTGCTCAGGTGCCAGGCTATAGGCCCTCGCCAGAGCGTCAGAAGCCAGGTCATTACGCCCGGTGCGCAGCGCATAACGTCCAACCAGATAATGGCCAAAGGCACTGATCCCGGCCTCGTCCTGGGGCACCGGCGACCATTCCGCAGGAATGGGCGGATTCTTGGACTCTTCCTCAGAGTCCTCAGCCTCCATGTCAGGCTCTT
>DLIT01000125.1:6521-12274 GCA_002483865.1 Brevundimonas sp. UBA7635
CCTCAATCGACAGCGGGTCGGCTGGCGGCACTATTTGGATCACGGGCGGCGGCTCGACCTGACCCACGACCGTGGCAGGCGGAGCCTCCTGCGCCTGAGCGGGCAGTCCCGCGCCAAGGGCAAATACCGAAGCGGCAGCAAGAAGAAGGGGGCGACGAAAGGCAGAACGCATGGGCAGACCCTTCACGCTTTCCCTTCCGCCTGCAATAGGCGAGACGCCCCTGCCCCCTGTTTGAACCTACATGTTCGGATAGTTCGGACCGCCCGCGCCTTCCGGCGTGGTCCAGACAATGTTCTGCGACGGGTCCTTGATGTCGCAGGTTTTGCAGTGGACGCAGTTCTGGGCATTGATCACGAACCGCGGATCGGTCTTCTCGGCCTCGTTGGCATAGACGACTTCGTACACGCCCGCCGGGCAATACAGGCGAGCAGGCTCACCGTACTTGGGCAGGTTGACGTTGATAGGCACGCTAGGGTCAAGCAGCTTCAGGTGGGCGGGCTGATCCTCGGCGTGGTTGGTGTTCGAGATGAACACGCTCGACAGCTTGTCGAACGACAGCACGCCGTCCGGCTTCGGATAGGCAATCGGCTTATGCTGGGAAGCCGGCTCGGTCGAAGCCGCATCGGTCTTGTGGTGCTTCATCGTACCGAAGAACGAGAAGCCGCCCGTCAGGTGGTTCAGCCACATGTCAAACATGCCAACCGCGCCACCAATCATGGTGCCAAACTTGGTCAGCAGCGGCTTGGCGTTACGGACGATCTTCAGTTCCTTATAAACCCACGACGCCTTGTAGGCCGCTTCATAGGCTTCCAGAACGTCGCCCGAACGGCCCGCGATCACGGCGTCGTAGGCCGCGTCGGCGGCCAGCATGCCGGTCTTCATGGCGTTATGGCTGCCCTTGATGCGCGGCACGTTGACGAAACCCGCCGAGCAGCCGATCAGTGCGCCGCCCGGGAAGGCCAGCCTCGGAACCGACTGGAAGCCGCCCTCGGTAATGGCGCGGGCACCATAGGAAACACGGGTACCGCCTTCGAGGTGGTGGGCCACAGCGTCGTGGTGCTTGAAGCGTTGGAACTCGTCAAACGGCGACAGGAAGGGGTTCTTGTAGTTCAGGTGCACCACCGAACCGATCGACACATAGCGGTCACCGAAGTGGTACAGAAACGTGCCGCCGCCCGTCTTGTCGTCCAGCGGCCAGCCGACAGTATGCTGGACCAGACCCGGCTTGTGGTTTTCCGCCGGGATCTGCCACAGCTCCTTGATGCCGATGCCGAACTTTTGCGGTTCGGCGTCATCGCACAGGTTGTGCTTGGCCATGATGGTCTTGGCCAGCGATCCGCGCACACCCTCGGCGATGAAGACATACTTGCCGTGCAACTCGATACCGGGCTGGAAGTCTCCTGTCGGCTTGCCTTCGCGGTCAATGCCAAACACGCCGGCGACCACGCCCTTCACACGACCGGTTTCGTCATCCCAGACGACGTGGCTGGCAGCCATGCCCGGATAGACTTCGACGCCCAGGGCTTCCGCCTGCTCACCCAGCCAGCGGGCCAGATTGCCCAGGGAACCGATGTAGCAGCCGTCATTGTGCATGAACGGCGGCATGGCGAACATGGGCAGGGAAATCTGGCCCGCCGGACCCAGCACCAGGAATTTGTCTTCCTTGACCGGCGTTTCCAGCGGTGCCCCCATCTCCTTCCAGTTGGGGAAGAGCTCGTTCAGCGCCTTGGGATCGATCACCGCGCCCGACAGGATGTGGCCACCGATCTCGGCGGACTTTTCCAGAATGGCGACGTTGATGTCCTTGCCGTCCTTTTCAGCCCGCTGCTTGAGGCGGATTGCGGCGGACAGGCCAGCGGGGCCACCGCCGATGATGACGACGTCATATTCCATGACCTCGCGCTCGACACCGGCCAGCGCTTCCAGCGGCGGCAAATTGTCGATGACGGCCTCCTGCCAGGCGTTTTTGGCACCGCCTTCGGTCACTTGCTCGCCCATGATCCCCTGAATCCTTGATTACATCGTGGTTATACGTCTTATCGTGAGGTGACGCGGCGGCGGTCAAGGCTTATCCCTATGCCTAGATGACGCCGCACCTTCCAGATACTGCCCAAACTGAAGCCCTGCTCGCCTTCTGGCGCGATGCTGGCGTTGACGCCTGCTATCTGGATCAGCCGGTGGACCGCACGGTATTCGTAGCCCCAGCCCCGCCCCAGCAGGTCTTGCGGAGTGTCAGTAGTCATACGTCCATACCCGGAGCCGTTCCGGTCACCGAGGCCGCTGCCGAGGCCCGCCGCCTGGCCGCCACTGCCCTGACCCTGGACGACCTGGCCCAAGCCGTAAGCCAGTTCGAGTCCTGTCCCCTGCGCGCCACCGGGGCCAGGCAGGCCGTCTTTGGACGGGGTAATCCCAATGGCTCCCTGTTGGTGATCGGCGAGGCCCCCGGCGAGACCGAAGACCAGACCGGCGTGGCCTTCAGCGGTGAGGCCGGAAAGCTGCTGGATCGCATCCTGGCGGCTGGCGGCCTGACCGACCAGGCCTTCCTGACCAATGCCGTCTTCTGGCGGCCGCCCGGCAACCGTCCACCCACAGCAGAGGAACTGGCGATCTGCGCGCCCTTCGTAGCCCGGACCCTGGCGATCCTGCAGCCCAAGGCGGTCCTGTTGATCGGTGCCACCGCCGCCAAGGCCGTGCTGCAGACCGACGAAAGCCTGATGAAGCTGCGCGGGCAATGGCGCGACTGGCAACTGCATGAAGGTGGGATTTCCGCCCCTACCCTGACGACCTTCCATCCTGCCTTCCTGCTGCGTCAGCCCCAGGCCAAGCGAGCTGTCTGGGCCGATATCCTGTCGCTTATGACCCATCTAAACGGCAACACGGTTGAGGCCACTCGCTGATTGGGGCATAGTTAACCCCCAGACGACCAGTCCACAGAGCCCACGAAGCGCGCCTCCTTGGTAGTGCAGCCGGGCCGACGAAGGGGGCCGCCGCGCTTATGAAGTCCAGTCACAGGCTCGTCCCGGCTGCCTCTCCCACAAAGTCCAAGATGGTCAGTATGCGTATCCTGCCCTGTGTGGCATTGAGCCTTCTGATCGGTGCGCTCGGTGCCTCGGCCGCCGGGGCCTCGACCGATACGGCGGTGCCTTACGATGGCGGCTTGAGCACGGTGCCCACGGCTCTCAGCCAAGCCGATCGGCTCAGCTATACCACGGCCTTTGATGCCCTGAAGCGCGGCGACCTGGAGTTGGCCCGGGCCTCGGCACGTCAGGCCAATGACCGCATCCTGCTAGGCCAGGTCGAGTTCGAACGCCTGTTCCACGCCAATCATATCGCCAGCTACGAAGAACTGGTGGCCTGGCTGGAACTTTATTCCGACCTGCCGATGGCCCAGCGGGTCTATAGCCTCGCCATGCGCCGCCTGCCTGACGGAGCCACCCCGCCCAAGCATCCCGGTAACCTGCTTGAACGTACCTGGGCCAGCGTGACCCAGGCTGTGGTGCGCGACGGCGGCGTCGATGACCCGGCCAAGGCGGCGCGGGTCGCCCTGAACAATGATGACCTGACCACCGCCTACAGCCTGGGCACCGAGATCGGCGACTGGTGGACAGCAGGCCTGGCCGCCTGGCGACTGAACCAGCACTCTGACGCCTGGCGCGCCTTCAGTCGCGTTGCAGAGGACCCAACCGAGGACCCCTGGGTTCGCGCCGGCGGGGCTTTCTGGGCTGCACGCGCAGCCAGCCTGTCCGGTCGCCAGGACCAGATCCGCATCTACCTGCGCCAGGCCGCACAATGGCCCGCCACATTCTACGGGCAGATCGCCCTGCGCCAACTGGGCGAAGAGCCGGTGATCGAGAACTTGGGCCCACGTCCCTATCTGGCGTCCAACCCCGCTCCGTCGCAATCTGGCCCGCGCGAGCCGATAGGCGTCGATCCGCGTGAACTCAACGCCTTCGTCCAAAAGGACGAAACCGCCCGGCGCACCATGGCCCTGTATGAGGTCGGTCGACGCAGCGATGCCGAGGCCGCTGCCCGCAGGGGTGTTCGCACCGCCGATGGCGACAACGCCCGCCGCCTGTGGGCAGGGATCTACCGCGCCGTGGCTTCCCAGAGATCAGGCAATGATGCCTCGCGCATCGATGCCGCGCGTTATCCGATGCCGGACCTGCAGCCTGAGGGCGGCTTCACCATCGAGCGCTCGTTGGTCTATGCCATCGCACGCAAGGAAACCGACTTCAACGCCAGCGCCCGCTCGGGGGCCGGCGCCTATGGCATGATGCAGGTCATGCCCGGCACGGCGGCCTACATGACGGGCGACCAGGGCTATGTTCGCAATCCCGAGCGCCTCTACGACGCGGCCCATAATCTCAAGCTGGGCCAGAACTATGTGAACCGACTGTTCCAGATCGAGGCCTTCCGCGGAGATCTGCTGAAGGCGGTGGCTTCCTATAATGCCGGTCCCGGCCCCATGCTGGCAGCGATCCGCAAGCTGGGACCCGATGCCGATCCGCTGTTGCTGATCGAGACCATCGACGTCCCCCAGGCTCGCGACTATGTGGAAAAGGTAGTAGCGGCCTACTGGATCTACCAGCGGCTCAACCAGCGTCCGCTCAACACCCTGGATGCCCTGGTGTCCGGCGCGCGGGCGGTGCCCATCGCCCTGGACTATGTGCCACCAGCTCCGGCCGCAGTTCAGGTGGCCGCAAGCATGACGACCGAAAGCGGCACCTGATCAGCCCAGCAAGGGTACGGCTGCGATCCACAGCCCGCCCACGGCCAGGCCAATCACCAGATAGGTCCGCAAGATGCGGCCCCAGTCGCGATATTCACTCGAAATCCGCATCGCCGATGCCCCGAATATTTTCGCCCGCCCCTTTTCATGGAACAGTGTCAGTTAAGGGCAGGTTTCCACCGGGTACTACTGGCTGGATGATAGTTTCAGCACGATCAGGCCGCTGATGATCAGCACGGCACCGCCGATCCGCATCGGCGTAACCGCCTCGCCCAGCACGACGATGCCGACAATGAAGGCCCCTACGGCCCCGATGCCGGTCCAGATGGCATAGGCCGTGCCCAGCGGCAGGGACTTCATTGCCACCGCCAGCAGTCCAAAGCTGACGATCATAAAGCCGATGGTACCGATCGACGGCCACAGGCGGGTGAAGCCTTCCGAACTTTTCATCAGGAAGGCCCAGACGATCTCGAACAGACCGGCAAGAAAAAGGAAAATCCAGGCCACGACTGTCTCCCTTGGCATGGCAGGCCGGGTCGTCCCGGCATTTCAGGCCCAGTGCGGGGGAGGTCGTCCTCCAGTCGCCAGCCAGATAGGACAGTTGATGGCCAGGTCAATGCCAAACCCTGTATGAAGGTTTCATGACCTCGCCATAACAAGGCTCTGCGCGCCTTGACTTGAGGCCACTCTAGAAGGACAGAGCCGGACCATGATCACGCGCTACACCCGCCCCGAAGCCGTCGCCATCTGGTCCCAGGACACCAAGTACAAGATCTGGTTCGAGATCGAGGCCCATGCCGCCACCAGGATGGCCGAGCTGGGTGTGATCCCGACGGATGCCGCCGAGGCCATCTGGGCCAAGGGCAAGGACGTGACCTTTGATGCCGACCGCATCGATGAGATCGAGCGCACCACGAAGCACGATGTGATCGCCTTCCTGACCCATGTTGCGGAAATCGTCGGCGACGAAGCCCGCTTCCTGCACCAGGGCATGACCTCGTCGGACGTTCTGGACACCTGCTT
>DLIT01000023.1 GCA_002483865.1 Brevundimonas sp. UBA7635
TATGGGTTCAGAACCTAGGCCGGGCGGCCCGTGGCCAGAGACGTGTAAAGCTCGGGCCTGCGGTCGCGGAAGAAGCCCCAGGCGGCGCGGTATTGATCCAGCTCGTTCAGGTCGAAGGTGTGGACCAGAACGCCCTCTTCGGTGTCGCCAAACTCCTGGACCAGCTCGCCCTGGTGGTCGGCGATGAAGCTGTGGCCATAGAAGGTCTGGCCCACCTCGGTCACCGTCTCATGGCCGATGCGGTTGGCGGCGATCACCGGGATGGCGTTGGAGACGGCATGGCCCTGCATGGCACGCTGCCACGGGCGGGCCGTGGCCAGGTTGGCGTCCTGGGGCTCGGTGCCGATGGCGGTCGGGTACATCAGGATGTCAGCCCCCTGCAGGGCCATGGCGCGGGCGCACTCGGGGTACCACTGGTCCCAGCAGATGCCGACGCCGACCTTGCCAAAGCGGGTGTCCCAGACCTTGAAGCCCGTGTCGCCGGGGCGGAAGTAATACTTCTCCTGATAGCCCGGGCCATCGGGGATGTGGCTCTTGCGATAGACGCCCAGCACCTCGCCATCGGCGTCGACCATGACGACCGAGTTGAAGTAGTGCGGCCCTTCCTTCTCATAGATGGAGACGGGGATGGCGACGCCCAGTTCCCTGGCTACGGCCTGCAGCTGGACCACGGCCGGATGCTCGCGCGCCGGATAGGCGGTCTCGAACCAGTGCTCCTCCTGCGAGACGCAGAAATAGGGGCCGGCGAACAGTTCGGACGGCAGGATGACCTGCGCCCCCCTGGCCGCGGCCTCGCGGATCAGGCCGATGGTCTTGTCGATATTGGCCTGCATGTCCGGCCCGTAGGAGGCCTGGATTGCGGCGACAGAAATCGTGCGGGGGGCGCGGGCCATCATGCAGGCTCCTGTTGCGAGATGCAGTGGAAGGATCCGCCGCCGGTCAGGACGGCATAGGACGGCGACAGGACGATCTCACGATCCGGGAAGACGCTCTGGAGCGCCTCGCCGGCCAGACGGGCCGCCGTGTCATTGCCATAGGTCGGCACCACGATGGCCCCGTTGGCGATCAGGAAGTTCATGTGGCTGGCGGGGACCGGGCGCTCGTCCTCGTCCAGCACCAGGCCGGGCGAGGGAATGCGCAGCACCTTGATCTGGCGGCCCTGGGCATCGACGGTTCCCGACAGGATGCGGGCCGTCTCGTCATAGACCTCGGCATTGGGGTCCTTGGGCCCGAAAGCGATCGGGCAGGCCACCACGCCCGGCGCGACAAAGCGGGCCAGGTTGTCGACGTGGCCATCGGTATGGTCGTTCAGCAGGCCGTCGCCCAGCCAGACCACGACCTTGGCCCCGACCGAATCCGCCAGGGCCGCCTCGGCGGCTTCGCGGGTCCAGCCGGTGTTGCGGTTCTTGTTCAGCAGGCACTGGCCGGTGGTCAGGACCGTCCCCTCGCCATCATGGTCCAGGGCCCCGCCTTCCAGGATGAAGTCGTGGCGGGTGACCGGGGCATTGGCGATGGCGGCGATCTGGTCGGCGACCTCGTCGTCGTGGGTATAGACGAACTTCTCGCCCCAGCCGTTGAAGCCGAAGGCATTGGCCACGGCCGAGCCCTTGCTGAAGATCGGGCCGGTGTCGCGCAGCCAGATGTCGCCAAAGCGGGCGGCCACGACCTCGACGCCGTTGACGCCTTCAAAGCGGGCGCGGGCAGCCGGCAGGGCCTCGTCATTGCCGACCATCAGCTTGACGTTCTCCTTGCCCGGCCCTGCGAGGGCCCGCACCAGGGCCTCGACCTCGGACTGGGCCTGGTCGAAGTACTCGAACCACAGCTCGGGATGGCTCGGCCAGCCCACCCACATCGCGCGGTGCGGCGACCATTCGGCAGGGATGGGCAGGGTCATGGGCAGTCGATCCAAACAGGGGAAGGCAGAACGGGGCCAGATAGGGCCTGCGCCCCCAAGGTTCAATGTCTGAGCGGCCCCAGAGGGTCCCACCGCCCACAAAACTTCCGGCCTTGAGCCGCACAAGGCGCGACAGGCCACAAAAAAAGAGCGGCCCCTTTCGGGACCGCTCTCTCTTTGTCGAGGTTCGACGAGGCTTAGAAGCTGTAGCGCAGCGAAGCCATGACGGTGCGCGGAGCACCGATGCCGGCGAACGGACGGCTGTAGCCCAGAGCGCCCGGGGTAGCCGAACCGCGGGTGCCGAGGTTCGAGTAGTACTGCTCGTCCAGCAGGTTGGTGACGTTCACCTGCAGGTAGGTGCCCGGCAGACCCAGGGTGTCGAAGTCGAAGCGGGCGTCCAGGTCGACGACGGTGTAGGCGTCAACCTTCAGGTCGTTGACGTCGGTGACCCAACGCTCGCCGGTGTACTTGCCCTGGATACCAGCCGAGAAGACCTCGTTGAACTGGTAGGCAGCGCGCAGCGAGTACATTTGCTCCGGCGTTTCAACCTGCTTCTTGCCCTTGACCTGCATGTACTGCGGGTTGCCGTCGCGATCCAGGCTGTGCAGGTAGTTGTCCTGCAGTTCCGAGTTGGTCAGCGTCATCGAACCATAGAGGCTCAGAGCTTCAATCGGCGACCAGCCAACCGAGGCTTCGAAGCCGGTGGTTTCAACGGCGCCCACGTTACGGTCGACGTACTGGCCCAGCTCTTCGTCCCAGGTCGAGACGATGCGGTTGTCGAACTCGTTGTAGAAGACCGAAGCGTTGGCAACGATGGTGCGGGTTGCGTAGCGGTAGCCGAAGTCGATGTTCGACGAGGTTTCCGGCTGGACGGTCGGGTTGGCGACCGAGCCATCAGCCATGCGGCGGACGGCGTACAGCGAGTCGGTACGCGGAGCCGACAGGGATTCCGAGTACGAACCGTAGACAGCGTGGCCTTCGCCGAAGCGGTAGGTCGCGCCGACGTTCGGCAGGATGTCGTCATACTTCACGGTGCGCGAGTACGGAGCGATGTACTGGGTCGTGCCGCGCGAGGCGAACAGGACGTTGCCGTTGGCCAGGGTCTCGCTCGGGGTTTCCGAGGTGCACAGGACGTTCGACGAACCGTTCTGGGTGAAGCAGTACTGGTTCAGTTCACGCTCGAAGAAGGGAGCGCGGACACCCAGGTTGATGGTCAGGGCTTCTTCCAGGAAGCGGCCGCGGTATTCCAGCGAGAACTGGTTCAGCGAGGCGATCGACTTGCGGTCGCGGTTCTGGAGGGCGTAGCCGTCCAGGTTGACGACGCGGTTGTCTTCTTCGTTACGGCCGCCGAAGACGTCGACGAAGCGCGGAGCATCCGGGTTCGAGAAGTCGATGAAGCCGAAGTCACCCGTCTGACGGTGACGACCCCAGTCCAGGGCATAGGCAGCGCGCAGGCGGTGGTTGTCGTTCAGGTCCCAGATCAGCGAGCTGTTCAGGCCGTAGCGGTGGGTGTTGGTGTTGGACGGCGTCATGACGCGGACGCGGTCCAGGATGTCGCCGTCGCCGTTCAGGTCAACGCCACCGGTGGCGTGGGTGCCGCGCAGGCGGGCGTCGGTTTCCGACAGGACGGTTTGCTGACCGCCACCGTTGGCCAGGGTGTACTGGAACGAGGGGTCGACCGTCAGGATCAGGCCTTCACGCAGGGTGAAGCGCGAGTTACCGCGGATGTTGCCGGTGTTCGACGGGTTGATGCGCAGGCCCCAGTAGTTGGAACCGTTGACGTCGTTGTCGGCCACGCCGGCGGTGACGGTCGGAGCAACATAGGTACGGTCGAAGTCGACGCCCCAGCCGAACGGGCTGGTTTCAACGTCGCTCAGGATCGAGCCGTCGGCCGTCATCAGGTTCGGGCCGTTGTAGTTGTTGTTGCGGTTGACGTTGTAGTGACCCGACAGGGCCACGAAGTCACCGTTGTCGCCCAGCGGCTGGTGGATACGGGCGTTGTACTGGGTCTTGCGCAGGTCGCCCAGGCCCTTGAACTTGTCGTATTCCTGGTGCGAGACGGCAACCCAGGCCGAGGTGCCCCACGGGCCGAACTCGCCGGTGTCGACCAGGCCCATGATGCGGCGGTAGTTGAAGTCACCCAGCGAGCCCTGGATCCAGCCGCCAAAGTCATTGGCCGGACGACGGGTCACGTAGTTGATGGTGCCGCCGGTGGCCGAAGCGGTCGGCGAGTCGACGTCGGTCGAGCCGGTGTTGACCGAGGCGCGCTCGATCAGTTCCGGGTCCAGCTGCTGGTTGGTGTAGGTGGCGTAGTTGCCGGTGTCGTTCAGCGGGATACCGTCGAAGGTCAGCGACACGCGGTTGCCGTCGAAGCCGCGCAGACGGATGTTGCCGCCCGACGAACCATAGGGGTCGGCGTTGGTGAAGCTCAGGCCCGGGGTCAGGTTCAGGGTCTGCAGGATGGTCTGACCAGCAGCCTGCGACGAGATGAATTCCTGGGTGACCGTGTTGCGGGTCTTGGCGATGTTCTCGGCGACGGCCAGACCATCAATGTTACGCGGGCCACGCTGGCCGGTAACAACAACCTCTTCGATTTCGACGGCAGCCGTACCGGTCGATTGGGCCGAAGCCGAACCAGCGGCCATGAAAAGGCCGCTCATGAGGGCGGTGGTCGCCCAGAACAGCTGTTTGCGGTTGGTCATCTGTCTGTATCCCGAGTGATGATTGGCATAGCGCCGTCCGCACCGGGTCTGTTGCCCGGTGTGCTGACACGGGCATCTAAAGAGCCTGATGGAACATTGGGCGACAGTCGTGTGACAGTGATGTGACGGCGGCACAGGGTGGCCCTGGAGACACACCCCCGTAATCTGGCCGCAGAAATGCCGTTCAGAGGCCCCGACGCGGCCCCGCAAAAACCTCGGCGATCCGTTCGGCCGTGGGCCGGATGGCGCGCGGCTCATGAAAGTTGCCGTTGATCTGGGAGCGGGCGATCACATGGGCCCGGAAGGCCGTGAACAGCTGCGGATCAGCGGCCTGGGGTGAGGTCCAGAAACCGTCGAGGCTCTGTTGATCGGTCAGGCCCTCGAAATCGAAGAAGGCCTTGCCCATCACCTTGACCGGGGTTCGGAAACCCAGAGCTGACAGGGCCGCGCTGGAGTTGTTGACCACCATGCCCCGCGCCGCCCGGCACAGCTGGGCCAGGTTGCCGCCATCTATAAAGTCGACCCGGTCGCCCAGGCCGCGCTCGACGGCCAGGCAGCGGGTGATGTGCGGCAGGTCGTTCAGGCCGGGGTCCAGCGGGTGGTTCTTGACCACCAGGCGGCAGCCCGCCGGGGCGTGTTGGGCAAAGCTGGTCATCACCTCGGCGAGGAAGGCCGTGTTGTCCGCATAGCTGGAATAGCGCAGCAGCTGGGCATCCCCCTCGCGCTGGAGGCAGGCGATGAAGAAGGGGCCGCGCGCGGCGATCACCGCGGCGTCACAATTCTTCTTGGATTGCAGCGCCAGGGCAAGATAGCGGCGGACATGGCCCCAGAATTGCCAGAGCGGCGACATGGTGTAGGGGTGCCGATAGCGCGGAAAAGCCAGGCCGCCCGCCATCTGGGCCATATGATAAAGACTGATATTGATGACGTGATAGGGCAGAATCTTGCCCACCGGCCGAGTGATCGGCAGCGGCGGAGCCGGTACCGGATACCCCCCCGCCGCCCGGGGAAGGGCGCTGGACCCGTTTACGCCGCCTTCTTCCAGAGTAACCCAGTCGGGACGGAAGTACCCGTTCTCCAGCACCCAGGTTCGGGCCGCGAGCTGAGCCCGCTGGCTCAACACGGCCTGATTGTAGGGACCACCTTCGCCGAAGATGACAATGTCGGTGAAGCGCGACGCCAGATCGACCAGCGCCTCGCTCCAGGCCTTCGCGTCTTGGCGGAAGATCATGCCCCCCGCCCGACGCCAGCCCAACCAGTCGCCAGCATTGAAGATCATGCGCGCGACTTCGCCGCCGCGCGCCTCGATGGCGCTCGCCAAAGCGCGGCCGAAGCCGCCAAAAGGTGCCGTTACGATCAGAAAGCGACGGCCGACAAGGCTGGCCTGGGCCAGCGCGGTCGCATCAAGCTGATCCGGATTAAAGGGCGCTAGCAACCGCACACAATCTTTCGTGGAGAAACAACCGCCCTATGTTGCAGGGCGATGTCTGTGACAAGGCTCAGCATATAGGCCCCGCAAGGGCGGCATCAAACAGAAAGATGCCGCCAGCCCTCATGAGCTGGCGGCAATGACTTTCAAGCTTCGCGAGGCGAAGCCGGGACCCACAAGGAAGCGGGGCCCGGACATCGCTTCGTTTAGAAGTTGATGTCGATGGTGGCGCGGCGGTTCAGCGGCTCACGGACACCGTCGCCGGTGGCC
>DLIT01000187.1:0-5537 GCA_002483865.1 Brevundimonas sp. UBA7635
GATGGGGCCGCTGGAGCTGGCCGACTTCATGGGGCTGGACGTGGTCCTGGCCATCATGAACGTGCTCTATGACGGGCTGGCGGACAGCAAGTATCGCCCCTGCCCGCTGCTGGTGAAATATGTCGAGGCCGGATGGCTGGGCCGCAAGTCGGGCCGCGGCTTCTATGACTATTCCGGTGAAACCCCGGTGCCGACCCGCTGATGCCCGGCCTGGACCGCTTTGACAATTTGCCAGGCCTGAAGCGCGTTGCACCGCGCCGTTCGGCACAGGCCACCGTGCTGGCAGCTCTGGTCGCCGCCGCCTGGCCGCCTGTCCTGGCCACCTTATTCATCTGGCCGCCGCGTAACTGGGCTTCAGGCGTCGATACCGACTGGCGGCTCTTGCTGCTGACCGTGGGCCTGCTGTCCGTCCCGTTCGGCCTGTGGTTGCTGAATCGGAGCCACCGGCTCACGGGGCGCCCCTCAACCCGGCTGGGTGTCATCTTTCGCATCACCGCCTTTGGGGGGCTGGTGGCTGCCGCCCTGCAGACCCTGACGGCCGTAGTGCTGACGGTGATCGCCGTGATCGCGTCCCAGACCCTGGCCCAGGCCATCGGGGCCATGGAGACCACCTTGCTGATCTTTGGTGTCGCGGGCCTGCCGCTGGCGATCCTGGTCGGGGTCAGCTACGCCCTGTGGGCTGGTTTCTGCCTGGCCTTTATCGCCTATCGCCCGGCCCCGCAGGTCAAGGACCGCCTGGGCCTGATGCCGACCGGCGAAACGGCGCAGATTACAGAGGTTTAAGGTGAAGTTGCCGGTCTGATCCGCCACCCTTGGGCCTTGCTGGATCCAGGATTGGCTGATGACTGACATGACTTCCCGACCGGGGGTTGCCCCCGCCGTGCGCATCCAGACCCTTGATGTCGTGCGCGGGGCGGCGGTCCTGGGCATCCTGGCCGTCAACATCGTCGCCTTTGCCCTGCCCCTGGCTGCCGAGATTTCCCCCGAACAGGTCAGCTTTGCCACCGCCCCTAGGGCGCGCCTGGCGCAATGGGTGGTGGACGTCTTCTTCCAGCAGAAGTTCGTGACCCTGTTCTCCATGCTGTTCGGCGTCTCGATCTTCCTGGTCGGTGGGCCGCGCAGCGATGCCGGGCGCGGCCAGCTCCTGCGTCGCCGCCTGTTCTGGCTGGCCGTGATCGGTATCCTGCACGGAGCGGTCTTCTGGTATGGCGACATCCTGCTGCTCTATGCCTGGTCCGGCCTGTTCATGATGCTGATGCGTGACTGGAGCGCCCGGACCCTTATTCTGGCCGGGGGCGGCATTACCCTGGGCCTGGCGACCAGCCAGGCGGCAAGCCTGGTCATGCTGGCCGCCAACCCCGAGCTGTTCGGCTCCATGGAGACCGGGGCGACTGAAGGGGCTGTCGCCCAGGCCATCGCCGCCTACAAGAGCGGCTGGTCAGGCATGATGATCGAGAACCTCAAGAGCTGGGGCCTGGCCCAGGCGGCCAGCCTTGTGGCCTATGTCTTCCCCACCATCGCCCTGATGCTGCTGGGCCTGGGTCTGTTCAAGGCGGGCTTCTTTCACGGCCGCCTGCCGATGCGGATCTACCTGGGTCTGATGGCCCTGGGCGCAGTCGTCCTGGTAGTCCTGGGCATCCTGAAATGGATCGCGCTCGGCTCGGGCCCGACAGAAGACGCCACCGGCGGCTGGGCCATGGCGGTCCTGTCCTATCCGATCATCATCAGCCTGGCCTATGCCAGCGCTCTGGTACTGCTGACCATCCATGGTGGGGGCTGGGTGCGCCGGTTGCTGGCCCCGGTCGGGCAGATGGCCTTTACCAACTATCTGAGCCAGACCCTGATCATGACCAGTCTGTTCTACATGCCTTGGGGACCGCGACTGATGGGCCAGGTCGACTATCCGGCCCAGTGGCTGTTCGTCATCGCCGTCTGGGCCCTGCAACTGGTCTGGTCGCCGCTATGGCTGCGGCACTTCCGCATGGGCCCGCTGGAATGGGTCTGGCGCTGCCTGACCCACGGCCAGCGCCTGCCGCTGCGCCGCACGGCCTGATCGGGGGCCTTGGCAAGGGCGGGCTAAGGGCGAAGTTGCAGCGACCCCGCCAATGGCTTAACTCGCCCGCATGACCGACCAAGCCCCCATCCGCCCCGAAGCCCGTTCACCTCGCGGTTTTGTTGACCGCCGTGGCCACGACCTGCTGGCCGAGCGCCGCATCGTCGCGCGCGTGTCCGAGGTCTATGAGCGGTGGGGCTTTGAGGCCCTGGAAACCCCGGCCTTTGAATATGCCGATGCCCTGGGCAAGTTCCTGCCCGACGCCGACCGTCCGAACGAGGGCGTCTTTGCGCTCCAGGACGATGCCGGATCGGACGAGCCGGGCGAGTGGATGGCCCTGCGCTATGACCACACCGCCCCGCTGGCGCGCTTTGCGGCCCAGAACTGGGAGACCCTGCCCAAGCCCTATCGCCGCTATGCCTATGGTCCGGTCTGGCGCAATGAAAAGCCGGGACCGGGCCGCTTGCGCCAGTTCTGGCAGTGCGATGCCGACACCGTCGGCTCTGACCGGCCCGAGGCTGATGCCGAAATTCTTGCCATGGGGGTCGAGGGCCTTCTGGCCACCGGCCTGACCCCGGACCAGGCGGTGATCCGCGTCTCGAACCGCAAGCTGTTCGATGGCCTGTTTGATGCGGGCGGCCTGACTGACGCTAACCAGCGCCTGACCGCGCTGCGCGCCGTCGACAAGTTCGACCGCCTGGGCATCGAAGGCGTTCGTCTGCTGCTGGGCGAAGGGCGCCTGGATGACTCGGGCGACTATACCAAGGGTGCCAACCTGCCCGCCCCGCTGATATCGGCCATCGAGGCCTTCCTGGCATCTTCGTCGCAGACGAATGCCAGCCGCGCGCAGGTCCTGGACGCCATCGCCAATGCCGGGGCCAGCCTGGGTGGCGCTGGTGAAGCCGCCCTGAAAGAGTTGTCGGCCATCGACCGCGCCCTGACCTCCATGGGTGTTGAGCAGTCAGCGGTCGTCTTTGACCCCACCATCGTGCGCGGCCTGGAATATTACACCGGCACGGTGTTCGAGGCCGAACTGCTGATGGAGACACGCGACGACAAGGGTCGCCCGGTCCGCTATGGCTCGATCGGGGGCGGTGGTCGTTATGATGATCTGGTGGCTCGCTTCACCGGCCAGACCATTCCAGCGACGGGCTTCTCGTTTGGCGTCTCGCGCCTGGCCTCGGCCCTGCGCGCGGCGGGCCAGTCGGACCAGGCCCGGACCCGCGGCCCGGTGGTGGTCATCGTCTTTTCCGAGGACGACATGCAGCACTATCTCGATGCCGTCTCCGAACTGCGCAAGGCAGGCATCGCCGCCGAGCTCTACCTGGGCCGCGCGGGTATGAAGGCGCAGATGAAGTATGCCGACCGCCGCAATGCTCCCGCCGTGGTCATCCTGGGCGGGGACGAAATCGCGGCCGGTCAGGTCACGATCAAGGATCTGGACGCCGGTCGCGCCCGCGCTGCGGCCATCGCCGACAACGAGGCCTGGAAGGCCGAACGTCCCGGTCAGCAGACCGTAATGCGAGACGCCCTTATCCCTACTCTCAAAGCCATTATCGAATAAGCTTCGATGAAATTGGCGCAAATTGGCTGGCTTATCGGCGATCACCTATAAAAGTGACGTAGGGACGCTTTCGAGCCGATTGACTTGGCCGACCACATCGCGTCATTTGGCCTCACTCAAGAGACGCCGCAGCGAACTGCAGCGAATTCTTGAAGGCGTTTCGGGGAGGAAACGTCCGCTCGTATAAGAGCGATAAAGCCCGCTGCGATGTATCCCCCGCAGCGGGCTTTTTCATGCCTTGCATCTACATCGACCTGGGCAAACGATTAGAATTCGCCTTTATCGAAGGGTATTCAAGTCTGACACCATGAAAAAGGACCAGAACCTTACCGGCTCTGGTCCTTCTCGACCCTCAAGGGATGACGCTTACCAGAGGCGAACGCGATCTTCCGGTGCAAGATAGTACTTGTCGCCAGTCTTGACCTCGAAGGCGTCGTACCAGGCATCGATGTTGCGCACCGGGCCGATCACGCGGAACTCGGCCGGGCTGTGCGGGTCGGTCGCGATCTGGTTGATCAGGGCCTCCAGGCGATACTTCGACTGCCAGACCTGGGCCCAGCCATAGAAGAAGCGCTGATCACCCGTCAGGCCGTCGATGACCGGAGCTGGCTGGCCCTTTAGCGACAGGTGATAGGCGGCCAGGCCCACCGCCGTACCGGCAGCGTCACCAATATTCTCACCCATGGTCAGACCGCCCTGCACCGGGTGACCCTCAACGGGCTCGAACTGGCCATACTGTTCGCCCAGACGCGTGGTCAGGGCCTGGAAATTGGCCTTGTCCTCGTCGGTCCACCAGTTGCGCAGCACGCCATCACCATCGGACTTGGAGCCCTGATCGTCGAAGCCGTGACCGATCTCATGGCCGATCACGCCGCCGATACCCCCATAGTTGACCGCCGGATCGGCATCCGGATCAAAGAAGGGCGGCTGCAGGATCGCGGCCGGGAAGACGATCTCGTTGTTGGCTGAGTTGTAGTAGGCGTTGACGGTTTGCGGCGTCATGCCCCACTCGGTCTTGTCGACCGGCTTGTCCAGGCGGCTCAGCTGATAGTTCCAGTTGAACTGGCCCCGGCGCTGCACATTGCCGAAGAGGTCGTCGGCGCGGATTTCCAGGGCCGAATAGTCGCGCCACTTGTCCGGATAGCCGATCTTGACGGTGAACTTGTTCAGCTTGTCCTGGGCGGCCGCCTTGGTCTCGGGGCCCATCCAGGTCAGGTTCTCGATGCGCTCGGCCTGGGCCAGGCGCAGGTTGGCGACCAGCTCTTCCATCTTGGCCTTGGATTCAGCCGGGAAGTAGTCGGCGACATACAGTCGACCGGCGGCCTCGCCCAGCGAGCCCTCGGCAAAGCTGATGGCGCGCTTTTCGCGGCTACGCTGCTCGGGCTGGCCCGACAGGTCGCGCGAACGGAACTCCCACTGGGCATCGGCAAAGCGCTTGGACAGGCTCGGCGCAGCCTCATCCGTCGAACGGAAAGCCTGCCACGCCTGCAGCGTCGCGATCGGCGTCTGGGCAAAGGTCGCAGCGATCTTGGGCATGGCCGTGTTCTGGCGCACGATCAGGCGCTCGGTATCGCCCAGGCCCATGGCCCCGAAGTAGCCGTTCCAGTCAAAGCCCGGAGCCTCGGCAGCCAGGGTCTGGAGGGTATAGGGATTATAGGTCTTGTCGCGGTTGCGGTTCTCGACTGGGGTCCAGTGGGCCTCGGCGATGCGGGTTTCCAGCGCCAGGATGGCGGCGGCAGCCTCGGCCGGCTGGTCCCAGCCGATATTGGTCAGCATCCGCTCAATATAGACCAGGTACTTGTCCTTCTTGTCCGCAAAGCGGGCGTCCAGATAGTAGTCGCGGTTGGGCATGCCGATGCCCGACTGGCCCAGGGAGACGACGTAGCGGGTCGGGTTCTTCTGGTCGATTGAAATGCCCGT
>DLIT01000187.1:5565-7998 GCA_002483865.1 Brevundimonas sp. UBA7635
GCGCGGATGGCGGCCAGCTTGGGCTGCAGCGGCTGGGCATCCAGGGCCTCGATCCGGGCCTCGTCCATATAGGACCGGTAGGCGTCGGCAATCTTTTGCTCGTCCGAACCGGGGGCCAGGTCGGTGCGGGCCACCAAACCCTCGATCAGGGCCTTCATGCGATTGTCGGACAGCTCGCGCAGCAGGGCGAACGAGCCATAGGACGTGCGGTCCGACGGGATGGTCAGCTGGTCCAGCGCCTTGCCGTTGGCGTGGCGGAAGAAGTTGTCGCCTGGGGCCACCGAGGTGTCGCGACCCGACAGGTCAAAACCCCAGGTACCATAGCGCGGTGCGGTCGTACCCTCCCAACCGCCTTCGCCTGCCTGGGCGACCGGGGTCTGGAACAGTTCAAAGACCGAGCAGGCCTCGTCGATGCAGGCATGGTCGTGGCCCTCACCCGCCATGGCCGAGACCGGCACCAGCAGAGCCCCCAGGGCCGCGCCAAGCAGAAGTTTCTTCATGAGTACTTGTCCCTTACGAGGCCCGCCGAGGTCCAAACGCCCCTCCCCGGCCCCAAGATGTGTTCCTGTCTAGGAAGGTTTTGCCCCGATGGCGAGCCCGGACCTATACCGGCTAGGCCCCCCTACAAAGGTCGAACCAGCACAGGAAAACGATGATGTTGCCAGCATTGTGGCCGTGATCCGCGTTACACAGTAACGTGAATGCCACGGGTTGATCCTATTGCGGGTTCGTCCCGGCCCGAGCCAAAAAAGCCGTCGGCGATATCGCTGACGCTGCCAAACTTAACCGTATAAAATCAGCAGTTTACTTGATTGCGGAACCGTGTTCGTTCTGAAGCGCTATGAATCTGTGCGCGGGGTCACTTCAGGCCAGATGACTCCTTGAAGGCTCGGCAGGAGACCCAAGTATCGACTACCAATTGCGTAGAAACCCGTAGCTACATTGACCGCTCGAACGCGGTTGCGCAAGATTTACAACCATATCGCGACCCATTTTGGTCAATGTTCGGTGATGAAAGTTCGCCGCCTCCCCGCGGGGCTAACCTGTCGTGCTCGTTCACCCGTCCCGCATCTGCGGAATCGGGCGAATTAACTGACAGGCCTGTCCATAAAGACCGTAGGGCCATGAGCCCTTCGAGCCAGAGTACTATAACTGATGCGTGAAACCTCGTTGTCCCCTGTAGAATCCGTCGAAGCTGAAGGTCAGCCGCGCCTTAACCGTCGCCAAGCCGCCAAGATCCGGACGCGTCAGAAGGTTCTCGACGCTGCTCGCATGCTTTTCGCGGAGCGCGGCTATGACGCTGCCACCATCCGCGACATCGCCAAGGGTGCGGGCATGTCGACCGGTGCTGTCTTCGCTAACTTCCAGGACAAGGCCGAACTGTTTGAATGCGTCTTCTCAGAAGAGATGGACGGTCTGCTGGCGGACATCCAAACCGCAGCTTCCAGGGAAGGCCGCGTTGCCGAGCGTCTGGCTGAAGGCCTGACTGCTGGCTACCACCGATCGCTGGCTCACCTGCCGCTCATGCAGGCCATGATCGCCCGCTCATGGTTCCAGCCGGAAGACGCCGACGCCCGCTCGCGCGAGGCCGTCAAGCCGATCATCGCCGCCATAATCGAGATTCTGCAGGCCGGGATTCGTGACGGCGAGTTGCGCCAGGATCTGGACCAATTGCTGCTGGGCCGTCTTATCTGGGACATCTACATCGCTAATTACCGCTTTGCGGCCTATGACAACTGGGGCATCGAGGAACTGACGCCGCAGATCCGCAAGCAACTGGATCTGATCCTCGCCAGTCAGCTGGCGCGTCAATAAACCCTTTCCAGGGTTTCGAGATCGCAGGCCTCTTCGGGAAACCGAAGAGGCCTTTTTTCATGCCCGCCTCTTTCATGCCCGCCTCGCCGCGACAGCCCCACACTCGTCTCTCCGATCAGCCGGGCGAGACCGACCGCACAGACTCTGCATCGCCCAATTTTGATCCTCCAAGCGCCACGGCTGAGCAGAAATTGCCAACTATCAAAACCACACCCTATTTTTAGGATAGATTTTTGCGCGGCACTGTCCTAGTGAGCCCGCATGGTTGCGTTGAATCTCTTCAACATACTCGTCCTTGGGCGACTTATGGGTGGCCGCCGGGGTTAACGGCTGCCTCGGCGGCGACGTGTCTGCGCCGCACATCCCCATTCAAATCCGCATACCCATGAGAGGCGCATTCATGTTGCGCGACCCCTCGGTCAAATACCGTTCGTTTCCCCAGATCGACCTGCCGAACCGCCAGTGGCCTTCACGTACGATAACTAAGGCCCCGCGCTGGCTATCCACCGATCTGCGGGACGGCAATCAGGCCCTGATCGACCCGATGAACGCTGAAAAGAAACAGCGCTTCTTCGACATGCTGGTGAAGATCGGCATAAAGGAGATCGAGGTTGGCTT
>DLIT01000187.1:8039-8191 GCA_002483865.1 Brevundimonas sp. UBA7635
CCCGAGGATGTGATGGTGCAGGTGCTGACCCAGTCGCGCCGTGACCTGATCCAGAAGACGTTTGAATCCCTGGAAGGGGCGCGCACGGCCACCGTCCACCTGTACAACGCCGTCTCGCCCGCATGGCGCGAGGTGGTGTTCAACATGGACCG
>DLIT01000187.1:8310-8694 GCA_002483865.1 Brevundimonas sp. UBA7635
GACACCGACTGGCGCTTTGAATATTCGCCGGAAACCTTCTCGACCGCCGAACTGGATTTCAGTCTCGAGGTCTGTGAGGCGGTTCAGGATATTCTGGAGCCTACGGTCGACAAGCCACTGATCTTCAACCTGCCAGCTACGGTCGAATGCTCGACCCCCAACATCTATGCCGACCAGATCGAATGGATGATCCGCAACCTGTCGCGGCGCGAGGCAGTGGTGATTTCCTTGCATCCGCACAACGACCGTGGAACGGGCGTCGCTGCGGCGGAACTGGGCCTGATGGCCGGTGCCGACCGTATCGAAGGCTGCATCTTCGGCAATGGCGAGCGCACCGGAAACGTCGATCTGGTGACACTGGCATTGAACATGTACACGCAAGGG
>DLIT01000187.1:8735-12039 GCA_002483865.1 Brevundimonas sp. UBA7635
CCCGTCCACCCGCGACACCCCTATGCCGGTGAACTGGTATTCACCGCCTTCTCGGGCTCGCACCAGGATGCGATCAAGAAGGGCTTCGAGGCGCAAGAAAAGCGCAACGACCAGATCTGGAACGTGCCCTATCTGCCGATCGATCCGGCCGATATCGGCGCCAGCTACGAGGCGGTCATCCGCGTCAACTCCCAGTCCGGCAAGGGCGGTATGGCATGGGTGCTGCAACAGGACAGGGGACTGAAACTGCCCAAGCCCATGCAGGCCGATTTCAGCCGCCACGTTCAGAAACTGGCCGACGAAACCAGCCGCGAACTATCCAGCGCCGACATCTGGGAGGCATTCAAGAAGACCTACCGCGTCGAAGGCCCCCAGTATTTTGAACTGATGTCCTTTGCCGAGCAGGGCATTGCCAAGAGCGATGGCCAGCGTGTCTTCACCGGCGACGTCAAGATCGGCCACCAGGTCCGGGCCATCTCGGGTCGGGGCAATGGTCTGATCTCGGCCCTGCTGGATGGCATCCGTGACGCGGGAGCACCATCGTTTGAAATCATCGATTATCAGGAGCACGCCATTGGTGCCGGCACCGATGCCCGCGCTGCCGCCTATGTGCAGTGCCGGACCAGGGAGGGTCGCACCTTCTTTGGGGCAGGCCTGGACAGCGATGTCGCTACCGCCTCGGCGCGAGCCGTTATCAGCGCCGCCAACACCATGGTCGCGGCCTGACAACCTCAGACCCCAAACACAGCGCATAGGGTGCCATCGCGCCCTGTGCGCGTTTCATGGTCTAGAAGCGATGCCGGTCAGCTTTTCCAGCGCAGCACCGTTTCCTTGATCGGATTGACGAAGGCGCGCCCTTCGGCCCGGGCCTTGCCCCATTCGCGCTTCAGCTGCTGGTACCACTTGGCCTGCCTGTCGGCGTCATCGACCCACAGCAGGGCCGGATCATACTTCAGCCCCTCGTTCTGCAGGTTCACCATCCCTCCGTCCTGCTTCAGGAAGGCGACCACGCCCAGGCGCAGGAAGGGCTTGGCGATGCCGAACACCCAGTGGTCGGACCAGAAGATCTGGGTGATCCGGGTGCGGGTATCGGTCACCGGCGTCAGGCAGGTCAGGGCCAGGACCTGTTTTGCGCCCACCTGGATATGCTCCCAGCGATAACCCGGAAGACGGAAGGTGATCTCGGTCGCGGGAGCCCCGCCCAGGATCTTGTACAGGCGGCTGTTCGAGGACGGGGCGTGGCGCACCATGGCCCAGCCATAGTCGCGCGGCGCAAAGGTCTTGGCCTTTTCGTGCATCGAATGTTCAGAGCGCCACCACCACTGCTGGTGGACAAAGGGGCCATGGGCCGGGTCCATCAGGCCAACGACCGCGTGGTCAATGTGGCTGTCAAAGTCCATGGCCTCGACCAGCCGCGCCTCGCCCTCGGCACCGGGGAAAAGCGGCGGCTCATGATCCGGCTGTGAGGGCTGTCTCGGATCCGAGGCGATCCAGACGAAGACCAGGCCCTGGCTCTCGATGACCGGATAGGCCCGCACGCGGATCCGCTCAGCCTCAAAGCCCTGGTCCTCGACCATGGAGGGAATGGCCGCGCAGACGCCATCGGGGCGGAAGCGCCAGCCGTGATAGGGACATTCGATCGTCTCGGGCTCGCCCGGCTTCTGGACCAGGCGGCCCGCCGACAGGGGGGCGGCCCGATGCGGGCAGATATCACGCAGGGCATAGATATCCCCCGCCCGCGTGCGCCCCAGCAATACCGGCTCGCCCATCACCTCATAGCGCTTCAGGCTGGCCACCGGGACATCGCGCGAAAGGGCCAGGAAATACCAGGTGTCTTTGACGAACCCCTTGCCAAAGGCGGCAGGCGCGACCTTGGCGTCAGGCTGCGGGGTCGGTGAGGCGGCGACGGCGGTCTCTGTCATGGGTGCCTTTTATCAAGTCCGGGGCCGGGTGTCCCCGCTCCCGTGACGCCAATGCCCCGTGCGCGGGCGAAAATAGCTTTTCATCAAAAAGGCGGAACGCTACTCCACGAACGACCACTGGAGGAAGATCAATGTCCAAGGCGCGTTCTGTCTCACTCGGCCTCATCCTGGCGGCAACCCTTGCCCTCCCCGGACAGGGCCTGGCCCAGGCCGCTCCGCAGGCCACGGCCCCGCACGCCCCGGCTGCGGTCATGCACGGCCACGCCCACGCCGACTTCCAGTCCGAGCGCATCCATGTGCGGCTGGATGGGCCAGAAGGTGCCCCGGACCTGATCCTGATCCCTGGCCTGTCATCGTCGCCGCGCATCTGGCAGGGCACGGTCGAGCATCTGGGCGAGCGCTTCCGTATCCACCGCATCCATGTGCAGGGCTTTGCCGGTGCTGCTCCCAAGGGCAATGCGGAGGGCCCCGTCGCCACCCCGGTGGCCGAAGAGATCGCCCGCTACATCCGCGAGCAAAACCTGCAGCAGCCTGCCGTCATCGGCCATTCGATGGGCGGCACCATGGGCATGATGCTGGCCGCCCGTCATCCCGACCTGGTCAGCCGCCTGCTGGTCGTCGATATGGTGCCCTTCGTCGGGGCGATGTTTGGTCCTCCAGGCACGACGGCCGAGAGCATCATTCCGGTCGCTGACCAGATCCACGCCCGCCAGTCGGCCTATAGCCAGCAAGAATACCAGGCGGCCGCGACCGAGGTGATCAACGGCATGATCCAGACCGAGGCGGCGCGTCCGGGCCCGCTTAATGACACCCTGAAGACCGACTCCAAGGTCGCTGCCAACGCCTATCGCGAGTTGATCGTCACCGACCTGCGCCCCGAGTTGCCGCAGATCACGGCCCCGGTCCAGGTCCTCTACGTCAAGTTCAACGACCCGCGCATGACCGATGCCATCACCGACATGATCTATGCTGCCAGCTTTGCCACCCTGCCCACGGCCCGGCTGAAGCGCATCGATGACTCGGCGCACTTCATCATGCTGGACCAGCCCGAGGCCTTCCACGTCGAAGTGGATGCCTTTCTTTCGGCGAAATAGGCTTTCACCCTTTATCGACGCAGGGGCGTTAGAACGGACGGTCGCGGAGAACTCTGCCCGGCCGTTGATGTGAGGTTTATAGATGGCGCGAAATGACGGCGGTCGTGATCGCAAGGATGCGGGTTTAGACCGGACGCCAGACAGGCCGCGTCGCAGCTTCCTGGGCGGGCTCGTCTATTGGTGTGCGGTCCTGACGGTCTGGGGCCTGATCTTCCTCGTCGTCTTCCTGGCCATCTTCGCACGGGACCTGCCTGACACCTCGACCCTCTATGACGTCGATCGTCAGCC
>DLIT01000187.1:12111-20929 GCA_002483865.1 Brevundimonas sp. UBA7635
TCGCCATCGAGGACCGCCGCTTTTACCACCACCCCGGCTTTGACCCGATCGGCATGAGCCGCGCCATGGCGTCAAACCTCAAGGCCGGCCGTGTGGTCCAGGGGGGCTCGACCATCACCCAGCAACTGGCCAAGAACCTGTTCCTGACGCCAGAGCAGAACATCAAGCGCAAGGTCCAGGAACTGATCCTCGCCGTCTGGCTGGAGATGAAATTCACCAAGAAGGAGATCCTGGCCCTCTATATGAACCGGGTCTATTTCGGAGCCGGTGCCTATGGAATCGAGGCGGCATCACAACGCTACTTTGACAAGAGCGCCGATAAGCTGACCGTGGGCGAATCCGCGCTTCTGGCTGGTCTGCTCAAGGCGCCGTCGCGATATTCGCCAGTCAGCGAGAGCGAACGTTCAGCCACCCGTGCCAATGTCGTGCTGAACGAAATGGTTGAGGTCGGGGTCATCACCCCGGCCCAGCGCGCCGCCGCCGTGGCCGAGCCGGTGCGCGTCTCGCGCACCCTGGCCAGCCAGCACGCCCAGTATTTCATCGACTGGCTGGACAAGCAGATACGCGGCCTGGTTGGCGAAATCAGCGAGGACATGGTGGTCGAGACCACCCTGGACCTAACCTTGCAGACCGACGCCGAGCGCGCGGTGCGCCGTGTGCTGGATGCCGAAAAGGGCCGGGGCGTCGAACAGGCCGCTCTGGTCGCCCTGGACGGCGAGGGACGGGTGCGCGCCATGATCGGCGGGGCCTCCTATGGTGACAGTCAGTTCAACCGGGCCACAGAGGCCCGGCGCCAGTCCGGCTCGGCGTGGAAACCCTTTGTCTATCTGACGGCGGTCGAGGCTGGCTACACTCCGACCAGCACGGTTGTCGATCAACCCGTCACCATCGGCGGCTGGTCGCCACGCAACTATTCCGGCCGCTTCTCGGGCGAGATGACCTTTGCCCAATCCGTGGCCCAGTCGACCAATACGGTTGCGGCCTATCTGGCCGACCAGGTCGGGCGCGACGCCGTCGCCCGTACGGCGCGGCGTCTGGGCATCACCAGCGAGATCGGGCTTCAGCCATCAATGGCCCTGGGCGCTGTCGAGGTCAGCCCGCTGGAAATGACCCAGGCCTATGCCGTCTTTGCCAACGGCGGCAAGCGCGTCAGCGCCTGGGGTATAAGCCGGATCCGCACTCCGTCGGGGCGGGTCATCTATCAGCACGCTGTGGGTGAGAACCCGCAGGCGATCCAGAACCCCTCGCTCTACTACATGAACCAGATGCTGCGTGGCGTCGTCACCTCGGGCACCGCCCGTGGCGCGGCCATCAGCGGCCGGGACCTGGCGGGCAAGACCGGTACCACCTCGGACTATCGGGACGCCTGGTTCGTTGGCTACACCGGCGGCTTTGTCGCTACCGTCTGGGTGGGCAAGGACAACAACAAGCCCATGGCCCGCGTGACCGGCGGTGGCGCGCCCGCTGCTATCTGGAAGGGTTTCATGGCCTCGGCCCTGCCGCGCCTTGCGGTCCAGGCCATCCCCGATGGCCCGCCCCTGCCGCCAGGTTGGCAGCCGGTCGATCCGATCGGGGACCTGATGGGCCAGGTCGTCGATCCCTATGCCATCGAGACCTATGAGTCCGCCTCGCCCTCTGCCACCGAGGGCACGCCATTGATACAGGTCCTGCCGCCCGCTCAGGACGCCGGCTCACCCCAGCCAGAGCGCCAACCCGCACCACAGCCAACACCCCGCAACGAAAACAGGCCCCAGACCCTCTTCTTCTGAGGCGCAGTCAGCCACCCACGGCGTGCAGAGCCGCGCCGTGGTCCCTCAGCCATTGGCGGTGAGGCTTGTGGTCGCCGACCAGCCGGTGCACCACCGCCCAATAGGCCGGGCTGTGGTCGGCATGGACCAGGTGGGCCACCTCGTGCGCGGCCAGGTAGTCGGCCACGGCCTGCGGAGCCATGATCACGCGCCACGAATAGCGGATCGAGCGGTTGTGCGGGCTGCATGAGCCCCAGCGCGAACGAGTGTCGACAATGGATATCCGCACAGGGGCCTGGCCCAGCGTCGCCAGGTGCGCCTCGGTCCGGGCGGTCAGGAAGTCACGCGCCGCACGTTTGAACCAGTTCTCGATGCGGCGCGAAAAGGCCTCGCCCTCGCCGCCTGAGCGCAGCACCGGCCCCTGGGGCATCTGCACCAGCCGGGCAGCGCCGGCCCCGCCGGTCGCCTCCAGTCGCACAGTCTGGCCCAGCCACAGAACCTCGCCGCCCGGAACCAGGGGCACCATCTCGATACGGGCCGCCAGTCGTTCGGCAATCCAGACCTGGCGGGTGCGGGCAAAGGCCACGACCTGCTTTAGATGACGCTCGGACGGTGCCACGGCCACAGCTTCACCGGCGCGGGCATCTATACGAATCGACAGTCGGCGTGCCCGTGGATTGACCGACAGGCGGAGGTACCCGCCCGCTTCAAGCGGCAGCCGCTGTCCGTTTTGATACTTCATCCAGGCCCTCATTGCGGGCGATGAAGTCGCGCACCCGCGGATAGATTTCGTCGCGGAACCTGCGTCCGTTGAAGACGCCATAATGGCCGACACCGGGCTGAACATACAGCAGGCGACGGTCATCAGGAATATGGGGCGTCAGGCCGTGCGCCGCCTGGGTCTGGCCAACTCCCGAGATATCGTCCTTCTCGCCCTCGATAGTGGCCAGGCCGATATCGGTAATGGCATCCAGCCGCACCGGCCGCCCGCGATGCTCCAGCAGGCCCCGCGCCAGAAGATGCTGCTGGAAGACGATATCGATGGTCTGAAGATAGAACTCTTCGCTCAGGTCCAGCACCGACAGGTATTCGTTATAGAATTCCTCGTGCTTCTCGACCCCGTCGCCGTCCCCGGTGACCAGACTGTCGAAATAGCGCCTGTGGGCGTCGATATGCTTTTCCTCGTTCATCGACATGAAGCTGTAGAGTTGGACAAAGCCCGGATAGACCCGCCGACCAGCTCCCGGATAGGGCAGCGGCACGGTGTGGATCATATTCGACCTGAACCAGGCAAAGGGCTTGGCCTCGGCCAGCTGGTTGGTCACCGTTGGCGACAGGCGTGCATCAATGGGCGAGCCCATGAAGGTCATGCTGGCCGGACGGTGCGGATCCTCGTCCTCGGCCATAAGAGCACAGGCGGCCAGGACCGGCGGGCCGGGCTGGCAGACCGCCACCACATGAGCCCCGGGGCCGAGGACCGTCAGCATTGCCCGCACATGGTCGATGTAGTCGTCGAAGTCGAAGCGACCTTCCAGCATCGGCACCTGCCGGGCATTGATCCAGTCGGTGACATAGACATCGTGGTCCGCGGCAAAGCTCTCGACCGTGCCGCGCAGCAGCGTGGCATAGTGGCCGGACAGAGGGGCCACGATCAGGACCCGGGGCGCATCCACCGGGCGGCCCGCCGCCTTCAAGTCGGCCTCATGGCGGCGGAACCGCACCAGCCGGCACCAGGGTGAGGACCAGACCACTTCCTGGGTTGTTGACACCGGACAGCCGTCGATCTCGATCACATCCAGCCGCCATTCCGGTTTGCCATAGCGACGGGTCAGGCTTTCAAAAAGCTCGGCCGAGGCATAGGCCGTGCGGCCGATGGCCGTCTCAGACACCGGGTTGAAAGGCGAGGACCAGAATTGCCGCGCCATCTGTGCGCCGACGCGGAATGGCAGGGCTGAATGATAAGCGAGCTCGTGAAACGTATAGAGCATGTTTTCCCAGACGCGATGCGCACCGATGCGGCAGTGCAGCATATTCCAGGGCTCCAGGCAAAAGCTTGTTCCCTTAACCCTTGGCCATCTCGTTGCGGATCAACTCGGCCGTGCGCTTTGGCCCCAGGTCGTGGGCCACGGCAGAGCGGAACTGGCCGTCAGGCCCCATCAGATAAACGGTCAGGGTGTGATTCATCGTATAGCCTTCGCCTTCGCCCACCTTCTGGAAGTAGGCGCGGTAAACCTTGGCCGCCTGGGCCACCTGTTCCGGCGTCCCGGTCAGCCCCATGACCCCATCGGGAAAGCCCTCTGAAGACAGGTAGTCGCCCAGCATCTGGGGCGTGTCACGTTCTGGGTCGATGCTGATGAAGAGGATCTGCATATCCCTGGCGTCCTCGCCCAGTTGCTGCTGAACCGCGTCCAGCACCCCCAGGGTCGTGGGGCAGTAGTCGGGGCAGTGGGTGAAGCCAAAGAAGACCAGGCTCCACTTGCCATCCAGGATCGACTGGTCGACCACCTGGCCATCATGCCGCGTCAGGGTGAAGTCACCACCGATCAGCGGCTGTCCGGTGCCAGCGACCACGGCAGGATTGGCCTGCTGGCGCGAGCCGACTACAAACAGGGTCACCAGGCCGATCGCCAGGGCCATGACGGCACAGGCAGCGGCAAACAGAACGACGGAACGACGCGGCATTAATCTCTCCCTGGGCCAGACCACACGCAAGGTGCAGACCACCGGCATACGGTCTATAGAAGACAGGTGAGCCCCGCTGAAGCCCCCTCCCTGTCGCAGGCTGTCGCTGCCGCCGTAGGTCCCGCCCCAGCCATGGAGTCCCCGCGTGAGACTCCACGGGGTCGCGGCCTGTCACTGCACACCCTGATTGTCCTGCGCTGGCTGGCCATCATGGGCCAGACCTCGGCCATTCTGACCGCAGATTTCGCCCTGCATTTCCCTCTGCCGCTGTGGGAATGCCTGGCGGTCATCGGAGCCAGCGTGGTGATGAACCTGGTCACCATGGCCCGCGCGCGCCAGATCGACGGGGCCCTGCCCGATGGTCCGCGCACGGCGGCCCAGCTGGGCTTTGATATCCTGCAGTTGGCCACCCTGCTGGCCCTGACCGGGGGCCTGGCCAATCCCTTCTGCCTGCTGCTGGTCGCCCCCGTGACCATTGCCGCCGCCGCCCTGCCCGCGCGCCAGGCCATTGTGCTGAGCATCATGGCGGTCCTGGCGGTGGGCTGCCTGTTCTACTGGTCCCTGCCCCTGCCGTGGCGGATGCACGAACATCTGGAGCTGCCGCTGCTGTATCGTCTGGGCCTGGGCCTGGCGCTGACCACCGGGGTGCTGTTCACCTCTGGCTATGCGTGGAAGGTCGCCGCCGACGCCGAGAAGCTGGAGCTGGCCCTCGCCACCACCCAGGATGTCCTGCAGCGCGAACAGAGGCTGGCGGCCCTGGGGGGCCTGGCCGCCGCCGCCGCTCATGAACTGGGCACGCCCCTGGCCACCATCCAGGTCGTGGCCAAGGAAATGCTGCGCGCCTCGCCTCCCGACAGCCCCGGTGCAGAAGATGCCGCCCTGATCCTGCAACAGGCCGAGCGTTGCCGGGAGATCCTGAAACAGCTCTCCGACCAGCCCGAAGAGGGCGATCCCCTCTATGCCGATGTCGACCTGAAGACCCTGCTCGAAGAAGTGGTGGCCCCTCATCGCGGCTTTGACCTGGAGTTCAGCACTCAGGTGCGGCTGCCCAGCGGCCAGGTCCTGCCCCGCATCTGGCGTTTGCCCGAGATCATCCACGGCCTATCGACCCTGATCGAAAACGCAGCTGACTTTGCCAAGAGCCGGGTCAGGGTCACAGCTATCGTCGATGCGGGCTGGATCGAGATCGAAATTCTTGACGACGGGCCTGGCTTTGCCCCCGAAATTCTGCCGCGACTGGGCGAACCCTATGTCACCAGCCGGCCGCAGACCAAGGCCCGGCGCGCCCTGGCAGCGCAGCTGAGCGCCTCGACCCGCGGGCCTTCACGCCTGACGCCCCATCCGGCCGTGTCGACCCCCATCGCCCCCAGCCAGGGCGGCATGGGCCTGGGCTTCTTCATCGCCCGCACACTTCTGGAGCGTACCGGAGGCAAGGTCTCGGTCAGCGCGGGCGAAGGGGAGAAGGGCCAGCCCAAGGGTGCCCGCGTTACCGTCCGCTGGCCGCGCCCCGCCCTTGAAATCGCCAGTCCTGCGCTGGACGGCCTTTCCGTAGGTGGAACCTGATGTCGCAGTTGGGCCTTGCCACTTGACCCCGCCCGGCTCAGCCCTGACGTGAGGGGCAGGAGATGCTGAATGCCTGACCTTGAGACCCGTATCGCGGCCCTGGCCGACAAAAGTCTGCTCTTGCTTGACGACGATCAGGCCCTGCGCACCCGTCTGGGCCGCGCCTTGGAAGCGCGGGGCTTTATCGTGACCCTGGCCGGGTCGGTGGCCGAGGCGCAGGACGTCCTGCGCAGTGCCGCCCCCGCCTTTGCGGTCCTGGACATGCGCCTGGAAGATGGCAATGGCCTGAAAGTGGTCGAGGTCATCCGTGAACAGCGCGAGGATGCCCGCATCGTCATGCTGACCGGCTATGGGGCCATCGCCACGGCTGTGGCGGCGGTCAAGGCCGGAGCCGTCGACTATCTGCAAAAGCCCGCCGACGCCGACGACGTGGTCAAGGCCCTGCTTTCGACCGGCGAAGCCCCCGAGCCGCCCGAAAACCCCATGAGCGCTGACCGGGTGCGCTGGGAACACATCCAGCGCGTCTATGAGCTGTGCGATCACAATGTCTCGGAAACCGCCCGCCGCCTGGGCATGCACCGCCGCACCCTGCAACGCATCCTGGCCAAGCGCGCACCCAGATAAGCCAAAGGCTTGTCTGGGTTTTTAGGGGCCTATCGCGCTTCGCGCCGCTTGAAGCGTTTTTGGTGCCTATCGCGCTTCGCGCTGCTTGAGGCAGGTTGGTGCCTATCGCGCTTCGCGCTGCTTGAGGCGGGTTGGTGCCTATCGCGCTTCGCGCTGCTTGAGGCAGGTTGGACTACGCCTCACGCATCAGGCGCATCGCGGCCAGTCGGCCAAAGGCAATGGTCAGGGCCTTGCGGCGGGCCGAGGCCAGTGGCGTGACCGGTGCATCGCGCACCACTGCCCCGCCAAAGCCATCCGCCACGATCAGCCCCGGCTCGTCCGGCAGGATACCTTCAGGAAACTCAGGCGCGACGGCAAAGAAGAAGGCATCGCAGAACGGGCCATACTCGTGCCATTTGCGGTCGACGCGGTAATCGTCCAGGCCCGACTTCACCTCACAGATGATCAGGTCACCCCTGGTACCCAGCCCCATGACATCCGCCCGACGGCCATTGGGCAGGCAGACCTCCATCAACGGAGCATAGCCCATGTCACGCAACAGGCTGGCCGCCCCGCGTGTCACAGCCTGGGTGGTGCGCGGGCGACTGAATGCCAGTTCGATGGACAGGACGGAAGGAGCCATGGCCTCCTATATGTTCCACCTATGTTCCACCCGCAAGCGGAGCTTCAGGCTCTCGTCAGACGCAGTCGGTTGACCGCCCATTCCTCGCGGGTCTGGCCCCACAGGTTCAACTGCATCTGGTCAAAGGGCGCCGGTGCCCTGCCCGGCCCCCGATTGGTCGAGCCCAGGCGGATCGCCACCTTTTCCGAGGCCAGATTGTCCGGGTCGATGCAGTGGATGACATCGGGCCATTCCAGCACGTCAAAGGCATAGTCCATGGCCGCAGCAGACGCCTCGACCGCATAGCCCTTGCCTGTCGCCTCCGGATGCAGGCTCCAGCCGACCTCACGGCCTGGCCAGTCATAGGGATGCAGCGGCCCGATCCGGCCCATCCAAAGCCCCGTCGATTTTTCGATCACCGAAAACATCCCCTCGCCATGCAGGGCCCACATTCCCGCTACCGAGGCCAAGGTGCGCCAGGTGGCGTGCTTCGACTGGACCCCGCCGATGAAGCGGGTGGTTGTCTCATCCGCCAGGAAGTCGGCCCAGCGCGGAAAGTCCTCCAGCCGGGGCGGGCACAGCCACAGCCGCGCCGTTTCCAGCGTGGGTCCCAAGGGCGACGTCGGGCGCTCGATCACAGGTAATACTCCCGCTCCAGGCTATAGACGCTGCCATCCTGGGTCAGGACGCTGGAATAGAGGCCAAAGCGGTCGACGCGGATCGGCGGCGATTGGAGCAGGTTGTGCCCGGCGATCCAGGCCCCGACCCGGTCCGGGTTCACCTGGGGCTTCAGGTAGGCCAGGGTGACGTGGGGGCGATATTCGCGCCGTTCCGGAGGCACCCCGGCCCGCTCACCAGCCGAGCGGCAGCGCCCGGCCAGGACGTTCAGTGGCTCCGACCGCTCGACCCCGGCCCACAGGGTATGGGTGCGATGGGCGTCCCCAAAGGCCCCGACGCCGCCCAGGCTGATCTCAAAGGCACCTCCCCCCTCGGCCCGCGTCAGTTCCGAGGCCAGATCATCGGCGGTGCGCTCCGAAGCCTCGCCATAGAAGGCCAAGGTGACGTGCAGGGCATCCAGCGGACGCCAGCGGGCACCGGGCAGGCCTGACTGTCGCCGCGCCAGGGTCTCGGCGACGTCTTCGGGAATGGCGATGGCGGTGAAGAGGCGCAGCATGAGACACTTGGTAGCGGCTGGAACGCGGGTCTGGAAGACGGGTTTATCTTGCAAGTCCGGGCCTGCGCCCCGATATTTCCGTAAAGGCTGGCATTCACCGGCCATTTGGGAGACTAACTTCGCGATGAGCGACTTCAACAACGGCTATGCGCGCCCGCTACCGCAGTCGGCGGACATGTCCGTCGATGCTGGCCTGCGCGCCTTTATGCTGGGCGTCTACAACAAGCTGGCCATCGGCCTGGTTGTGGCTGGCGTCCTGGCCTACATCACCGGCAATGTCGAGCCGGTCCAGCAATTGCTGTTCGCCCGCACCGCCGATGGCCGCGTCGGCCTGACCCTGCTGGGCATGATCATCCAGTTCTCGCCGCTGGTCATGCTGTTCGGCTCCATGTTCTTCATGAAGAACCCGACGGCCAAGGGCGTGAA
>DLIT01000160.1 GCA_002483865.1 Brevundimonas sp. UBA7635
TTCGAACTTTTCCTTGGCCATTCTCTAGCTCCTGGTCCCCGAACCGGGGGTCCTTGGGTTTGGGGATGAAACGGGCGATCTGGAACCAAATCGCCCGGAATGCAAGTGATCCCGCCCACGAAAGGGCGGGAGCACTCAATTAGGCGTACTTCTTGATCACTTCGTCGGCGACGTGTTGCGGCACCGGCTCGTAGTGGTCGTACTGCATGGTGAACTGTGCGCGACCTTGCGACATACCACGCAGGGTATTCACGTAGCCGAACATGTTGGCCAGCGGCACGAAGGCGTTCACGACAACCGCGTTACCGCGCATGTCCTGACCCTGGATCATACCACGACGACCGTTCAGGTCACCGATGACCGAGCCGAGGTATTCCTCGGGGGTCACAACTTCAACAGCCATCACCGGCTCGAGCAGCTTCGGCGAAGCCTTTTCCTTCAGCTCACGGAAGGCAGCGCGCGAGGCGATTTCGAAGGCCAGGACCGACGAGTCAACGTCGTGGAACTTGCCGTCCTTCAGGGTTGCCTTGAAGTCGATGACCGGGAAGCCAGCCAGCAGGCCGTTTTCCTTGGCCGACTCCAGGCCCTTCTCGACGCCCGGGATGTATTCCTTGGGCACCGCACCGCCGACGATGGCGTTCTCGAAGACGAAGCCTTCGCCCGGCTCGGTCGGCTCGAAGTCGATGATGACGCGAGCGAACTGGCCCGTACCACCCGTCTGCTTCTTGTGGGTGTAGTCGATCTCGACCTTGCGGCCGATGGCTTCACGATAGGCCACTTGCGGTGCGCCGATGTTGGCTTCGACCTTATAGGTGCGCTTGAGGATGTCGATCTTGATGTCCAGGTGAAGCTCGCCCATGCCCTTCAGGATGGTCTGGCCCGACTCGTGGTCGGTCGAGACGGTGAAGGAGGGGTCTTCCGAAGCCAGCTTGGCCAGAGCCACGCCCAGCTTCTCCTGGTCAGCCTTCGACTTGGGTTCGACGGCGATTTCGATAACCGGAGCCGGGAATTCCATCTTCTCCAGGATGACCGGCGACTTCAGCGGGTCGCACAGGGTGTCACCGGTACGGGTTTCCTTCAGGCCGGCCAGGGCGACGATGTCGCCAGCATAGGCTTCCTTGATGTCCTCACGGTTGTTCGAGTGCATCAGCAGCATGCGGCCCACGCGTTCACGCTTGTCGCGCGACGAGTTCAGCAGCGACTGGCCAGTTTCCATCTTGCCCGAGTACAGGCGGCAGAAGGTGATCGAACCGACGAAGGGGTCGTCCATGATCTTGAAAGCCAGGACCGACAGCGGCTCTTCGTCCGAAGCCTTACGGGTGATCGGCTCTTCAGTCTTGAAGTCGATGCCCGGGGTAGCCGGAATGTCAACCGGCGACGGCAGGTAGTCGACGACGGCGTCGAGCAGCGGTTGGACGCCCTTGTTCTTGAAGGCCGAGCCAGCGAGGATCGGGTAGAAGTGACCTTCGATGACGGCCTTACGGATGCAGCGCTTCAGGACTTCCACCGAGGGCTCTTCGCCGCCCAGGTAGGCTTCCATGGCTTCGTCGTCGATTTCAACGGCATTGTCGACCAGGTACTGGCGAGCTTCGGCGACCTTGTCAGCCATATCTGCCGGAATCTCGCGAACGTCGGCGTCAGCGCCAACCTTGTCGGTTTCCCAGACCAGGGCCTTCATCTCGACCAGGTCGATGACGCCCTTCAGGTCAGCTTCCGAACCGATCGGCAGTTGGATCGGCACAGCCTTGGCACCCAGACGGTCGCGGATCGATTCCACCGACTTCTCGAAGTCAGCACCGATCTTGTCCATCTTGTTGACGAAGACGATGCGCGGAACCTTGTACTTGTCGGCCTGGCGCCAAACGGTTTCGGTCTGCGGCTCAACGCCAGCGTTACCGTCCAGAACCGTGACAGCACCGTCGAGCACGCGCAGCGAACGCTCGACTTCAATGGTGAAGTCAACGTGGCCCGGGGTGTCGATGATGTTCAGGCGCTTTTCGCGCCAGAAAGCGGTCGTGGCAGCCGAGGTAATGGTGATGCCGCGCTCTTGCTCCTGGTCCATCCAGTCCATGGTCGAGGCACCATCGTGCGTCTCGCCCATCTTGTGGTTCTTGCCGGTGTAGAACAGGATCCGCTCGGTCGTCGTCGTCTTGCCCGCATCGATGTGGGCCATGATGCCGAAGTTGCGGTAGTCTTCGATTTTATGTGTGCGTGGCATTGGAGTTGCCTTCGGGTGCTCGCGGACGCCGGGCGCCCAGGTTTATATCGAATAAGACAGCGCGGACGATTTAGCTGATAAACCGCCCGCGCCGGATAGTCTCAAATAGGCGCGCCGTGTGGCGCCTTGAAGACGCTTACCAGCGGTAGTGGCTGAAGGCGCGGTTGGCTTCGGCCATCTTGTGGGTGTCTTCGCGCTTCTTGACCGAGGTACCGCGGTTGTTCGACGCGTCGAGCAGTTCGGCAGCCAGCTTTTCCGTCATGGTGTTTTCGCCGCGCTTGCGAGCAGCATTGACCAGCCAGCGGATGGCCAGGGCACGACGGCGGTCCGGGCGGACCTCGACCGGCACCTGGTAGGTGGCACCACCCACGCGGCGCGAACGGACTTCGACGGCCGGCGAGACGTTTTCGAGGGCTTCGTGGAAGGTCTCGATCGGGCTCTTGTCTTTTTTCTTGTCAGCCAGGATGTCGAAAGCACCGTAGACGATGTTTTCGGCAACAGCCTTCTTACCTTCGTACATGACGTAGTTCATGAACTTGGTAACGATCAGGTCACCGAACTTGGGATCCGGCAGAACTTCGCGCTTCTGGGCGCGGTGACGACGGGACATGGAGTATTCCTTGCAGTGCCCGACGCCAGGCGCCGGGAAAATCTCTGAGGGACCAGGCGGTTAAGCCTGAAAGGACGTCGCTTACTTCGGACGCTTGGCACCGTAGTGCGAACGGCGCTGCTTACGGTCCTTGACGCCCTGGGTATCCAGAACACCGCGCAGGATGTGGTAGCGAACGCCGGGCAAGTCCTTCACGCGGCCGCCGCGGATCAGAACAACCGAGTGCTCTTGCAGGTTGTGGCCTTCACCCGGGATGTAGCACAGGGCTTCAATACCGTTCTTGGCCAGACGGACCTTGGCCACCTTACGCAGAGCCGAGTTCGGCTTCTTCGGGGTGGTGGTATAAACGCGGGTGCAGACGCCGCGACGCTGGGGCGAGCCTTCCAGTGCCGGAACCTTGTTACGGACGGGCTTGGGCTTGCGCGGCTTGCGGATCAGCTGGTTGATCGTAGGCATTCGATTTCGTCTCTTTGCGATGGAGGCGTGTGCCTTTCGGCCGGGGCGCCTCATGAGCCTTCTTTTGGATACGACCGAAGCCGCACCCGGGGATTGATCGAGAACCGGTCCATCCAAACGAAAAAGCCGGAACGCGCGCTTTGGGCGTTCCGGCGGGCACAGCCCGTCCGCTTGATTGTCACGATCTGGCACGAGCAGCGAACCGCCCACGTCTCGAAAGTGCGCGCCGTTTACGCCTGATCAAGACCTTCGTCAAGGTCATCGCATCATCGCGGGTCAGGGACGTGATGCCGGTTTCATTTTCGTTATTGGTCTTCGAGCCACCTTATGGCCATGCTGTCCGCTGGAAGGCAGCTTATACGGACGGGAGACCGGATGGCGGTCACACTGGACACAGTCTTGCTACCCGTCAGAACTCGGCGTGAGCGCGAGACGCGGCGTCGGCATTTCCTGATGCTGGGGGCATCAGCCGCGCTGCATATTGCGGTTCTGGCCCCGATGATTCTTCTGGCCGCCGGGGATGATCCCCGCTTCCAGCTGCCCCCCGAACTGCCGATCATCCAGGTCCAGTTGGAAGAGCCCATCCGACCACCTGCGCCCGTGCAGATCACGCGTCCCCGAGTTGAGCCGCAGCCAATCCAGCCTGCCCCCCTACCCCAGCCGCAGCCGCTTGAACAAACCCCGATGGAGCAGGTGCCGGAGTCTCCGCTGACCACGCCACAGCCGATCCAGACCCCTTCGCCGCTGGAACGCAGCCTGCCGCAGCTTCAGCCACCGCCGCGCCCTGCCGAAGCCCAGAACCTGGACGCTCTGCAGGGTTCGGCCGCGCCCTCACCGCTTAGCCAGGCTCTGCCTTCTATCGTGGCACCGCGTCCGGAGGTCCAGTCGATCGACCGGCCCTCCACCCTCGCACCGCCCAGCGCCATCTCGGCGGCCCCACCTCGCGTCAACGCACCCGCCAAGGCCACTGCCCCGCAGGAAAACGAAGCCGAGACATCCCCGACCAACACCAATGATCTGCCGCTGCGCCGCCGCGATGAAGAAGAGAGGGAACGGGCGGCGGCTGCCGCAGCTGCCGCGGCTTCGGGTTCGCCCTCCCCGCCCATGCCGCGCTTGGCCAGTCCGGCACCGGGTGCCATGGCA
>DLIT01000036.1:0-1031 GCA_002483865.1 Brevundimonas sp. UBA7635
CCGATCCACCTCCCCATTGCATGGGGAGGAGACCCTCACCTCACCTCATCCTCCGGCATTGGCCTATGCACCAGGCTGACCAGCACTACCGAGACGATCATCAGCAGGAACCAGCTGCCGAACTTGGCCCAGCTGACCATCTGCCAGCCCATCTCCTGCCCCGGATAGGTCCAGGCCCGGCCAAAGGTGGCCAGGTTCTCGGCGATCCAGATGAAAAGGGCGACCAGGAAATAGCCCAGCAACAGAGGCATGGACCTGCGACGCCGGTCGGTCCTGAACCAGAACCAGCCACGCCCGAATACCAGGGCCGTCGCCACGAACAGACCCAGCCTTACATCCGGCAGCCAGTGATGGGCAAAGAAGTTCACATAGATGGCCGCCGCCAGGAGCCAGGTCCACCACAGCGGCGGATAGCCCCTCACCCCGATGTGGAAGATGCGCTGAACCCGCGCGATATAGCTGCCCACCGCCGCATACATGAAGCCCGAGAACAGCGGCACAGCCCCAATCCGCAGCAGGCTGTCCTCAGGGTAGATCCAGCTGCCGTGATAGGTCTTGAACAGCTCCATTACCGTGCCAGCGACATGGAACAGGAAGATGACCCGCGCCTCCTCCCAGGTCTCCAGCCGAAACAGCAGCATCAGGGCCTGTATCCCCACCGCGCCGACAACCAGAAAATCATAGCGGCTGACCGGGCTATTATCGGGCCAGAACAGATAGGTCCCGACGATCAGAACCAGCAGGGCTCCACCAAACAGGCAGGCCCAACCCTGCTTTAGTCCGAACCACAGGAACTCATAGGCATAGCCCCGCCACCGCGACCGATCCGCCCAGGCCTCGCCATGCGCCATCCAACGGCGGCCCCATTGTTCCAGCGGAAGTCGTGATCGGCTCATCGGGCCACAGCTACACGGCCGAACGCCTGACACAAGATGACTTTCCTGCCCCTTTCCTCCCCGCACTGTGGGGAGGGGGACCACGAAGTGGTGGAAGGCCCGCGCAGGGCCCTGCACCCCGCCCCTCCGTCTCGA
>DLIT01000036.1:1060-5195 GCA_002483865.1 Brevundimonas sp. UBA7635
CCTCCCCACACAGTGGGGAGGGGGACCGCGAAGCGGTGGAGGGGCCGCGCAGCGCCCAGAAAAAAGGCCTGTCCGCCGAAACGGACAGGCCTCTCAATCCACAGCTTCAGAGCCTCAGAGGATCAGTCCTCCAGAACCTCGATGGCTTCTTCTTCGGCGAACTCGGCGGCGGTGACGTATTCGGCCCCCTCGGCGTCCAGGACCCACAGGCCCAGGAAGGCCTGGTGTTCGGGGGTCAGGTCTTCTTCGTTCAGGTCGCCTTCATACAGGCCAACATGGCTGTATTCGAATTCCAGCTTCAGTTCGTCCGCCAGCTCGACCAGCTCTTCTGCCAGGCGGCGCGAATAACCGACAACCTCGGATTCGTTGGCGAACTCGTCGGTCAGGGTGCTGACTTCGGCCTCTTCCGCGCCTTCGGAAGCGGTCGTGATAACGATGGTAAATGTGGACATGTCACTGTTCCTGAAAAGGAGTCTGGCCCGGTCCATACCGGGTCAAGCGGGCCTAAAGAAGGCTGATCACCTTTAGAAAGGCACGGTGTTCAACCGCGCCCACGATAGGTCGGCACGCCCTGGTCGGGCAACCAGACGCCCTCCGGGACCGGGCCAGTCTGCCAGAAGACATCAATCGGAATCCCGCCGCGCGGATACCAGTAGCCGCCAATCCGCAGCCACTTGGGCTCCAGCAGTCCGGCCAGGCGACGGCCGATGGCTACGGTGCAGTCCTCGTGGAAAGCCCCGTGGTTGCGGAAGCTGGTCAGGTACAGCTTCAGGCTCTTGCTTTCGACCAGCCAGTCGCCGGGCACATAATCGATAACGATATGGGCAAAGTCAGGCTGGCCCGTGACCGGGCACAAGCTGGTGAACTCCGGCGCAGTAAAGCGTGCGACGTAAAGCGTGTCGTTGTGCGGATTGGGCACGCGCTCCAGGTTCGCCGTCTCGGGCGAGGTCGGGGCGTCGGTCTGTTGGCCAAGCTGGGACAGGCCATCGGTATAGTGGGTCATGCCCCTGCCCCTAGCCGAAATGACGCCAGCCGTCATCATGGACCCATGCAGCGGGAGCCCCGACCCTCCCCTGGATATAAAAGCTGTCGCCTGTTTGCCCGCCTGGGTCAGGCACCATGCCATACTGTCTGCCGGGTGCGGCAGCAGACACCGGGGCCCCTTTGCAGGATTGGACAGATCAGACTCTTGAGACCCTGTTTTTTATTCTCGCGCCCCGTTGCATCGCGGGACCACTCCGATAGCGTAGCCTAAAGCAACCGATGAGGAGACGCCCGTGGCCATTCCCGCTTCCCTGCAATCCGGCCTGAAGCTTCCGGTGATTTCCGCGCCCATGTTCCTGGTGTCCGGCCCGGACCTGGTGGTCGAGGCGTGCAACAGCGGCATCATCGGTACCTTCCCCTCGCTCAACCAGCGCACCACCGAGGGCTATCGGGACTGGCTGAGGGAAATCAAGTCGCGGCTGAAGCCGGACGCCGCGGCCTATGGTGTCAACCACATCGTTCACCCGACCAACCCGCGCCTGATGGCGGACCTTGAGGTGTCGGTGGCCGAGGAGGTGCCTCTGATCATCACCTCGCTCGGCGCGGTGCGCGACGTGGTGGACGCGGTCCACGGCTATGGTGGCAAGGTCTTTCACGACATCGCCAATATCCGCCACGCGCGAAAGGCGGCCGAAGCCGGGGTCGACGGCCTGATCCTGGTGGCCAATGGAGCGGGCGGCCATGCGGGCGTGGTCAATCCCTTCGCCCTGGTCAATGAGGTCCGCAGTTTCTATGACGGCTGCATCATCCTGTCGGGCTGTCTCTCGACCGGCCAGGACGTGGCTGCGGCCCTGATGATGGGGGCTGACTTCGCCTATATGGGCACCCGTTTCATTGCCACCGGGGAAAGCCTGGCGGACCCCGCCTACAAGCAGATGATCGTCAACTCGGGCTCGGCGGACATCACCTATACCCCAGCGGTTTCCGGCATCCCGGCCAACTTCCTGACCCCGTCCCTGGTCGACAACGGCATCGACCCCAAAGCCCTGCCCGAGCACAAGCTGGACATGGGCGAGGAGGCCAAGGCCTGGAAGACCATCTGGTCGGCCGGTCAGGGCAGCGGGGCCATTACTGATATCCCGAATACGGCCAGGCTTGTTGCTCAGCTTTCGGAAGAGTTTTCGCAGGCCTGTGATAAATTCGACAAATTACGTCACTAGACGAGCGGCTGACCATTACGGGAGTTACCATGCTTCGTCCCTTGACCATGGCGGCCATACTGGCCGGTGCCGCCGTCACCCTGACCGCACTTCCTGCCAGCGCCCAGGATGGCGGCAGCTGGAACTTCTCGGCGGGGGCTGGCACCGACAACCGTTCAAAGAATGCCTCGAAATCCGATGGCGATCCCTTCGTCTATGGTGCGGCGGAATGGGAAAGCGCCAACGGCTTCTTCTATGCCGGACCCGGCTTTGAAACGATCAAGGCGGGCGATTCCGAGGTCGAGGTCGAGCTGAACGGCGGGGTTCGCCCCCAGTGGGCCGGTTTCGACTTTGACCTGAACGTCGCCCACAAGTGGCGCCTGGACGCCCGCCCCGGCTACGACGACGATGCCTGGGAATTCACCGCCGACATGAAGCGCTCGATTGGCCCGGCCAGCGCCCGCCTGCAACTGCAGCATTCGCCCGATGGCACCGGCTCGACCAAGGCCTGGACCTGGGCTGCGGTACGCGGCGGCTGGGACCTGACGAACAAGCTGAACATCTCGGCCGAGATCGGCTACCGCGACCAGAACAACGCGCCTGACTACACCGGCTGGAACATCGGCGGCAGCTATCTGGTCAACCAGAACATGGAACTGGACCTGCGCTACCACGACACCGATGCCGACGAGCCGGGCGAGCAATATGCCGGGGCCCTGGTGGCCGGGATCAACTTTTCGTTCTGAAACCGTGGTGGCGAAATGGCGTGATCATGACTAAGTCATGGATATGTCTTTTCGTCCCACGACCTTAGAACGCGCCTATCAACTCGCTGCCAGCGGTGCTTGCCGCACAGTCAGTGATGTCAAGCAAGCCCTCCAGGCCGAGGGTTTTGAGCGGATACAGGACAGCCTGTACGGCGGTACCATCACCTCCGCCCTGCGCAAGCTGTGCCAGGAAAACTATGTTTCCGCCCCTGACGATGAAGCGGCCGAAGCTGCGCCCGCCGATCCGGCCTGACCCTGCCTCTTGCGTTAGGGACAAGTTCAGTCCATCTTATGGGGGTCGATCTCTCTGCGTAACGCTCTACCCTTTGCTTTCGCACCGAGGTCTAAGCCGCTCCATTCAGACCCGACAAGCCAAGTGAGATGTTCTCGCTGGTCAACTTCAACGGAGGTCCTGAAAATGGCTACCGGCACTGTTAAATGGTTTAACTCCACCAAGGGCTACGGCTTCATCCAGCCGGACGACGGCGGCAAGGACGTCTTCGTCCACATCTCGGCTGTTGAACAAGCCGGCCTGCGCGGCCTGGACGAAAACCAGAAGGTTTCCTACGAAATCGAGCGCGACCGTCGCTCGGGCAAGGAATCGGCTGGTCAACTGAAGACCGAAGGCTGATTGCCTGACGCCCTGCCCTGCCCCCGACGGGGCGGGCAAGGTTTCAAAAGACGAAAGGCGCGCGGACGGGTTTCCCATCCGCGCGTTTTTTATTGGGCCGCGATCAGCCTCGCCAGGTCCGATCCGGTCGGGGCCTGGAACAGCTTCAGGCCGAACTCGGGCAGGATTGCCAGCAGGTGGTCAAAGATATCCGATTGTATCGTTTCGTACTCGCCCCAGGCCGTGGTGGCTGTGAAGGCATAGATCTCGATCGGCAAACCCGCCTCAGTCGGTTGTAACTGACGCACCAGCAGGGTCATGTCCTGACGGATATTGGGGTGGCTCGTCAGATAATGCTGCACATAGGCCCGGAAGGTGCCCAGGTTCGTCGCCCGGCGCGTATTGATCGGGTCGCGTCCGGCTTCGACCAACTCGGCATTCCAGCGAGCCAGTTCTTTTGACTTCGACGCCAGATAGTCGTCGATCAGCATGATACGGCGCATTTTCTCGCGCTCGTCATCGGTCAGGAAGCGTACGCTGGTCTGGTCGATCAGCAGCGACCGCTTGATCCGGCG
>DLIT01000036.1:5314-10914 GCA_002483865.1 Brevundimonas sp. UBA7635
TTGACCTGAGGCATCTCGATCCAGTCGCCGACCCGCAGCATATCGTTCGAGTTCAGCTGAACCGAGGCGACCAGGGACAGGATCGTATCCTTGAACACCAGCATCAGGACGGCGGCCAGCGCCCCCAAACCCGACAACAGCAGGAGCGGTGAGCGGTCAATCAGGGTCGCGATCACCAGGATGGTGGCGATGGCATAGAAGACCAGCTTCAGGACCTGCAGATAGCCCTTGATGCTGCGCCGGTGAGCCCGACGGCTATAAAGAGCGTTGGCCATGTCCAGACCGCTGCCGATGGCCAGAACAATGGCGACGATGGTGAAGGCCGCCGCAACGTTCTGGATCACCGTCACCACGGAGGGCGACAGGTGCGGCACCGAGGCGATGCCCAGCTGGATGATCAGGGACGGCACCACCCGGGCCAGGTTGCGTACCATCGGCCGCAGCAACTGCTCCAGTTCATGCGTCGCCCGCCCTACCACCTTGAGGAGGATGTGGGTCAGCACGCGGCGAACAATGAAGTCCGCCACAAAGGCAATGAAAACAAGAAGGCTAAGCCCGATCAGCATTTCCGCGACCGGGTAATTCGCCAGATTTTGGCGCAGGGCATCATAATAGGGCATGATGCCAACCTAAGCAGTGAGGGCCGGGATTTGAACCCCGGCCCCCTGTTCCTTAGACCAGGGCCTGCTCCAGGTCGGCCATCAGGTCCGCCACGTCTTCGACCCCGACCGACAGGCGGATCAGGTTGTCGGTGACGCCACCCGCCTCGCGCACATCCTTGGGAATGCTGGCGTGGGTCATGATGGCCGGATGATTGACCAGGCTTTCCACGCCGCCCAGCGACTCGGCCAGGGTGAAGACCTGGACCCGTTCCAGCACCTGACGGGTGCGGGCCAGATCGCCGTCGATCAGCACAGTGACCATGCCGCCGTAACGGCCGTTCATCTGGCGCTTGGCCAGCTCGTGCTGCGGATGGCTTTCCAGGCCCGGATAGATGACCTTCTGCACCCCTGCCCGGCCTTCCAGCCAGCGGGCGATCGCCATGGCGTTCTCATTGTGCGCCTTCATGCGCAGGCCCAGGGTTTTCAGGCCCCGGTTGGCCAGGAAGGCATCGAACGGGCCCATGACGCCCCCGATAGAGTTCTGCAGGAACTTCAGCTGGGCCGCCAGGTCCGGATCCTTGGCCACCAGGACGCCCGCCACGATGTCCGAGTGGCCGTTCAGGTACTTGGTCGCCGAGTGCATGACGACATCGGCCCCCAGCTCCAGTGGCCGCTGGCTCCACGGGGTGGCAAACGTATTGTCCACGACCAGCAGCAGGCTGTGCTTCTTGGCGATTACAGACAGGGCCTCGATGTCCGCCAGCTTCATCAGCGGATTGGTCGGGGTCTCGACCCACAGCATCTTCGTCTTGTCGGTGATAGCCGCCTCGACCGCCGCCAGATCGGTCAGGTCGATATAGCTGAAATCCAGCCCCATGGACCGGCGCCGCACCCGCTCGAACAGACGCCACGATCCCCCGTACAGGTCATCGCCGGTGATGATGTGCGAGCCGGCATCCAGCAACTCCAGCACGGTCGAGGTTGCCGCCATGCCAGAGCCGAAGCCAAAGGCCTGAACCCCGCCCTCCAGATCGGCAATGCAGGCTTCAAAGGCTTCGCGCGTCGGGTTCTTGCCCCGCGCATATTCATAGCCCTTGTTCACACCGGGGCTTTCCTGGGCGAAGGTCGAGGTGGCGTAGATGGGCGTCATCACAGCGCCCGTGGTCGGGTCCGGCTTTTGCCCCGCGTGGATGGCGCGGGTCGAGAAGCCTTGCGAGTTCTTCAGTTCCGACATGGATTTACCGGTTCAGGCTGAGGTGGTTGATCAGGTCGGTGCGGGTAATCAGGCCGACAAAGGTCTCGCCATCCAGAACAATGGCCACGCGGTCGCGGTCAAAGACCGGGATCAGGGCATCCAGCGACTCGCTGACCTGCAGGGTATCCAGATCGCGCGTCATGGCCGAGGAGACCGGCTTGGCGAAGCGTTCCTTACGGGTGATCTCGTCGGTGTTCATGATGTGGACGATGTCGCTTTCGTCCAGGATGCCGACCAGGCGGCCGTCCTGAATGACCGGCAGCTGCGACAGGCCATCGCCCTTCATCCGCTTGAAGGCGGTGTCCAGGGTGTCCTCAGGGCCAATCACGACCACATCGCCCCTAGTATATTTGCGGTTGATCAGGTCGGACAGGTCGCCGTGCAGCTCGCGCTCGCCCAGGCCCTGGTCGGCCAGCCAGGCGTCGTTATAGACCTTGGACAGGTACTTGGCTCCGGTGTCACAGACAAAGGTCACGACATTCTTCGGCTCGGTCTGCTCGCGGCACCAGCGCAGGGCCGTGGCGATCAGGGTGCCCGACGAAGAACCGGCCAGGATACCTTCTTTCAGCAGCAGCTCGCGCACCGTGGCGATGGCCTCGGCATCGGGGATGGAATAGGCCACATCGATCAGATCCGGATCGGTCGTCTCGGGCATGAAGTTCTGGCCGATACCTTCGACGGTATAGCTGCCGTCCGGCCCCGCCACCCCGTCGTTGATCAGTCCGGCCAGCGCCGAGCCGACAGGGTCAGCCAGGATGATCTGGGCCTTCGAGCCCTGCGACTTGAAATAGCGCGCATTGCCCGTGATCGTCCCGCCCGAGCCAATACCGGCGACAAAGGCGTCGATCTTGCCGTCCATCTGTTCCCAGATTTCCGGGCCGGTGGTCTTGAAGTGGGCCTCGGAGTTGGCGTCGTTGGCGAACTGGTTGACGAAATAGGCTCCCGGAATCTGCTGAGCCAGGCGCTCGGCCATGTCGGTGTAGTATTCCGGGTGGCCGTGCGGCACGTCCGAACGGGTCAGTCGCACGTCGGCCCCCATGGCCCGCAGGTGCTGGATCTTTTCTTTCGACATCTTGTCGGGGATGACCAGCAGGACGTTATAGCCCTTCTGCTTGCCCACCAGGGTCAGGGCCAGGCCCGTATTGCCCGCCGTGGCCTCCACGATGGTACCGCCAGGCTTCAGCCAACCGGCTTCCTCGGCCACCTCGATCATCGTCAGGGCGATCCGGTCCTTGATCGATCCGCCGGGGTTCTGGCTTTCCATTTTCAGGAACAGGCGGCAGGGACCGGTGTCGATCCGGGTCACCTCAACCATCGGGGTCTTGCCGATCAGATCCAGCAGGCTGCCGACGGGTCGGGCAAGTACGGGGGTGTCGGTCATCGACATCGAAAGGAGCTCCGGTAGCGTGTTCAGTGTGGAAGCTGGGCCCGAACAGAGTGTCGGTCAAATCGCGCAAGTTTTCACCCTTTTGCCTCGAAGCGCATTAGAAGAAGGGTAATGACCAAGCCTCCGAAACGCCCCGCTGCGGGTTTACCCGATAAAGAGACCCTGATCGCCTTCCTGCGTGAAGCGGGGGAAGCCGAGAAAGCCGACATTGCGCGTGCCTTTGGATTGAAGGGCGTCGAACGCCGGCAAATGCGCGAAATGCTGCGCGAGCTTGAGGCCGAGGGGGCGCTGGACCGGCGCGGTCGCAAGGGCTTTGCCGAGGCCGGGTCCCTGCCGCCGGTGGGCGTTGCCGACGTCGTCAGCCGTGATGCCGACGGCGATCTCTATGTCGAGCTGGTCAAGGGCAGCGAGGACACGCCCCGCGCCCTGCTGATGCTGGACAAGGAAGGCCGCACCGCCGCTCCAGGCATGGGCGACCGCCTGCTGGTCAAGTTTGCGCGCGGGGCCAACGGCTGGGAAGCGCGTCTGGTCAAGAAGCTGGACGCCGGGAACACCCGCGTTCTGGGCGTGATCCGCAAGTCGGCGCGCGAGACCCGCGTCGAGCCGGTCGACAAGCGCTCCAAGGACACCCTGCTGATCCCGTCATCCCTGTCCGGGGATTTGCGCGATGGCGATCTGGTGCTGGCGGCGGTCGAAAAAGGCGAGCATCGCTATGGTCCCAGGCGCGGCAAGATCCTGGAGCATATCGGCCGCGAGGATGATCCCCGCGCCGCCTCGATCATCGCCATCCACACCCACGGCCTGCCCACCGGCTTCTCCGAAGCGGTCGAACGCGAGGCCGAGGACCAGGCCCTGCCGACCCTCAAGGGGCGCGATGACCTGCGCGAGCTACCCTTCATCACCATCGACCCGGCTGACGCCCGCGACCACGACGATGCCGTCTATGCCGTGCGCGACACCGATGAGAAGAACCCCGACGGCTGGATCGTCTGGGTCGCCATTGCCGATGTCGCCGCCTATGTGCGGCCCAATACCAACCTGGACCGCGAGGCCCGGGCCAAGGGCAACTCGACCTACTTCCCCGACCGGGTCGAGCCGATGCTGCCCGAAGTCCTGTCCAACGGCCTGTGCAGCCTGAAACAGGGCGAGAACCGCGCCTGCATGGCCGTGCGCATGGTCTTCGACAAGGACGGCAGAAAGACCGGGCACAAGTTCACACGCGGCCTGATGCGTTCGCACGCCAAGCTGTCCTACGAACAGGCGCAATCCGCCATCGACGGCCTGCTGGACGACGCCACCGGGCCGATCATGGAGACGATCCTCTATCCGCTGTGGAACGCCTATCGCACCATGCTGAGGGGCCGGGAGCGCCGCAGCCCCCTGGCCATCGAAAGCCCCGAGCGCCGCATCATCATGTCGCCCGACGGCGGCATCGCCGGCATCGAGCCGCGCAAGTCGCTGGAAGCTCACCGCCTGATCGAAGAGATGATGATCCAGGCCAACGTCTGCGCCGCCGAGACGCTGGAGAAGACGCACACGCCGCTGATCTATCGGGTCCACGACGCGCCCAGCCAGGAGAAGATCTTCAACCTGGCCGACTTCCTGCACACCATCGGCAAGCCCTGGAACAAGGGCGAGGCGCCCAACACCAAGCGCTTCAACAAGCTGCTGGAAGAAACCCGCGACACCCCGCACGCCGAGGTCGTCAATGAGGTCGTCCTGCGCACCCAGATGCAGGCCTTCTACTCCCCTGAGAACGTCGGCCACTTCGGTTTGCACCTGGACCGCTACGCCCACTTCACCTCGCCGATCCGGCGTTATTCCGACCTGATCGTCCATCGCGGGCTGATCCGGGCGCTGAAGCTGGGATCGGACGGCCTGACCGACCGCGAGATCGCCGAGCTGAGCGGCATCGCCGAACACGTCACCGAGACCGAGCGCCGCTCCATGGCCGCCGAACGCGACGCGATGGACCGCTACATCGCCGCCTTTCTTGAAGAGCATGTCGGTGCGACCTTCAGCGGCCGGATCACCGGCGTCACCCGCTTCGGCCTGTTCATCCGGCTGGACGAAACAGGCGCCGACGGTCTGGTCCCTGTTTCGACGCTGGGCGACGAATATTTCACTCACGACGACCGCGCTCACGCACTGGTCGGCGAGCGGTCGGGCAAGCGCTTCCCGCTGGGCCGCCGGGTCGAGGTGCGGTTGATGGAGGCCACGCCCGTCACCGGCGGTATGGTGCTTGAGATGCTGTCCGAACCGGACCCGCGCGATCCGAACGCCCCGGCTCCGCGTTACGGCATGCGCGGAAGAGGCGGCAACGGCCCGCCCAAGCGCGGAAAAGGCCGCCCCGGCG
>DLIT01000104.1:0-180 GCA_002483865.1 Brevundimonas sp. UBA7635
TCCCATCGCCATCTTCATGGGGCTTTACACCCGTTATATCCGGCCCGGCCGCGTCGCCGAGGTCTCGGCCATTGGCGTGGTCCTGCTGATCGGCTCGATCCTGCTTGGCGGCCAGGTCGCCTATCACCCCTACTGGGGCCCGGCCTTTACCCTGTCGGGGGAAACCCTGGCCCTGGCCAT
>DLIT01000104.1:420-931 GCA_002483865.1 Brevundimonas sp. UBA7635
AAGCTTCGTCGCGGTCATGGCCCTGATCGCGGCCTGCGTACTGGACCCGGCGGTCTATTTCGTCATGAACAGCCCCGCCGCCGTGATCGGCACGGACGTGGCCTCGGCCGCTGCCGCCGTGGCCCAGTGGGGCTTCCACATCACCCCCGAAGCCCTGGACCAGCTGGCCCGCGATGTCGGCGAGCATTCCATCCTGTCACGCGCTGGCGGTGCCCCTACCCTGGCGGTCGGCATGGCGCATATCCTGTCCAGTGTCATCGGTGGCCAGGCCATGATGAGCTTCTGGTACCACTTCGCCATCCTGTTCGAGGCCCTGTTCATCCTGACCACGGTGGATGCCGGCACCCGCGTCTGCCGCTTCATGATCCAGGACCTGCTGGGTGCCGCTTCGCCCAAGCTGCGTGAGACCAGGAGTTGGACCGGCAATGTCGTCGCCACCGCCCTGACGGTCGGGCTGTGGGGCTATTTCCTCTATGCGGGCGTGGTCGATCCTCTGGGCGGCATCAACAGC
>DLIT01000104.1:1205-3244 GCA_002483865.1 Brevundimonas sp. UBA7635
CCGTCGGAAGACGAACTGGCTGTGATCCCGGCTAAGGGGGCGGTCCATGCCTAAACCTCAAGAAAAAGATGGCGGCGCAAACCTGCTCTGCGCCTGCCGCGACACCCTGATGCGATGGAGCAAGGACGCTCGCCGCACCGCCAATCTGATGGTCGGCCAGCCGGACTATGACACCTACCTGGCCCACGCCGCAGCGACCCACCCGGACCAGCCGCCGCTGGACCGCAAGGCCTTCTTCCGCCTGAACGAGCAGAGGCGCTTCGGAAATGGCGGCTTCCGCTGCTGCTAGGGACCGGTCTGGGCCGTTCGGCGTTCTATTTCATGCCGATCGGCCCACTTCGACACATAGGATCATAGGTTGTTATCGCACCGGGCTTGAATCCCGGCGCTGACCGTCCCACTAAGGCCCCAATCATAATCTGCTGCTCAGGAGTCCCATCCCATGACCGTTCGCGTCGCCATCAATGGCTTCGGCCGCATCGGCCGCCTTGTGCTTCGTTCGATCGTCGAGCATGGCCGCACGGACATCGAGGTCGTGGCGATCAACGACCTCGGCCCGGTTGAGACCAACGCCCACCTGCTGCGCTACGACTCGGTGCATGGCCGCTTCCCCGGCACTGTGACGTCGGGAGAAGACTGGATCGACGTCGGCACCGGCAAGATCAAGGTCACCGCCGAGCGCGACCCTTCCAAGCTGCCGCACGCTGAACTGAAGGTCGATATCGCCCTTGAGTGCACCGGCATCTTCACTTCCAAGGAAAAGGCCTCGGCCCACCTGACCGCCGGTGCCAAGCGCGTTCTGGTTTCGGCTCCGGCTGACAATGCCGACAAGACCATCGTCTTCGGCGTGAACCACGAAAGCCTGAGCGCCGACGACATCGTCGTGTCGAACGCTTCGTGCACCACCAACTGCCTGGCTCCGATCGCCAAGGTGCTGAACGAGCTGGTGGGCATCGAGCGTGGCTACATGACCACCATCCACGCCTACACCGGCGACCAGCCGACGCTGGATACCATGCACAAGGACCTGTACCGCGCCCGCGCTGCGGCCCAGTCCATGATCCCGACCTCGACCGGCGCTGCCAAGGCCGTGGGTCTGGTTCTGCCGGAACTGAAGGGCAAGCTGGACGGCTCGTCCATCCGCGTCCCGACCCCGAACGTCTCGGTTGTCGACCTCAAGATCGTCGCTGGCCGCGCCACCACCGTGGACGAAGTCAATGCGGCTCTGGAAGCGGCCGCCAACGGCCCGATGAAGGGTGTCCTGTTCACCACGACCGACCCGCTGGTGTCGATCGACCTGAACCACATTGCCGCCTCGTCGACCGCTGCCCTGCCGCAGACCCAGGTCATCGACGGCACCCTGGTCCGCGTCCTGAGCTGGTACGACAACGAGTGGGGCTTCGCCACCCGCATGTCGGACACCGCCCTGCAGATGGCCAAGTTCCTCTAAAACCACGACAAGAGCCCTCTCCCGCCGGGAGAGGGCTTGAGCGCCCAAGAGCCAAAGGCGATTGGTCGCGCGAAAGGGTGAGGGGTCGCGCCATGACATCCACACGCACCACATTTGCACGCAAACTGCGCCAATCCTCGGGACTGGCTGAGCGAAAGGTTTGGGAACGGTTGCGCGGCGGCCAGCTGGACGGGCACAAATTTCGCCGCCAGCATCCGGTCGGAGGTTACATCGCTGATTTTGCCAGCGAGCGCCTGAGGCTGATCATCGAGCTGGATGGCTCCATTCATGAGCGCGACGAGGTCGCCCTGAATGACCGGCTTCGACAAGACGATCTGGAAGCCTCGGGATGGACGGTTCTGCGCTTTTCAAACCAGCAGGCGCTCAACAATATGGATGCGCTTGCAGACGCCATCAGGGCCCACGCCCGCCTGATCGATATTTAGCGGCTCACGCCGACTGACCTGTTAGACCCTCATCCGGCCCTGCGGGCCACCTTCTCCCAACGGGAGAAGGAAGACTGGAATGCCCTCATGACCTTCCGCACCCTCGACGACGCCACTGACCTTTCCGGCAAGACCGCCCTCGT
>DLIT01000026.1 GCA_002483865.1 Brevundimonas sp. UBA7635
CCGTCAAAAGCAAAATCTATGAACATGAAAATGAAGGGCGGGCCTGGCTTATGGCCAGGCCCGCCATCCTCCGGCTCAGCTCAGGTCAAAACGGTCGGCGTTCATGACCTGGGTCCAGGCGGCCACGAAGTCCCGGACGAACTTCTCCTGACCGCCGGCCTGGGCATAGACCTCGGCCAGGGCCCGCAGCACCGAGTTGGAGCCGAACACCAGATCGACGCGGGTGCCGCGATAGACGACCTGACCCGTGCGGCGCGACGTGGCGACATAGGCATTGGGCTGACCCTCCACCGAGGTCCAGGCCAGGTCCATGTCCAGAAGGTTGACGAAGAAGTCGTTTGTCAGCTCACCAACCCGGTCAGTGAAGACACCGTCGGCAGAGCCCTTGTGGTTGGCTCCAAGCACACGCAGGCCGCCGACCAAGGCGGTCATTTGTGGTGCGGTCAGGCCCAGCAGCTGGGCGCGATCGACCAGAAGCTCCTCAGGCGAAACGTCGAACAGTCCAGGCAGATAGTTACGGAAGCCGTCGGCGGCGGGCTCAAGTACCGCGAAGCCTTCCACGTCGGTCTGATCCTGGCTGGCGTCGGTGCGACCCGGGGTAAAGGGCACCTCCAGCCCAACGCCCGCAGCGTGGGCCGCTCTTTCGATGCCGACGGAACCACCCAGGACGACCAGGTCGGCGATGGAGACCTTCTTGGCTCCGGCCGCGTCAAACCCGGCCTTGATCGTGTCATAGACGGCCAGCACGCGCTCCAGCTCGGACGGTTCATTGACCGCCCAGCTACGTTGCGGCTCCAGCCGGATACGGCCGCCATTGGCGCCGCCGCGATAGTCCGAGCCGCGATAGGTTGACGCCGCTGCCCAGGCCGTCCTGACCAGGTCCTGGACCGACAGGTCGGTGGCCGCAATCGCAGCCTTCAGGTTGGCGATATCGCCCGCGTCGATCATCGGATAGTCCGCCGCCGGGATCGGATCCTGCCAGATCAGGTCCTCAGCCGGGACGTCGGCCCCCAGGTAGCGGGCCTTTGGTCCCATGTCGCGGTGGGTCAGCTTGAACCAGGCGCGGGCAAAGGCGTCCTCGAACGCAGCCTGGTCATTGCGGAATGCCTCGGAGATCGCGCGGAAGCCGGGGTCCATCTTGAAGGCCATGTCGGCGGTGGTCATCATCGTCGGCACACGGCGCGAGGCGTCATGGGCCTGGGGTGCCATGTCTTCCGGAGCCGGGTTGATCGGCTGCCACTGCTTGGCCCCCGCCGGGCTGGTGACCAGCTCGTAGTCATAGTCGAGCAGCATATGGAAGAAGCTGTCGTCCCAGGTGCGCGGCGTCGGCGTCCAGGCCCCCTCAATGCCCGAGGTGACGGTATCGTCGCCCTTGCCGCTGCCATGGGTGGACAGCCAGCCCAGCCCCTGGACGGTGATGTCGGCAGCCTCAGGATCAGGGCCGACCTTGGCTGCATCGCCGTTGCCGTGCGACTTGCCAAAGGTATGGCCGCCTGCGGTCAGGGCCACGGTTTCCTCATCCGTCATGCCCATGCGGTGGAAGGTCTCGCGAATGTCGCGGGCCGACAGCAGGGGATCGGGCACACCGCCCGGGCCTTCGGGGTTCACATAGATCAGGCCCATCTGGATGGAGGCCAGCGGGCGCTCCATCTCCAGACCTTTTTCGACGTCGATACGGGTCTGGCCCAGCCACTCCCCCTCGGCTCCCCAATAGATGTCTCGGCCCGGCTCCCAGGTGTCGGCCCGGCCACCACCGAATCCAAAGATCGGGCCACCCATCGACTCGATCGCCATATTGCCCGCCAGGATCAGCAGATCGGCCCACGACAGGTTTTTCCCGTACTTCTGCTTGACTGGCCAAAGCAGGCGGCGGGCCTTGTCCAGGTTGGCGTTATCAGGCCAGGAGTTCAGCGGGGCAAAGCGTTGTTGGCCAGTATTGGCACCGCCGCGACCGTCACCGGTGCGGTAGGAGCCAGCCGAGTGCCAGGCCATGCGGATGAAGAAGGGGCCATAGTGGCCGTAGTCAGCGGGCCACCAGTCCTGGCTGTCGGTCATCAGGGCCTTCACGTCGGCCTTTACGGCTTCCAGATCCAGGGCCTTGAAGGCTTCGGCATAATCGAAACCGGCGTCATTGGGATCAACCTTGCTGCTGTGCTGGGCCAGAATGTCCAGCGATAGCTGGTTGGGCCACCAATCGCGGTTGGTGCGACCCTGAAGGGTGCGTGACTTGGCTGCCCCGTGCACGGGGCATCCGCCCTGACTTCCGTCCATGAAATCCTCCTGAGAAAATGTTGGGAGGACGCTAGGTCGGGTTTTGGAAAAAGGAAAATCGATAAAACTGAACGTAAAACTTAAAATTATTTATGGATCGGCGGGCCGTCCATGATAAGGCAAACTTATACCGGCGACCAAAATCATTGATTTGACTTTAAGGTCCCGACGGCCCAATTGAAGGGACAACAGCGCTGGGGAGCCCCCGGGGCTGTCCTGTCTCACCTATTTTATAGATGGAGCTCTAGTTATGCTGGGCGTCGGTCAAAAACTGCCAGACTTCAAGATCACTGGCGTCAAGCCGGGTTTCAACAGCCATGAAGAAAATGGCGAGTCGGCCTTCGAGGCCCTGAACCAAGACTCCTTCGAAGGCAAGTGGAAGGTCATCTTCTTCTACCCGAAGGACTTCACCTTCGTCTGCCCGACCGAGATCGCTGCCTTTGCCAAGCTGCAAAAGGAATTCGAGGACCGCGACACCGTGGTTCTGGGCGGTTCGACCGACAACGAGTTCACCAAGCTGGCCTGGCGCCGCGACCACGCCGACCTGGACAAGCTGCCGATCTGGCAGTTCGCTGACTGCGGCGGCAAGCTGGCCCGCGAGCTGGGCATCCTGGACGAGGAAAACGGCGTCGCCCTGCGCGCGACCTTCGTCGTGGACCCGCACAACGTCGTCCAGCACGTCTATGTCACCAACCTGAACGTTGGCCGTTCGCCGGAAGACACCCTGCGCGTCGTCGACGCCCTGCAGACCGACGAGCTGTGCGCCTGCAACCGCCCGGTGGGCGGCGAGACCCTGGCCGCCTAAGCTGGCCAAGGCAGCTCCGGGCCGCGTGAGTAGGGTCCGGACCGTCCCTCATTGAAAAGGCGGTGGCGGGCGACTGTCGCCGCCTTTTTTACGCCCTGCGCCCTGAGTTGGCCGCAGATCCGGATTGACCGGCGCCCGGCGCCGCTGAGCCCTGAAAGGTATTCCCCATGTCCATCGACGCCCTGCGCGACCTGATCCCGGCCTATGGCAAGGACATCTCCCTGAACCTGTCGTCGCTGTCCAACGAGACGGTGCTGAACGACCAGCAGAAGTGGGGCTGCTTCCTGGCCTCGGCCCACGCCATCGGCGTCGCCCCCGTCGTCAAGCTGATCGAGGCCCAAGCGGCCACGGTACTGTCGCCGGAAGCCATGAACGCGGCCAAGTCGGCGGCGGCCATCATGGGCATGAACAACATCTACTACCGCTCGCTGCACCTGATGAAGAACAGCGAATATACCACCCTGCCAGCCAAACTACGCATGAACGTAATCGCCAACCCCGGCATCGAGAAGCTCGACTTTGAACTGTGGGCCACGGCCGTCTCAGCTATCAATGGCTGCGGTGCCTGCCTGGACGCCCACGAAGGCGAACTGCGCAAGCACGGCTTCTCCAACGTTCAGATCCAGGCCGCCTTGCGCATCGGTGCCGTGGTTCACGCCGCCAGCCGCATCGTGGCTTCCGAAACCGCCCTGGCGGGCTGATCGATCGGATCAAGGACTGATCCAGATTGACAAAAGGCGCGGATCCCTCCGCGCCTTTTTTGTAAGTGATGTCAGCGCATCATTCGCCGGAAGACTGATTGGCCATTTCACGCATTATATCCAGGATCAGCCTCTGCTGGCGCAATGGCAGCTGGGGCGCGAGGCGCGAGATCTCGATGCTTTGACGGGTCGCGGGGAAGTCGTGGACATAGTCATTGCCCTCGCCCTCGGCCATACCGGGCTGAGCCTTGGTCAGGCCCTCAAAGAAGTAGCCGATTTCCACCTTGAAGAAGCGGGCGATGTCCCAAAGCTTGGACGCCGAGATACGGTTGGCACCCTTCTCGTACTTCTGAATTTGTTGAAAGGTCAGGTTCAGGGCGCGCCCCAGATCGCTTTGCGACAAGCTCAGGGCAATCCGCTTTTCGCAGACCCTCCGTCCCACATGCACATCCACCGGATGGGGAGCGTTATCAACCACGCCGTGCACCATCGTTGATCGTCACCCCCATAGCATTACTGTGTACAGACGCTGTGCGACGTTTCTCATCGCCTGTCACCCCAATTCAAAACAGGGTAATAACAATTTCATCCAGATCCACGAGGATATTTTAGCTTAAAATACCTCTGGCCTTACTTCTGCGGGATCTGAAGGACGGGTTTTATCAGAAGCGGTAGTAGCGGCCGCCGATACCCAGACCGGTCATGATCACTGCGAGGACCCAAAAGGCAGCATCGCCCCAGCGCCCGAAAAGTGTCTGTGCCGCCGGTGCCGGCAGGCGCACGTCGATCACGCCCGACTGACCGCTGTCCAGGCGTTGATCAGGGCGAACCCGGCCCCATGGATCGATCAGGGCTGAGGCACCAGTCGGGGTTGCACGGGCTATAGGTAGCCCGGTTTCTATTGCTCGATAGCTGGCCAGGTTCAGATGCTGTAGCGGCCCCGACGTCTTTCCAAACCAGGCATCATTAGACACATTGACGATCCAGTTCGGCCGCGCCGACCCCGATGCGGGGGTAAAGCCCGGATAGAGGCCCTCATAGCAGATCAGGGGCTGAACACTGGGCAGGTCGTCCAGCTGGATAGGAGCTGGTACGGGCCCCGCGGTAAAATCAGCCGCCACGTGAACCAGACTGCGTATCCCCAGCCGCGTCATAAGCGGTCCCATGGGCAGGTATTCACCAAACGGCACCAGACGGTGTTTGTCATAAACAGCTTCAATCACCAGGCCCGGACCAAGGTCGCGCAGGGCCAGAAGGCTGTTGTAGTAGCTGGCCCCATCCTGGGCATGAGGATTGGCCTCGGCCCGGCTGATCCCCATCATCAACACCTGACCCGGCTCCAGAGCCTGGGCGATAGCCACGGCATCACCGGATCCAAAGACCTGGTTGGCCGTGGCGGGCAAGGCCCCCTCTGGCCAAATTACAATGTCGGGGCGCGATGCGCCCGGTTGAGCGGTCAGGCTGACATATTGGTCGACGATGCCCTGATAGGCCTGGGGCGTCCATTTGGATTCCTGGGCGATGTCAGCCTGAACAATTCGGATCAGGGTGTCGGTATCGGTCCGTTGGGCCTGGGCCAGACGCGCGGTGCCCCAACCAAAGCCCAGGGCCAGGACCAGAAAGCCCAGGCCTGCGGTCGCCAGGCGGGCCCGGCGCGGCCCACTGGCCATGATCAGACCTAGGCTTGACACGGCAGCAACCGTAATCAGCCCCAGGCCATAGACGCCGACGACAGAAGCCAACTGCGACAGGGCTGAGCCCGCCTGCCAGGTGGCCCCCGCCGGGTTCCACGGAAAGCCGGTCAGCACATGACCCCGCGTCCATTCCAGAACACCGAAGAGGACCGCAAACAACAGGACCCGCGCCACGCTTCTGGGCGCGAAGGCTCGGTAAAGGGCGCAGGCTGCTCCAAAGAAGAGCCCCAGGCCCATGGGCAGCAGGCTGGCGGCAAAGGGGGCCATCCAGGCCTGGGCCTCATTGACCAGAAAGGCCTCGGCCACCCACCAGCAGCCGATGAAGAAATAGGCAAAGCCCGCCAGCCAGCCCATCCAGAAGCCGCCCCGCGCCCGCGCGGAACGCTCCGACAAAAGCATGAGCAGGGGATAGCCCAGAAGGCCCGGCAGGAAGCCAAAGGGCGGGTGGGCCA
>DLIT01000143.1:0-379 GCA_002483865.1 Brevundimonas sp. UBA7635
CCTGCGCGAAGCCACGCCGCAAACCCGCACCCGCGCCCTGTTGCTTCTGGCGCAAAAGCTGCGCGGCAATGTCGAGCCGATCCTTGCCGCCAACCAGCGCGACCTCGACGCCGGGCGCGCCAATGGCATGAGCGAAGCCCTGCTGGACCGGCTGGCCCTGAATGCGACGCGTGTCGAAGGCATTGCCGCCGCCGTGGACATCATCGCCGGCGTCAAGGATCCCCTGGGTGTCGAGACGGAACGCTGGACCGCGCCCGGCAACGGCCTGGATATTGCCCGCGTCCGCACGCCGATCGGCGTGCTGGGTATCATATATGAGAGTCGTCCCAATGTGACGGCGGATGCCGCCGCCCTGTGCATCCGCTCGGGCAATGCGGCC
>DLIT01000143.1:428-5375 GCA_002483865.1 Brevundimonas sp. UBA7635
TCCTGCGCTGCGGATCGGACTGTCTGCAGTCGTCGCTGGCGATTGCCGCCCTGATTTCGCAGGCGCTGGAAGAAGCAGGCCTGCATGCCGATGCGGTCCAGCTGGTCGATACGCCCGACCGTGCCGCCGTGGGCCTGATGCTGTCGGGGCTGGAGGGCGCGATCGACCTGATCATTCCGCGCGGTGGCAAGAGCCTGGTCGGACGGGTCCAGGCCGAGGCCCGCGTGGCCGTGCTGTCCCACCTGGAAGGCATGAACCATACCTATGTCCATGCTGCCGCCGACGCCGACATGGCCCGGGCCGTGGTGCTGAATGCCAAGATGCGCCGCGTCAGCGTGTGCGGGGCGACNNGGGGCTGCGAACTGCGCGGAGACGATGCTGCCCGCGCCATCGTGCCAGACATGGTGCCCGCCACGGATGGCGACTGGGCGAGCGAATATCTCGCGCCTATTCTTGCCGTGGCCGTGGTCGATGACATCAACGCCGCCATCGCCCACATCGAACTCTATGGCTCAGGCCACACCGAAGCCATCGTGACGAATGATGCCGATGCCGCCGATATCTTCCTGAACCGCGTGGACAGCGCCATCGTGGTTCACAACGCCTCGACCCAGTATGCTGACGGCGGCGAGTTCGGCTTTGGCGGCGAAATCGGTATCGCCACCGGCCGCATGCACGCCCGCGGCCCCGTCGGTGCCGAACAGCTGACCACGTTCAAATACGTCGTCCGGGGCCAGGGCCAGGCACGGCCCTGAAACCACCTGCAACAGAAAAGGCCGGAGCCAAAACTCCGGCCTTTCCGATAGGGCACTCTTGCGCCCCTCAAGTAGGCCGAAGGACGATAGGGGCGCTCAAAACCCCCTCAAGTAGCCCCAAGGGCGATAGGGGGGCCAAGTATCAAATCTATGCGCGCCCTTCGGGCAGCGCATAGGCGATCACATGGTCTCCGATGGGGGTTTCCATGAAGTGGTGCCCGCCGGCCATGATGACCAGATACTGGCGACCGTCCTCCTCATAGACCATCGGATTGGCCTGACCACCGGCGGGCAGGACATCGGACCACACCGTCTCGCCCGTCTCGATGTCGATGGCGCGGATCAGGTCGTCTGTCGCCGCGGCGATGAAGATCAAACCGCCCGCCGTCACCACCGAGCCACCATTATTGGGCGTTCCGATTTCCAGCGGCAGCATGGACGGGATGGCAAAGGGTCCATTTTTGCGGGCCGTGCCGAACGGACGATCCCATAGGGTCCGGCCGGTGCGCAAGTCGATGGTCCGCATGCCTCCATAGGGCGGTTCCTTGCACAGCAGTCCCGTAAACTTGACCCGCCAGCCAGCGTTGACGTTGATGGCATAGGGTACGCCAGTCTGTGGATCGCCAGCTCCTTCGGCGGTGGATTTGATCAGACTACCCCCCCGGTTTGCGGCTTCCTTTTCCCGCTCGATATAGCGAGGGTCATCGCGCGAGAACCAGCCCTGACGGTCAGCCTCGGCGCGGGGCACCAGGCGATTGTGGTTGGGCATGTCGTTGTAGTTGGCCACGATGACACCCCGCACTGGGTCCACGGCAATACCACCCCAGTCCGACCCTCCATTATAGCCGGGATACTGGATCCAGTGCCGGTCGGATGTCGGGGGCGTAAAATAGCCATCATAGGCCGCCTGGCGGAACTGGATACGACAGAACATCTGGTCGATCGGTGACATGCCCCACATGCTGCGCTCGGTCAGATCCGGCTTGCGCAGGGTATGGAACAGCGAGAATGGCTGGGTCGGACTGCGCTGGGATGGCTCTACACCGCCCTGGGGCACACGTCGCTCCTCGACCTGGTGCAGCGGAGCCCCGGTACGGCGGTCCAGAATGTAGATGTCGCCCTGTTTCGACGGCAGGATCACAGCAGGCACCACCGCCCCGTTCATGGGAAGGTCGATCAGGGTCGCCTGTGAGCCCAGGTCATAATCCCAGACATCGCGCCGTACCGTCTGGAAATGCCAGCGCGGCTTGCCCGTCGTGACGTCCAACGCCACCAGGGAAGTCGAATACTCGTTCTCGGCCGGGCGACGCGTACTGGAATAATAGTCGGCCGAGGAATTCCCCATCGGCAGATAGACCAGGCCTAAGCCCTCATCAGCCGTGGCCGTGGTCCACATATTGGGCGTGCCCGGGGTAAAGGTCTGTCCCTCGGGCGGTAAGCCGGTCAGATCCGGCCGCATCATGTCCCAGGCAAAGCGCAGTTCTCCCGTCACGGCGTCAAAGCCCTGGATCACGCCAGACGCATTCCACCGCTTCTGGCCATCCAGCACCTGGTGCCCGGTCACAACCACGCCCCGCACGATCACGGGGGGCGAGGTGATCGACACCATGCCCGGATAGGGATCGCCCATGCCCTGCTTGATGCTGACCGAACCATTGGTTCCAAAGTCCTGGCAGGGCTGGCCGGTGCGGGTGTCGACGGCCACCAGACGCCCGTCCAGCGTACCTTCAATAATTCTGGCGGCGCAGGGCTGGGCCGGGTCGGCCCCCGCCGACTGATAATAGGCCACACCGCGACAGGCCGCCGTATAGGGAATGTCGTCGTCCGACACCTGCGGATCATAGGTCCACTTCTGTTCACCGGTGCGAGCATCAAGCGCGAACAGACGATTGCGCGCCGAACACAGATAAAGCGTATCGCCGATTTTTAGCGGTGTAGTCTCAGCCCCATAGCGCTCCTCGGGCAAGTCTCCGGTTCGGAAGCTCCAGGCCCGGACCAGGTCGCCGACATTGTCGCGCGTAATCTGGGTGAGGGGCGAATATCGCTGGGCGCTGTCGGCCCCGCCCCAGGCGGGCCAATCCGCACCCACCTTAACCACCGCAGGATCACCAATGGGCACGGGACTGGCTGCCGGAACCGGGCTCTGGATCTGGGGCTGATTGGCCTGGGCGACGATAAAGCCAAAAACTATCGTGGCCAGCACCACCAATGCGAGACTGCCCATGGCCAGGCGTCCTCCCCCTTCGCGCCTCATCAGCGGAAGACAGGCGAGGATGGGAATGAGCAGAACCAGGGGGGCGACCAATCGCGGCACCAGCGCCCAACCGTTCAGGCCCACCTCCCACAGCGCCCAGATCACCGTGCCTACAAAGATGGCGACATAGAGCCAGACCCCGGCTGACCTACCCAGGAACAGCAGCAGGCCCGACAGGATCATAAGAATCCCGACCACCCCGTAATAGAGAGAGCCACCCAGGGTGATCAGCTGGATACCTCCGATCGCCAGGACCAGTCCTATCAGGGCAATCACCGCGCCCAGAATCCGAACCAGTAGCGAAACGGATCCGGAATTGCGCTGGATGCTCGCCATAGTCAGCCGTCCCTTGTGTCTGCCCTGTCAAAACCCCCCCGGCCCAACGGCGTTCCCATAAAGACCAGAGCCCGGCCCTGCCCTCGCGGCCAGCCCTGCGATCGGCCCCTTCGCGCCTGACGGAGTGTCAGCACCCATGGACCGGAAAGGAAGGTCGAAATTTTATGGTGCGACGCAGCGGCGAAGAAGTCAGATTATTGCGCTTAATGTCACACTTCCGAAAAGTTCGCCCTCCTCGTTAGCAACAGTCTCGCGGAATGCGGATAATATTTGCACATACCCTGACTTTTTCGCTTTAATGTGCAGATGCAAAAAGGTGGTCGTTCCAATCCCGGTGGTTTCCTGATCCAGGCTCGCTCCCTGCCAAAGCAGGTTGCGGCTGATCGCGTGCGTGATTTCAACGAGATCACGTTCAAGCCGAACGCGGAAACCGGTCAGAAACAGGCCTCGCGCTGCACCGACTGCGGCGTGCCCTTCTGCCAGAACGCCTGCCCGCTCCAGAATAATATTCCGGACTGGCTGGCCCTGTCGGCGGATGGTGATCTGCGCGAGGCGTGGAAGACCGCCAGCCTGACATCGACCATGCCCGAGATTTGCGGCCGCATCTGCCCGCAGGATCGCCTGTGCGAAGGCGCTTGCACGCTCCAGCAATCGGGATGGGATGGGGTGACCATCGGCTCGGTCGAGGCATGGATCGCTGATCAGGCCTTCAAGAACGGCTGGGTCGAACCGATCCGCCCGCTGGCCGAACGCGGCCAGAGCATCGCCATCGTGGGGGCTGGCCCCGCAGGTCTGGCTGCGGCCGACCGTCTGCGCAGCGCGGGCTATATCGTCACCGTCTATGACCGTCACGACCGCGCCGGTGGCCTGCTGATGTACGGCATCCCCGGCTTCAAGCTGGAAAAGAACATCGTCCAGCGCCGGATCGACCGCCTGGTCGAGGGCGGGGTGCAATTCGTGCTGAACACCTCGGTCGGCACCGACATCTCCATGGACCAACTGCGTCAGCAGCACGACGCCGTGTTGCTGACCATGGGCGTCTATCAGGCCCGCCACCTGTCCATCCCCGGATGCGGCCCCAATGACGCCCTGCCCGCGCTCGACTTCCTGATCGCCCAGAACAGGCGCGATCTGGGCGATAGCGTCAAAGCCACCACCGCCACGGGCAAGGATGTCGTGGTCGTGGGCGGCGGCGATACCGCCATGGACTGCGTCCGCACCGCCATCCGCCAGGGAGCCACCAAGGTCACCTGCCTGTATCGCCGCGACCGCGCCAACATGCCCGGTAGCGCCCGCGAAGTTCAGAACGCCGAAGAAGAAGGCGTCATCTTTGAGTGGCTGGCTGCGCCCAGGGCGCTGATATCCAGGGGCGAAACGGTCAATGCCGTGCGCGCACAGCGCATGGCCCTGACTGAGGCCGGAGCCGGTGGCCGCCGCGAGATCGCCCCTGTCGCCGACAGCGATTTCGATATCCCCGCCGATCTGGTCATCGAAGCTCTGGGCTTCGAGCCTGAAAACTTCGCAGAGCAGTTGGACCCGTCGCTGGACCTCAGTCGCTGGAACACGGTTCAGGTGGCCCGTGGCGGTTTCGCAACCAGCCTG
>DLIT01000143.1:5427-6646 GCA_002483865.1 Brevundimonas sp. UBA7635
GCCGAAATCGACCGTTATCTGCGCGCGCGTACCGAGGAAGCCGCAGCATGAGCCAAGCTGATAACACCAACTGGCTGAGCCAGTACGAAGCCGCGCGTGCCGATCTGGTCGCTGCCGGTAGCTATGACCCGAACTCCGAGCGCGACGCGTGCGGCGTCGGCCTTGTCTGCGCCATCGACGGCAAGCCGCGCCGTGAAGTCGTGGACATGGCCATCCAGTCGCTGAAGGCTGTGGCCCACCGTGGCGCGGTCGATGCCGATGGCCTGTCCGGCGACGGCGCGGGCATCATGATCGAAATCCCGCAGGAATTCTTTGCCGAACAGGTCAAGGCTGTGGGCCAGACCCTGCGCTCGGGCCCGATTGTCGTGGGCCAGATCTTCCTGCCGCGCACCGACCTGGGTGCTCAGGACCGTGCCCGCGCCATTGTCGAGGCGGAAGCGATCCGCTCGGGCTTCTACATCTATGGCTGGCGCCAGACGCCGCTGGACCTGTCGGTTGTCGGCACCCGCGCCGAGCAGACCCGCCCCGAGATCGAACAGATCATGTTGGCGGCACCGGAATCGCTGTGGAAGGCCGACGCCAATGGCGAGACCCTGGAACGCGAACTCTATCTGTGTCGCCGCCGTATCGAGGCTGCCGTCACCCGGTCGGGTCTGGGCGGCTTCTATGTCTGCTCGCTGTCGGCCCGCTCCATCGTCTACAAGGGCATGGTCCGCGCCGAGCTGTTGGGCCAGCTCTATATCGACCTGACCGACGCGACCGTCGCATCCGGCTATGCCCTGTTCCACCAGCGCTATTCGACCAACACCTTCCCCGAATGGAAGCTGGCCCAGCCTTTCCGCACCCTCGCCCACAACGGCGAGATCAATACCCTCCACGGCAACCTCAACTGGATGAAGTCGCACGAAATCCGCATGGCTGCCTCGGCCTTCGGTGACCGCGACCACGAGGTAAAGCCGGTCGTGCAGCCGGGCGGCTCTGATTCTGCCGCTCTGGACAATGTGTTCGAGGTGCTGGTGCGTGCCGGTCGTCCTGCGCCCATGGCCAAGGCCCTGCTGGTGCCCGAGGCCTGGTCCTCCGACGACATGGTCATGAAGGCCGAACACCGCGCGCTTTATGCCTATTGCAACGCCGTGATGGAACCTTGGGATGGTCCTGCCGCCCTGTGTGCCGTCGATGGCCGCTGGGTTGTGGCAGGCAAGGACCGCAACGGCCTGCG
>DLIT01000017.1:0-12982 GCA_002483865.1 Brevundimonas sp. UBA7635
CGTCGCTTCGAGATCGACTATTCCAAGGCCAACTATCCGCGGCCCGACTTTGACAGCCTCTATAACCTGACCTCGATGGCGGTTGAGCTGGGCGACCTCGACCGGGCGCAGGCCTGGTATGAAGCTCATCACCGGCTGAGCCTGCGGACCGGTCTGGAAAACATCCTGATCTATGATGCCGGCCTGTGCGCCAAGGTGGCCCACGCCAGGAGTGATGGCCCCGGCGTCCTGGAGTGCCTGGCACCCTATGGGGAGAATCTGGGGCGCGCCGCGTTTCTAGCCTTGGACGTCCTGCCTCGCCGGGCCATAGCCCGGGCCCGACTTGGCGACGTGGCGGGTGCCCAGCGCGATCTGGACCGACTTATCGTGTTGGAAAGGAATGGCGGGCCGTCCAGCCGGCGAGGCGTTGTCGAGGCCGAAATCATGCTGGCTCGCGGCCAGGCGGCAGAGGCGTTTATGCTTCTGCGACAGTATCAGCAGGAAAAGGAATTTCAGGACGCCCGCCAGTTCAGCGAGGCGGTCAGCCAGATGACCGGCGACATCCAGGAACAATTGGACCAGCGCCGCCAACAACTGGAGACCGCACGTGCAAATACTGAACTGCAAAGGACGGTGATCCGTTGGCAGAGCTGGATCGTGGGCATTGCCGGTCTGTTTGTCCTGTCGGCCCTGCTGACCCTGATCTGGCAGTGGCGGCAGGCGACCCAACTGAGATTGGCACGTCAAAGGGCTGAGGCGGCGAACCAGGCAAAGAGTATCTTTCTGGCCAATATGAGCCACGAAATCCGCACACCGCTGAATGGGGTCGTTGCCATGGCTGATGCTTTGGCCAGCCGTGATCTGGCGGTCGAGGAAAAATCGATGGTGGAGATCATCCGCACGTCTGGTGTGACCCTGTCGCGCCTGCTGGCTGACATCCTCGACAGCGCCCGGATAGAGTCAGGTCACGTCGCGATCGAGCCCGTGCCCTTCGATCTGGGGGCGACGCTGCGTGAAGTGCCCGCTTTGTGGCAGGCCTTGGCGGAAAACAAGGGGTTGAAGCTGGAGGTCCAGATTGGACCCACCATCGACCGGATGGTCAATGGTGACGCCGTGCGACTGCGTCAGGTGCTCAACAACCTGGTTAGCAATGCCCTGAAATTCACCTCAAGCGGCGGCGTCAGCCTGACGGCTGAGTCTGTGGGGCAGGAGCGGGTGCGCTTCACGGTGGTCGATACGGGTCCAGGCTTTGATCCAGAGCAGAAGAGCCGCCTGTTCGGCCGGTTCCAACAGGCCGACAACTCTATCACGCGAGAGTTCGGCGGTTCTGGTTTGGGTCTGGCGATTTCGAATGAGTTGATCCACCTCATGGGCGGTCAGCTGGACTGCGACAGCCAGCCTGGCGAGGGAGCCCGCTTCTGGTTCGACATTCCCCTGCCGCCTGTAGAAGAGGCTATGCCGGTGTCGGAGGCGACATCGGGACCTCAGGATGCCGCGTCGGCAGAGGTGAAGATCCAGCCGGGTCCTTTGCGGATATTACTGGCCGACGATCATCCGACGAACCGGAAGGTGATCGAGATAATGTTGGGCAGCGAGGTCGATCTGGTGTCGGTCGAAAACGGACAGCAGACACTGGAGGCCTTCAAGGCCAGGGCCTTTGATCTTGTTCTGATGGATATGCAGATGCCGGTCATGGACGGGCTGACCGCGACCGGGCTGATCCGCGCCCATGAGAAGGAGAGCGGGCAGGCTCCGACTCCCATCCTGATGCTGACCGCCAATGCCATGGCAGAGCACATTGAGGCGAGCCGCGTGGCCGGGGCCAGTGGTCACCTGACCAAGCCCATCACCATGGCCGCCCTACATGATGCCATCGAGCGGGTAATGAGGGGCTGAGCCAGGCGGCCGGGTCATATCAGGGCCACTTCACCACGGGTGGCATGGAGCTGAGGATCGACTCGGTATTGCCGCCGGTCTTGAGGCCGAACATGGTGCCCCGGTCATAGAGCAGGTTGAACTCGACATAGCGACCGCGACGGACCAGCTGTTCCTCGCGCTCGTCCTCGGTCCAGGCCTCGGTCATGCGACTGGCCACGATGTCGGAATAGATCTTGAGGAAGGCCTTGCCGACGTCCTGAGTAAAGGCAAAGTCCTTCTCCCAGTCGCCACTGTCGTGGTGGTCGTAGAAGATGCCGCCGGTGCCGCGCGGCTCGTTGCGGTGGGGCAGGAAGAAGTATTCGTCGCACCACTGCTTGTACTTGGCATGCCAGGCGGGATCATGGGCGTCGCAGGCCCCTTTCATCGCGGCGTGAAAGGCCACCGTGTCCGGATGATCGTCGCGGCGATCCACGTCCAGAACCGGGGTCAGATCGCCACCCCCACCGAACCAGGTCCTGGTCGTGGAGATCAGTCGGGTATTCATGTGCACGGCCGGAACGCGCGGGCTGACCGGGTGGCAGATCAGGCTGATGCCGGTGGCAAAGAAGCGCGGGTCTTCTTCGGCTCCCGGGACATTTTTCGCATAGTCGGCCGGAAAGGTGCCGTGGACGGTCGAGCAGTGGACCCCGACCTTTTCGAACAGGCGGCCGGACATCATGCCCATGACGCCGCCGCCGCCCTCCTTGCGCTCCCACGGCGTGCGGACGAACCGGCCCGGTTCGCCGGGGAAGAGGTCAGCCGGGGCGGCATCCTCCAGAGCCTCGAACCCGGCGTGAATCTGGTCGCGCAGGGTTTCAAACCAGACGCGGGCACGCTCGCGGCGCTCAATCATCAGGGAGGGGGTTTCTTGGATCATCAGGGCTTCAACCATGACGCGCGACCTTTGTGAACAGTGCGGATGTCGCGCTGATGCGCTCATCGTCAGTCGGCGGCCTTGATCCAGATCAGATGAGGTTTTCAGTTGGCATGGGCTGTGCCAGCTTGGCGGCTCAGTTTTTCGAGGGGATTTCCATGCTACGCACCGCCTTTCTTGCCGCTGCTTCACTGATCGTCCTGGCCGGGCCAGCCCTGGCCCAGACGGCCAGGTCCGACCCTGCGGGCGAGGCCAGGGCGCTGCGCATCCTGGAACGCACCCCGCTGATTGATGGTCACAACGACCTGCCATGGGCCCTGCGGGCCCAGTTCAGCAATGACCCCCATCGCGTTGATCTGGCGACCGATCTGTCGGCCAGCACCCGCTTGCATACTGATATCCCGCGCCTGCGCGCCGGCGGCGTGGGGGCGCAGTTCTGGTCGGTCTATGTGCCGGCAAGTCTTGAACCGGTGGAGGCGGCAAAGGCCACGTTCGAGCAGATCGACACGGTCAAGCGCATAGTGGCCGCCTATCCGACGACATTCGAGATCGCGACGACGGCGGACGATATCTCGCGCATCCACAAGGCGGGCCGCATCGCAAGCCTGGTCGGTATGGAAGGCGGCTATTCGATTGACGATTCCCTGGGCCTGCTCCGCGAGTTCTATGATTCCGGCGCGCGCTACATGACCCTGACCCATTCAAAGACCACGACCTGGGCCGACAGCGGCACCGATGCGCCGCGATGGGGCGGCCTGTCTCCCTTTGGCGAGCAGGTGGTCAAGGAGATGAACCGCCTGGGCATGATGGTGGACCTGAGCCACGTCTCGGAAGAGACCATGCAGGATGCGCTGCGGATCAGCACGGCCCCGGTGATCTTCTCGCACTCGTCGGCCCGGGCGGTCACCGACCACGCGCGCAATGTGCCGGACAGGATCCTGCTTCAGATGAAGGATAACGGCGGCGTCGTTATGGTGACCTTTGTGCCAGGCTTCATCAATGAAGAGGTCAGGGCCTGGGGCGCGGCGCGGGCGGCGGAGGACGCGCGGCTCAAGAGCCTGAATCCCGGCAGCCCTGACGCCGTGCGCACGGCCATGGCCGCATGGGTCGCGGCCCATCCGGCTCCACGCGCCACTCTCGACGACGTGGTGGCCCATATCCAGCACGTGCGCGACGTGGCGGGCATTGATCATGTCGGCCTGGGCGGCGATTTCGACGGCGTAGACAGCCTGCCCGTCGGTGTCGAGAGCGTGGACGCCTATCCGCGTATCCTGGCGGCGCTGATCAACCGTGGCTGGACCGATGCCGACATCCGCAAGCTGGCTGGCGAGAACCTGCTGCGGGTCTTCCGTGCGGTGGAAGCTTCGGCCTCGACCCGTCGCGGGGACCGTCCCAGCCTGGCGACCCTGCCGGACGACGGCGCGCCTGAATAGGCAAACAAGAGGCTGATCCAGGCCCGGGCAGTGGCATCTGGCGCTGCGCCCCGGCCTGGATCGTCACCTGAAGCCGGTCAGGCCGCCCGCCGGGGCCAGGTCTGCAACTGGCGCATGGCCTCCCACAGGGCGATTCCTGCACTGACCGACAGGTTCAGTGATCGGGTCTCGGCCCGGATCGGGATGAAGACCCGCGAATCTGCCCTCTCGTGTACCGCGTCGGGCACCCCGGCGCTTTCCTTGCCGAACAGCAATATGTCGTCAGGCTGAAATCTGAAATCGGGCAGGGATGTGGCCGCTTTGGTCGTAAAAAGAACGATGCGCCCTGAACCGCGATTCTCAAGGAAGCTTTCCCAGCTGGGGTGGCGGGTCATGTGGGCTAAAGGCCCGTAATCCAAGGCCGCGCGCTTCATGGCCCGGTCGTCGAACTGAAAGCCGGTCGGCTCAATGACGTCTAAATTGACGCCAAAACAGGCGCTTTGCCGGATGCAGGCGCCCACATTCTGCGGGATGTCAGGTTGAAAAAGGGCGAGACGCATTCTAAGGCCGTTTCTACGCGCGGGGCGGGGTCTGTGTCGCGGTCTTTGTTGCGAGTCTTTCGCAAGTTGTAACAGCGACTTGTGGAAGGTTCCGAAAGGGACCGTCGGCGGTTTATCACCGTTCCCCAGGAAGATCATGCCGACGTCCATCCCCTCCTGGGCGGGCGTTCGGGATTGCAGAGGTGAGAGCGTGGCCGAATCGGTCGTGAATGCTGAAGGGCCTGAAGGCCAACACGGGGGCGGTGACGCAACCCGCCGCGATTTCATCCACATCGCTGCCGGTGCCGCCGCAGCGGGTGCGGGCGTAATGGTGGCTTGGCCCCTGATCAAACAAATGAGCCCTGCGGCCGATACCCTGGCCCTGGCCTCGATCGAGTTCGATCTGACCAAGGTGCAGGAAGGCCAGCAGGTCGTCATCAAGTGGCAGGGTAAGCCCGTCTTCGTGCGTTATCGCACGGCGGCAGAGCTGGCCAAGGTCAATGCTGAGGGTGCCGTCGGTTCTCCTCCGCAGACCGACGTGGAACGCACCAAGGAAGGCCACGAGAAATATCTCGTCGTCGTCGGTTCGTGCACCCACCTGGGCTGTGTGCCGACCTTCAACACCGGTGATTATGGTGGCTGGTTCTGCCCCTGCCACGGTTCGCACTATGACGCCTCGGGCCGCATCCGTAAGGGTCCGGCACCGCTGAACCTCGTCGTGCCGAACTACGAATACCTGTCCGACACGCGCGTGAAGATCGGCTGAGGACGGATCAAGGACCCATGAGCAATCACGAATCCACCTACGTCCCGAAAACCGCCGTCGAGCGGTGGCTGGACACCCGCCTGCCGATCGTTCGCTTCGGCATGGACTACGCCAATCTGCCGACCCCCCGTAACCTGAACTACTGGTGGACCTTCGGCGGCATCCTGGCCCTATGCCTGATGATCCAGATCATCACCGGCATTGTCCTGGTCATGCACTACACCCCGCACATCGACCTGGCCTTCGCCTCGGTCGAGCGCATCATGCGCGACGTGCCCGGTGGCTGGCTGATCCGTTATGTTCACGCCAACGGGGCCTCGATGTTCTTCATCGCGGTCTATCTGCACATGCTGCGCGGCCTCTACTACGGCTCGTACAAGGCTCCGCGCGAGATGATCTGGATCATCGGCTGCGTCATATTCTTCCTGATGATCGCCACCGCCTTCCTCGGCTATGTGCTGCCGTGGGGCCAGATGTCGTTCTGGGGTGCTGAGGTTATCACCAACCTGATCGGTGCGATCCCGGTCGTGGGTGAGCCGGTCCTGGTGTGGCTGCGCGGTGGCCCGGCCATCGACAATGCGACGCTGAACCGCTTCTTCTCGCTGCACTACCTGCTGCCGTTCGTCATCGCCGGCTGCGTGGTGCTGCACCTGTGGGCCCTGCACGCTGCCGGTCAGAACAACCCGGTCGGTATCCTGATCCCGAAGGACCGTGAGAAGAAGGACATGCTGCCCTTCCACCCGTATTTCACGGTCAAGGACGGCTTTGCGATCATCCTCTTCCTGATCCTGTTCGCCACCTTCGTCTTCTATAACCCGAACGCCCTGGGCCACGCCGACAACTACATCCCGGCCAACCCGCTGCAGACCCCGGCCCACATCGTGCCGGAGTGGTACATGCTGCCCTTCTACGCGATCCTGCGCGCTGTCCCGGACAAGTTCGGCGGTGTCGTGGCCATGTTCGCGGCGATCGGCGTCCTGTTCGTCCTGCCGTGGCTGGACACGTCCAAGGTGCGCTCGATGCGCTACCGTCCGACGATGAAGACCTTCTTCATCATCTTCCTGTTCGTCTGCTTCGGCCTGGGCTGGTGCGGTGCACAGCTGCCGGACGCCCCGGTTCTGGGCAGCTTCAAGACCTTCACCCTGATCGACGGTGACCTGAACTCCTACCTGTGGCTGACGCGCTTCCTGACGCTCTACTACTTCGTCTTCTTCCTGATCCTGATGCCGGTCATCGGCCTCAAGGAGAAGCCGCTGCCGATCCCGGCGACGATCTCCGAGCCCGTGCTCACGTCGACCGAAGCCGAGAAGGCCTGAGCGCGATGAACAACGAGAAAAAGACCGTGTCCTTCCGCAAGATCCTCGTTTCCGTTGCTGCGGCTGCTGGTATCGCCGCGATCGCATCCCCGGCCATGGCGGCCGGGGGTGGCAAACACCCGCGCGACGGCGGCTTCAGCTTCGTCGGTCCGTTCGGCACCTTCGACCAGGGCCAGCTGCAGCGTGGCTACAAGGTCTATCGCGAAGTCTGCGCCTCATGCCACGGCATGAACCTGGTGCACTTCCGCAACCTGGGCGACCAGCACGGGCCGTTCTGGAATCCCAAATACCCGAACCCGAACGACAACCCTGTCGTGAAGGCTCTGGCCAAGGAAATCCAGGTCGCGGATATCGACTCGGAAACCGGCGAGGCCCTCATGCGTGATGCCACCACCGCCGACAAGTTCCCGAACCCCTACCCGAACGCCACGGCGGCTGCGGCGGCCAACGGCGGTGCGGCTCCGCCCGACCTGTCGGTGATGGCCAAGGCCCGTCATGACGGCGCCAACTACATCTACTCGCTGCTGTCGGGCTATGTCCCGGCACCCGAGGGGCTGAAGATGGCACCGGGCCAGACCTACAACCCCTATATGGCGGGTGACCTGACCCCGTTCTGGGAAGGCGAGGGCGAGGTTCCCAAGGGTGGCTTCATCGCCATGCCGAACCCGCTACAGGCTGGCCAGGTGACCTACGACGATGGCACCGAAGCTACCGTCGACCAGATGTCCAAGGACGTGGCGGCCTTCATCGCCTGGACCTCGGAGCCCAAGATGGTCGAGCGCAAGCAGACCGGCTTTGGTGTCATGATCTTCCTGGTGCTGTTCGCAGGTCTGACCTACGCCAGCTACCGCCGCATCTGGAAGGGCGTCGGCCACTAGGGCCGGGACCGTCCTGACGAAAGCCAACCCGCCGGAGCAATCGGGCGGGTTTTTTCGTGTCCTAGCCCTGCATCTGCTGCATCGACATGGGCGAAACCTGCCACTAGGGTTTCAGGCAACGAAATTGTGTGGGGTTTTTCTCAGATGCGTTTGATGTCGTCCGCCGCCGTCCTGATCTTCGCTGCCGCCCTGGCCACAGGGGCCCAGGCCCAGGGCCCGGCCCCGGATTTTGATGAGGCGCGGATCTCGCAGCACATCAAGACCTTGTCGGATGACAGCTTCGAGGGGCGCGGCATCGCCACCCCCGCCGAGCAGAAGGTCATCGACTACCTGAGCCAGGCCTATGCCGAGGCCGGGTTTGCGCCGGGCGGCGAGAACGGCGGCTGGACCCAGGCGGTGGGCCTGAACCGTTTCCAGATTTCCAACGTGGCTGGCCAGATCAGCCTGGGTGACTGGACCCTGCCTCTGGTTCAGGGCCAGTCGGCCACCATCACCAGCCGCCTGCCGGGCGAGGGCGTTGACCTGAAGGACGTGCCGATCGTCTTCGTCGGCTATGGCACCCACGCGCCCGAGCGCAACTGGAACGACTTCAAGACCGACGTGAAGGGTAAGGTCATCGTCGTCCTGGTCAACGACGCCGACTTTGAAGACCCGTCGCTGAACACCTTTGGCGGCGAGGCCATGACCATATATGGCCGCTGGACCTACAAGTATGACGAGGCAGCCCGCCAGGGCGCAGCGGGCGTCCTGATCGTCCACGAGACCAAGCCCGCCTCCTATGGCTGGGGCACAGTTGTGAACTCGTGGTCGGGTCCGCAGTTCGACATCGTGCGGGCCAACCCGGCGGCGGAGCGCGTGCCGATGGAAGCCTGGATCCAGCGCGATGCCGCGGTCGAGCTGTTCCAGCGAGCGGGCCTGGATTTCGAGCAGGAGAAGATCAAGGCCCGCAGCCGCGACTTCCAGCCGGTTGAGTTGAAGGGGGCGACCCTCGACGTCAACTTCGACGTCAAGACGGACCTGATCACCACGCACAACGTCATCGCGCGCCTGGAAGGCTCGAAGTATCCGGACGAGACCATCCTCTATACCGGCCACTGGGATCACATCGGCACGGGCGAGCCCGACGCAAGCGGAGACGGCATCTTTAACGGGGCCATCGACAATGCATCCGGCACCGCAGCCCTGATTGAGCTGGCCCACGCCTTTGGCGACGCCCAGCGCCCGGAACGCTCGATCGTCATGATCAGCTTCACCGCCGAGGAAAGCGGCCTGCTGGGTTCGGAATATTATGCCGCCAATCCGATCTATCCGCTGGAAACCACGGTCGGGGGCTTCAATATCGATTCCACCTCGGTCTTTGGCCGCATGAGCAAGCTGGGCGTCACCGGCTATGGCCATTCGGAACTGGATGAGCCGGTCATCGCCGTGGCGGAATCCCAGGGGCGGGGCTTCGTCGGCGATGCGGGTGCGGCTGCGGGCATCTATTTCCGTTCGGACCATTTCCCGTTGGCCAAGCGTGGCGTGCCGATGGCCTATCTGTCCTCAACCGGCGATTTCGTCGATGCGCCGATCGAGCCGCGTCTGGCCAAGGCGGCGGACTACCGGGCCAACCGCTATCACCAGGCTGCCGACGAATGGGAAGCTGACTGGGATTATCGCGGCATGCTCCAGGACCTCGAAGTCGTCTACAAGGTGGGCATGGACCTGGCCAACAGCCGCACCTGGCCGGAGTGGAAGCCGGGCTCCGAGTTCGGCCCCGCCCGGGCCGAAAGCGCTGATCAGCGCCAGTAGGCCTTGCGGGTCGGGTGACCCTCGCAAGATGACAAATCAGTAACGGACGGTTCCGCGCGGAACCGTCCTATCACCTGTGCCGACAATGACCACGGCTCCTGGGGACCCCTACATGTATCGTCGGATCTATTGCGGCGTGGCCGCCTCGGCCCTTGTGTGGGTGACAGGGGCAGCCTCGGCCCAGGACTTCTCGAACCAACGCCTGTCCGACAGCGTGCGCCACATCAGTTCTGACGATTTTCAGGGCCGCTATCCCGGTACAATAGGCGAGGGGCGCACCCTGGAATGGCTGCAGACCCAGTATCAGGCGCTGGGTCTAGAACCGGGGGGCCGGGAGGGGCAGTGGCTGCAGCCGGTTGAGCTGAAGCGCTATACCCCGGTCGAGGGCGCGGCCAAGGCCAGCTGGACCGATGCCGAGGGTCAGGTCCACGTCCTGGCAGTCGGCAAGGACATTCTGCTGCGCGCCATTTCCAATGATGGTGCCGCTGACCTTCAGAACCTCGGCATGGTCTTCGCTGGCTACGGCATCGTGGCCCCCGAGCGCGGCTGGGATGACTATGGCAGCCTGGATGTGACCGGAAAGATCGTGCTGGTCGTGGCGGGAGAGCCCGACGGCGATCTGTTCAACGGCCCCTATACGACCAACTACCAGTCCGGGGCCTACAAGGCCGATGAGGCCAGGCGTCGGGGGGCGGTTGCGGTCGTGACCGTGTCCAGGGCCGGAGCCGAGGAGGCGTTGTGGACCCGCAGCGCCCAGTTCAACAATCGCCAGCGTGCCCAGGCTCCCGGTGCCGCCGATCTGGAAGCTACCGGCTCGATCAATGCCGACGTGGCCAAGGCGCTCGGCCTCGATCTCGACGCCCTGATGCCGCAGCTGGGCTCGGGCGACTTCCGCGCCTTTGACCTGGAGGGGCTCAGCCTGTCGCTCGAAACCGCCGAGACCATCGACGTGCTGAAGACCAACAACTTCGTCGCCCGCATTCCCGGCACGACCCATCCGGAAGAGACGGTGATCTATTCCGCCCACTGGGACCACGTGGGCATCAATGAGCGCGTCGCCGGCCACGACAAGATCCATAACGGGGCCTGGGACAATGCCTCGGGCACGGTCGGACTGGTCGAGATGGCCCGCGCGTTCAAGGCGGGCGAGGCCCCGGCGCGCACTGTCGTCTTCCTGCACGTGACCGCCGAGGAGATGGGCCTGCTGGGGGCCTATGCCTATACGGCCGATCCGATCTATCCGCTGGAAACCACGGTGGCCAACATCAACATCGATATGCTGCCGATCACCGGGCCGACCCATGACCTGCCGATCTTCGGCAAGGGTCAGAACAGCCTGGAAGACAGCTTGCAGGCCCTGGCCGACACCCAGGGCCGCCGTGTCACCGACGACTACCAGCCGGCCCAGGGCTTCTATTATCGCTCTGACCACTTCCCGTTCGCGCGGGCAGGCGTCCCGGCCCTGATGACCTGGCATGGCTGGGACTGGGTCGAGGGCGGTCGCGAAGCGGGCGAGGCGGCTTGGAAGGCCAAGTTCGGCGCTGACTACCACAGGCCCAGCGACGAGTGGTCCGAGGCCTTGGACTGGCGCTCGGCCGTGCAGAACCTGACGCTGCTGTATCGCCTGGGCCTGGACCTGGCCAACAGCCGCGAATGGCCAACCTGGAAGCCCGTCTCGGAGTTTGGACAGGTCCGCGAACGCTCAGCCGACGCTCGCCAGTAGGGCAGGGGCCTTCGGGGCAGCGACGGAGGGGCGGACAAAGCCACAGCCCCTCCGCCGTCCTCCCACGCCGAGGAAAGCCTCAGGCTGCGGCCAGCGCCTGTTCCAGATCGGCGATCAGATCGTCGATATGTTCGATGCCGACGGACAGGCGCACGGTGTCCTCGGTCACGCCCGCCTTCTTCAGTTCCTCGGGCGACAGCTGGCGGTGGGTGGTCGAGGCCGGATGGCAGACCAGTGACTTGGTGTCGCCGATGTTCACCAGGCGGGTGAACAGTTTGACCGCATCCTGGAAGTGGGCACCGGCCTGGCGGCCTCCCTTCACCCCAAACGTCAGCAGACCTGAGGCCTTGCCGCCGAAGTACTTCTGGATCAGGGCGTGTGAGGCATGGTCCTCAAGGCCCGCATAGTTGACCCATTCCACCTTGGGGTGGGCCTTCAGCCATTGGGCGATGGCGGTCGCGTTCTCGACATGGCGGTCCATGCGAAGCGCCAGCGTTTCCAGTCCCTGAAGAATCAGGAAGCTGTTGAACGGCGAGATGGCCGCGCCGGTATTGCGTAACAGGACGGTGCGAACGCGGCCTATGAAGGCTGCCGGGCCAAGCGCCTCGGTATAGATGACGCCGTGATAGCTGACCTCCGGCTCATTCAGGCGGCGGAAGCGGTCCTTGTGCTCGGCCCACGGGAAGGTGCCGCCGTCCACGATAGCCCCGCCGATGGAGGTGCCATGCCCGCCGATATATTTGGTCAGAGAATGGATGACGATGTCCGCGCCGTGCTCGATGGGGCGTGTCAGGTAGGGTGTCGGCACGGTGTTGTCGACAATCAACGGCAGGCCTTGCGCATGGGCGGCCTCGGCCAATGCGGCAAAGTCCACCACATTGCCCAGCGGATTGCCGATGGACTCGCAGAAGACGGCCTTGGTGCGAGCATCGGTATTGGCGGCGATGGCACCCACATCTCTGGCGTCGATGAAGCGCACCTCGATGGCATACTGGGGCAGGGTGTGGGCGAACAGGTTATAGGTGCCGCCATAAAGGGTGTTGGTGGCGATGATGTTGTCGCCCGCCTCGGCCAGCGTCAGGATGGCATAGGTGATGGCCGCCTGACCCGAGGCGACGGTGAGAGCCGCTATCCCGCCCTCCAGCGCGGCAATGCGCTGTTCCAGCACATCGGATGTGGGATTCATGATGCGGGTATAGATGTTGCCCGCCACCTTCAGGTCGAACAGGTCGGCCCCGTGTTGCGTATCGTCGAAGGCATAGCTGGTGGTTTGATAGATCGGCACCGCGACGGACCTGGTCGTCGGGTCGGGCGAATAGCCAGCGTGAACCGCCAGAGTATCGAATTTGAAAGACAAACGGGACCTCCCAAGAAAGGATCAGCCCACAAACTAACAGGGCCGCCCGATGGGCGACCCTGCAGAAAAACTAGAACGAAGCTTAGAAAGACTAAGACAACTATGCTCAATGTTTGAGCGTCATCCTCGGGACAGGCCCGAGGATGACGCGAGGGGGAACCTAGTTGTTGAACAGGAAGTGCATGACGTCGCCGTCCTTGACCACATACTGCTTGCCTTCGGCGCGCATCTTGCCCGCTTCCTTGGCACCGCTTTCGCCCTTCAGGGCGATGTAGTCGTCAAAGGCGATGGTTTCGCCGCGGATGAAGCCCTTTTCAAAGTCAGTGTGGATGACGCCGGCAGCCTGCGGTGCAGTGGCACCGACAGGAATGGTCCAGGCACGGGCTTCCTTGGGACCGACGGTGAAGTAGGTCTGCAGGCCCAGCAGCTT
>DLIT01000017.1:13067-16565 GCA_002483865.1 Brevundimonas sp. UBA7635
GACGGCGATTTCAGATTCGATCTGGGCGGAGATGACGACCGAGTTGGCATTGTCCTTGGCGGCGCGCTCGGCCACCAGCTTGGACAGCTCATTGCCCTTGTCCGCCGAGGCTTCCTCGACGTTTGAGACATAAAGCGCCGGAAGGGCGGTCAGCAGCTGCAGCATGTCCCAGGCCTTCCTGTCTTCCTTGGACACATCGGCCAGACGGGCGGGCTTGCCATCGCGCAGCTGTTCCAGAGCCGCGTCGATCAGCTTCAGGTTCAGCTGGGATTCCTTATCGCCACCCTTGGCGCGCTTTTCGACCTGAACGCGGCGGCGCTCCAGGCTTTCGAGGTCGGCCAGCATCAGCTCGGTCTCGATGATTTCGAGGTCCGAGATCGGGTCGATGCGGTTTTCGACATGGGTGATGTCGTCATCGACGAAGCAGCGGGCGACGAAGGCCACGGCATCGCAGTCGCGGATGTTGGCCAGGAACTGGTTGCCGAGACCCTCGCCCTTGGAGGCACCGCGTACCAGACCGGCCACGTCCACAAAGGTGATACGGGCGGGAATGATTTCCTTGGAGCCCGCGATGGCGGCCAGCTGGTTCAGGCGGGGCTCCGGCACGGCCACGTCGCCGGTGTTCGGCTCGATGGTGCAGAACGGATAGTTGGCAGCCTGGGCTGCCGCCGTCTTGGTCAGGGCGTTGAACAGGGTGGACTTGCCGACGTTGGGCAGGCCGACGATCGCGACTTTAAGGGCCATGGTATTCCTCGTGAGCGCGTGGCTTTAGCGGGTTCAAGCCCGTTTGTCAGGTGGGACGTCAAAAAGCCCGCTCCGCAGGGCAGAGCGGGCCGATCTAGACGACCTATTCCTCGCTGCCCACGACGGGTGGGGTGCGGATCGCGGCCTCGACCGTGATGTCTTCGGCCTTTTCGAACTGGAGCGTCAGGCGAGCGGTCTGGCCCTCTACCAGGGGGATGGTCAGGCCCATCAGCATCAGGTGGTTGCTGCCCGGCTTCAGCACCACGGGTTCGCCCGCCGGCAGGGGCAAGCCCTGTTCCAGATGGGCCATCTTCATCATGCCGTCCTCGTGCTTCATCTCATGCACCTGGGGCATGGTGGCCAGATCGGTGGCAATGCCGGTCAAGACATCGTCGGAGGCGGCCGTCAGGGTGACATAGCAGCCCGCAACCTTGGCCCCGTTGGGCGTCGGCCGGCACCAGGGATCGGTAACGGTAATGGCGGCCACTTCGGTGCCGGTTGCCGACTCTGCTTCGGTGGCAGGGGACTCTGCGGGTGCATTGCAGGCGGCAAGGGCAAGGGCCGACACGGCGAGGGTGGCGAGAGGAAGCAGCTTCTTCATGGAAGACCTTTCAGTTGGGCAGTGCGCAATGCGCCTTGCCGACGTGAGGACGGCAAGGCGGTTATAGTCGGGGAAACCAGTAGGCGATACGCAGGCCGACGAAGACCATGCGGCCATCGGCGGGAACAAAGACGTTGGTGGCAGCGGAGCGGGCATCCGTGACCGCCGAAAACTCGGCCACATAGGCCTTGTCCGTCAGGTTGCGGGCCTCGACATAGGCCGAGACGTGGTCGGTGACATCGGCCCCGGCGCTGAGACCAAGGACGGCATAGGCCGGGGCCTTCAGCGTGTTGGCATAGTCGACATAGGGTCGGGTGATGCGCCATTCGATCGAGGGGCGGATGAACAGCCCGCGCGGGCCGCGCCAGGTGGCCTCGGTGCGGAGCTGATGCTCCGGGATGACAGGCAGGCGATTGTCGCCATAGCGAACGTCGTCCTGAAAGCGGAAATCGCTCCAGGTCCAGACGGGGCGCAGGGACAGGCTGCCGCCCAGCATGCGTCGTGGCAGGGTCCATTCCAGCGAGGCTTCCAATCCCTGATGCAGTGTGTCCTCGGCATTGAAGATGGCGGCGGGAATGTCCTGGGCGACGGTATAGTTCAACATCTCGCCGGTCAGTTGGGCATGATACAGGGTCATGTCCCAGGCGATCAGGCCCTGAGCCGTGTTGCGTCGGCCCCGGGTGCCGATCTCGGCGGTCCACGCCTTTTGCGATTCGACCGGCACGAACTGTGGATAGGGTGCCTGGACCAGGGCTCCATAATGCGGTGGCTCTACCGATCGGGTCAGGTTGGCATAGACCTGAGCCCCATCCTCACCCTGCCACAGCAGGCCCAGGCGCGGGGCGAACCAGTCGAAGTCCGTCCCAGCGTTGTTGGCCGGGTTCATCCGGTCGGTATAGTCGCGGGTGGCGCGCCCATAGGAGCCGCCGGCCACTACGGCCAGGTCGTCCCGCACGAACAGGCGGCCCTCAAAGAACAGGTCCGTGGCCGTCGCACCCTGCAGGCCGTTGAACGTAAGAGGTCCAGCCAGGCCGCCTTGGTTTATGTGGCGGACATTATCCAGATCACCCTCGCGCCAGTTCAGGCCAACGAAGGCGTCGGCAGGCAGTCCGCCCACGACACCGTTCCAGTCCAGACGGCCGAACAGGCCCCAGGTTTCCGTATTCTGTTCAACAACCTGGAAGATCGGATGCCACAGGTCTTTCTGCCATCCCCATAGGGCTCCTTCGAAAAGCGTGCTGTCGTCAAAGCGCCATCGGGTTTGCACGGTCAGGCGCTGGACGCTCAGGTCGCGGGCCTGGTCATTGGTGATGTTGCCGGGCGAGGCCATGCGTGGCCGCTCCAGCGCATCCTCAAGCGACAGGGCTCCGGCGATTTTCTGGCGGATGTCCGCTGCCTGACCGATCAGGCGGATTTCGCGGTCCTGACCCAGGCTGTAGCCCAGGTTCACAGTGGCGCGGGCCTGCTGCCCATGCTGATGGTCGCGCCAGCCGTCGGTCTGCATGCCACTGGCAGAGGCATAGAGGTCCCAGCGAGCCCCCGAGCGGGCCACGGCCGCATGGGCGCGCCGGGTACCGGCGCTGCCGGCTTCCAGTTGCAGCAGGTTGTCGTGGACAGCGGTGCGTCCTGTCGGCGTGACCAGATTGATCGCACCGCCCAGCTGCGCGCCCCCGAACCTGAGGGCGTTGCCGCCCTTGTAAACCTCGATGTAGCGGGCGCTTAGCAGGTCAGTAGTCTGGAAGTCGGAAAAGCCATCGGCATCGGCAAAGGGCACGCCATCCTGGGCGAACAGGACCCCGCGCTGGTGAAAACCCTGACCCAGGCCTGAGCCACGGATCGAAAGACGGCCCTCCTCGCCGAAGCGGCGCTGGGCATGCACCCCGGCCACGTTACGCAGGGTATCGGCCAGATTCTGGACGAAGCGGTCAGAGTGGGATTCGGATGAGACCACCGCCACGGCTCCGGGCGTCCGGCTCAGGCGGGTGCGGGCCTGGGCTGTGACCGCCGGGTCTTCCGGGTTACGCAGGCCCGTCACGATGACTGAATCGAGAACGGTCGGCTGGGCCTCTTGAGCCGCCACGGCGGCCGGGGCCGCGCACAGGGCGGCCAGCAACGCCGAGGGGGCTGCGAATATACGAAATGACATGGGTTAT
>DLIT01000094.1 GCA_002483865.1 Brevundimonas sp. UBA7635
GCCCGTGCCGAGGTCGCGGCCAGAGTGGTCGCCTCGACGCCGGAGCGCAGGGCCGCGCCGCGAGCCTGCAGGGTGGCTGCGCTCAGGGCTGCCGCCAGACGCGGCTCGAACAGCCTGCACTTGCTCTGGGCGGCAACCGCCACCGATCGCTCGTAATAGAGATTGGCCGCCCCCGCCTGCGCCGCCCCGGCCTGCAACAGGATCAGGCTGGCCACGAGAGGGGCAGTGCTGGCACAAAGAAGGCGCGACAAAATCCACATAGGGTCCGGATATAGTGCCCGAACCTTCCTTTCGCGTGTTCAATCAGGGTTAGCGCTTTGCTTCTATCCACAGATGTCTGGGTCAGCGGCCTGATCCGCCGGGCTGAACTGTCCGGGGCCTATGCCACCGTCGTGAAGAAGGGCGATGCCCGTGCTGGCACGGTGATCGTCAAGGCCTACGACACCTCGAACCGGACCGCCCGGCTCTTTTCTGCCGTTACCGGCCAGGATGGCGAACCCCAGTGGCTGCAACCCGTCACCAGCGACGTCGAAAGCGAACTGGACGCCTATATCGAGCGTCAGCGCCGCTATGACCCCGACCTGTGGGTGGTCGAAATCGAAGACCGCGAAGGCCGCCATTTCCTCCAGGAAAAGGTGCAGTAAAGGCAGGGGCTGGCCCGGTCGGCATAACTAATGCTGCGTTCACCCCATTCATGAACCCGACCGCAAGTTCGGCGCGTTAGTCAGGAAGCAGAGAGCCAGGGAGGCTCGCGGCGGGTGGACTCTACGATGCTGTTCCTGATGAATGATGTGGTATTTGACCTAGAAGAGGCCTGCCCCGCACCCAGCCACGACCTGCGCCGTTTTGCTCGCCTGGACCTGGAAGCGGTGATCGACCTGGGGTGCGAGCTCTTTTCCGAGGAACCAAGCCTTCACCACAAGGAGCCCGTGCGCGCCCGGCGTCTTGCCTGGCTGATTGCGCACCGCTGCGAGGGCATCAATGCCGCCCGGTTCAGCGCGCCCGGGACCGGATGCGAACCCATGCTGGTCGAGCCGCGCCTGTGCGCCCTGCCCGCCCAGGTCATGGGACAACTGCAGGCACAGGCCCGTCATGGCTGCGACACTGGGGCCGCCAGCCGCGCTGCCGATCAGCTTGTCTGGAACCCTCAGCTCGCCTGACGTCCGACCAGCCAGGCCTTGCGGGCTTCAGAGCAGGCCGAACAGCATATGGACGCCCGTCGCAATCGCGATCATCAGACCAAAGCCCACGAGCAGGGGCACGACGGGGTGAAGCTCTCCCTTTACGCGATGAACGGACGATCTGCCTGGATGCACCAGAGCCATGGTCTTACCTCCCAGCGGCACCGGCCTCGTGGACCGGCGTCTCACAGCCTCAGCATGACCCCAAAAACCCTGCCAGGCGAAGGGGCTTTCACGCGAACGTGACAGTTTGGTAATGGTTGCGCCAAGATCGCGCCGCTTTTGGCGCTCCAGACCGCCAGGACCACCAGACAAAGGTGACTTTCGGCCCGTCTCGCGCTAGGTGCGCCGCATGTCGAAACTGACCCTTGCTGAAGAAGCTGGCCGCCGCCGGACCTTCGCCATCATCGCCCACCCGGACGCCGGTAAAACCACGCTGACAGAGCATATCCTGCTGGCGGGCGGTGCTTTGCGCGCCGCCGGGGCCGTCAAGGCACGTGGCGAAAACCGACGCGCCCGCTCCGACTGGATGAAGATCGAAAAGGAACGCGGCATTTCTGTCACCGCCTCGGTGATGACGTTTGAGCATGAAGACATCATGTTCAACCTGCTCGACACGCCGGGCCACGAAGACTTCTCGGAAGATACCTATCGCACCCTGACCGCTGCCGACTGCGCCATCATGGTGCTGGACGCCGCCAAGGGTATCGAGCCTCAGACACTGAAACTGTTTGAGGTCTGCCGCCTGCGCGACATTCCGATCATCACCTTCATCAACAAGCTGGACCGCGAAGCGCAGGACCCGATGGCCCTGCTGGACGAGATCGCCTCTCGCCTTCAGCTGGACCCGGCCCCCATCTGGTGGCCTGCAGGCAGCGGCAACCGTCTGCGCGGTCTGGTCGAGGTCGGCACCGGCCGCTTCCAACCCTATGCCAAGAAGGTCGCAGGCTCGACCGATGACGCGGAACACCCCGCCGCCCTGCCCCTGACCGAAGCCGCCCAGTATTTCGAGGCGGGCGAACAGGAAGAAACCGCCGAGGCTCTGGAGCTGGTCGAGGCGGGCTATCCTAACTTTGATCGCCAGTCCTTCCGGGAAGGCCACCTGACGCCAGTGCTCTGGGGTTCGGCCCTTCGTCACTTCGGTATCGAAGACCTGCTGCGAGCCATTGGCGAATGGGCCCCTGCGCCCAAGGTCATGCCGGCCCGCAAGGAGGCCCCGCCGGAGACCCGCAATGCCCCAGCCCCCGAGGTCATTGAGGTTTCGCCCAGCCAGACGGAGGTCACCGGCTTTGTGTTCAAGGTCCAGGCCAACATGGACCCCAACCACCGCGACCGCATCGCCATGTTCCGTATGGCTTCGGGCACCTTCAAGCGCGGCATGAAGCTCAAGGTCCAGAACACCGGCAAGCAGCTCAGCGTCAACGCGCCGATGATGTTCTTTGCCTCGGACCGTGAGCTGGCCGAGGAGGCCTATGCAGGCGATGTCATCGGCATCCCCAACCACGGCGTCCTGCGCGTCGGTGACAGCCTGTCCGAAAGCGGCCTTGTGCGCTTTGCGGGCCTGCCGAACTTTGCCCCGGAAATCCTGCAACGTGTCCGCGTCAAGGACCCGCTCAAGGCCAAGCACCTGAAGAAGGCGCTGGAAGGTCTGGCCGAGGAAGGCGTGACCCAGCTGTTCCGTCCCGAACTGGGAGCCGACTTCATCGTCGGGGCCGTCGGCCAGCTTCAGTTCGAGGTCATGGCCGACCGCCTGAGCGAGGAATACAACCTCGACGTCATGTTTGAGCCCAGCCCCTATGCTGAAGCTCGCTGGGTTGCGGGTGAAAAGGCCGATCTGGATGACTTTGCGGGCAAGTACCGCCCGCAGATGGCCGCCGATATCGACCAGGCCCCGGTCTTCCTGGCCAAGTCCAGCTGGGAAACCGGCTATGTCTCGGAACGCTTCCCCAAGATCACCTTCACCAAGACGAGGGAACGGGGTTAGGACCTGCAAGGGGGAGGCCGCTGCCTTCCCCTTTTTCATTACGGCATAATAGACGCCCGAAAATCGGCGGCATTGATCGAGGGTTGGGTTTAAAACCCTCTCATGCTGTTCGACCTGCCCAGTGATGATGTCCTGTATGACGCGCTTGTGGCGCGCGATGACCGCTATGATGGCCAGGTCTTTGTCTGCGTGGCCTCGACCGGCATCTTCTGTCGCCTGACCTGCCCCGCGCGAAAGCCACTGCGCCAGAACTGCCGCTTCTTTGGCACCGTGGGTGAGTGCATGGAGGTTGGCTTTCGGCCGTGTAAACGCTGCCATCCGGTCGAGGCGGCGGCGGGGGCCGACCCCACGGTGGCGGCCCTGCTCAAGGCCCTGGACGCCGAGCCGAACCGTCGCTGGTCAGAGCCGGATCTGGTGCGGATGGGCTATGACCTGTCCACCGTGCGCCGGGCGTTTAAACGGCATTTCGGCATGACCTTTCTGGAAATGGCCCGCCAGCGCCGTATCCGCGAAGGCTTTGAAACCTTGCAGGTCGGAGGCTCGGTAATGAGCGCCCAACTGGATGCCAGCTTTGAATCCCCCAGCGCCTTTCGCACCGCCTTTGCCCGGCTGGTCGGCTGTGCTCCCGGCGACTTGAAAACGGACGCCCTGATGCGGGCGACCTGGATTCCGACACCGCTGGGCGACATGATTGCGGTCTCCAGCGCCACCCACCTGCACCTGCTGGAGTTCGTGGACCGCAAGGGTCTGCCCGCAGAACTGAAGAAGCTCCTGGCGGCTACCCCCGGCGGTCTGGGCATCGGTCGCTTTGGCCCGGCTGAACAGGCGGAGGCCGAACTGGATGACTATTTCGCCGCGCGCTCGGCCCGGTTCGAGACGCCCCTCGCCTTCCACGGCAGCGATTTCTATCAGAAGGTCTGGCGAGCCTTGCAGACCATTCCGCCGGGCGAGACCCGATCCTATGGCGAGATCGCCCGCCAGATTGACCAGCCGACGGCCGTGCGGGCCGTGGCCCGGGCCAATGGCTGCAACCAGATCGCCCTGATGATCCCCTGCCACCGGGTGATCGGGGCCGACGGCTCCCTGACCGGCTATGCGGGTGGTCTGTGGCGCAAACAGAGGCTGATAGAAATCGAGCGCCAGTTGAAGGCCCGGGCAGCCTAGAGCCGGGGTCTGGCCCACCACGTCTGGAAGGCCGGAAGGAAGAACTGGACCAGGGGTCCGATCAGCAGGGCAAAGGCCACCGTGCCCACCCCGACCACACCGCCCAACAGCCAGCCGGACGCCAACACCACCACCTCGACCAGCATCCGCGAAACCCGGATCGACCAACCGAACCTCTGGTTCAGGCCGATCATCAGCCCGTCGCGCGGCCCGGTGCCCATGCCTGCGCCAATATAGGCCGCCGTCCCCAGGCCACAGAGCACCAGTCCGACCGACAGGGCCCCGACGCGCACCGCCAGGCCCTCAAGCCCGGGCAACAGCCACAGGAACAGGTCCATCGACAGGCCGATCACCAGGATGTTGCAGATCGTGCCGATGCCCGGCCTTTGCCGCAGCGGAATCCACAGCAGCATGACCACGACGCCCGACAGGATGCTGATTACGCCCAGGCTCAGCCCCGTGCGCTGTGACAGCCCCTGATGGAACACGTTCCAGGGATCCAGCCCCAGATGGGCATGAACCATCAGCGCCGCACCCAGACCAAAGGTGCACAGGCCAACGATCAACTGCAAAAATCTTAAACCCCACATGAAGCTGTCATGCCCCATTCAGGCTCGGGCTGACAGGACCATTTCGATCATGGCCTCGTCCATACTCAGCTTTCCAAAAGACGTGAAAACAGCGCTATCCCACGCCGCCGATGCCCATTTATGGACTACCTGGGCCATCAAATGCCCTTTTCAGTTGCACGCTGGCGTGGTTCTGTGGAGCTCGCTTATTCCGAGACATCGGGAGCCCCTTGGATGGTCTTAGCTGCGATTGCCGCTGCCCTGGCAGTCTGGGCCATGCCCCAGACCCAGACGGCGCTCGCCTATGACGAGGCACTGCGCTGCGCTGGCCTGACCCAGGCTGCATCCGAGCTCGAGGGTGGCGAAAGCCGCTATGGCCGCAGCCTGGCGGACGCTGCGCTCTACTGGACTCTGTTCGCAATGCAGAGCGCCCAGGCCAACGGTCGCACCCCCAGCCAGGCCGAGGCCGAACAGGTGCGCGCCCGCCTGACCTCTGTCCGGCAGCTGACACGGGGTGACAGCAACGCCCGCAAACAGCTGCAAGAGTGCCGCCAGAAGACGCCGCAGATGGGCTGAGCCTGCCCTTCCGGAAGGCCGATCAAAAAATCTTCGATATGGTTAAGTTGAACCGCAAAGTCGGCTCCGAGTTTGCTTAGGCAAGATCGGGATAGCGATGGCAATCCCGAACCGGGACGGCAGGGATGCGGTATGTTCGAATTTGGACGAGATCTTCGTCGCCTTTTTGAAAAAGCCAGGGACAGCGAGGATCTCGGCTGGCTGGAGCTGATCGGCGTCAGCCTGTTGGAGACCGAGGCCCGGCAACAGTCGGTCGAGGCCGGACGCGTATCCTGCGCCCACCCCTTCGAGATGAGCATCCGCGCCAGCCTGCTGTGGCGCGAGCACGCCCGTCGCAGTGGCTCTGCCAGCAGCCTGGCCAAGGCCGAAGCCGAGGCACACGCCGCGACCCGCCACGCTCATAACGACGAACAATCGCAGCGTGCCGTCATCGAATTGGCGCAGGCCGGACTGCTGGCTTTCGACCTGAGCGGCGGCCCGGAACGGCTGGCGGCGGCCGAGGCCCTGGTGGCCGCCCTG
>DLIT01000063.1:0-1533 GCA_002483865.1 Brevundimonas sp. UBA7635
CCTGGGCATCGAGCTGCCGATCCAGCACCCCGAGCTGACGCCCGAATTCCACGGCTTCACCGCCGCCGACATGGATCGCCCCATCTTCCTGGACGGCGTGCTGGGCCTGCAGACCGGCACCCTGAACCAGGTCCTGGAAATCCTGAAGCGCACCTACTGCGGCAACATCGGCGTGCAGTACATGCACATCTCCGAGCCGGAAGAGAAATCCTGGCTGCAGCAGCGCTTTGAAGGCCCCGACAAGTTCGAGCAGAACGCCTTCACCAAGGAAGGCAAGATCGCCATCCTGAACAAGCTGATCGAGGCCGAGGGCTTCGAGCGCTTCCTGCACAAGCGCTTCCCCGGCACCAAGCGCTTCGGCCTGGACGGCGGCGAGGCCATGGTCCCGGCCATGGAGCAGATCATCAAGCGCGGCGGGGCCCTGGGCGTCGACGAAATGGTCTTCGGCATGGCCCACCGTGGCCGGCTGAACATGCTGGCTGCCGTCATGGGCAAGCCCTACAAGGCCATCTTCCACGAGTTCCAGGGCGGCTCGACCGTCCCGTCGGACATCGAGGGCTCGGGCGATGTGAAGTATCACATGGGCGCCTCGTCGGACCGTGAGTTCGACAACAACAAGGTCCACCTGTCGCTGACCGCCAACCCGTCGCACCTGGAGATCGTCAACCCGGTCGTCCTGGGCAAGGCCCGCGCCAAGCAGGCCTTCGACATCCGTGACGCCAATGCTGGCAAGCCCGAGGCCGAATGGGCCCTGGACCGCTCCAAGGTCATGCCGGTCCTGATCCACGGCGACGCCGCCTTTGCCGGCCAGGGCGTGGTGGCCGAGTGCTTCGCCCTGATGGGTCTGAAGGGCTACCGCACCGGCGGGACGATGCACTTCGTCATCAACAACCAGATCGGCTTCACGACGGCGCCGCGCAACTCGCGCTCGACCCCCTATCCGTCGGACGTGGCCCTGATGGTCCAGGCCCCGATCTTCCACGTCAACGGCGACGACCCCGAAGCCGTGGTCTTCGCCGCCAAGGTGGCCACCGAATACCGCCAGAAGTTCAAGAAGGACGTGGTGGTGGATATGTTCTGCTACCGCCGCTTCGGCCACAACGAAGGCGACGACCCGACCTTCACCCAGCCGCTGATGTACGCCAAGATCAAGAGCCAGAAGTCCACGCGCGAGCTTTACTCGGCGCGCCTGGTGGCCGAGGGCGTCATCTCCCAGGCCGAGGTCGATGCCGAGATCGCCCGCTTCGAGGCCTTCCTCGACGCCGAGTTCGAGGCCGGCAAGACCTTCAAGGCGGACAAGGCCGACTGGCTGGACGGCAAGTGGCAGGGCCTCAGCCTGCCGCAGGGCGAGGACCAGCAGCTGCGCGGCAAGACCGCAGTCCCGGCTGAAAAGCTCAAGGACTATGGCCACCGCCTGACCCAGATCCCCAACAGCGTCGACGTCCACAAGACCCTGAAGCGCGTCATCGACGCCCGTCGCGAGACGGTCACCTCGGGCCAGAACATCGACTGGGCCACCGCCGAAAGCCTGGC
>DLIT01000063.1:1645-2676 GCA_002483865.1 Brevundimonas sp. UBA7635
AACAACCTGCGCGACGGCCAGGCCCACTTCGAGGTCATCGACTCGGCCCTGTCCGAGGAGGCCGTGCTGGGCTTCGAATACGGCTACTCCCTGGCCGATCCGAACACCCTGACCCTGTGGGAAGGCCAGTTCGGCGACTTCGTCAACGGTGCCCAGGTCGTGATCGACCAGTTCATCTCCTCGGGCGAACGCAAGTGGCTGCGTATGTCGGGCCTGACCATGCTGCTGCCGCACGGCTATGAGGGCCAGGGCCCCGAGCACTCCTCGGCCCGCCTGGAGCGCTTCCTGCAGCAGTGCGCCGAAGACAATATGCAGGTCGCCAACTGCACCACCCCGGCCAACTACTTCCACATCCTGCGTCGCCAGATGCACCGTGGCTTCCGCAAGCCGCTGATCCTGATGACGCCCAAGTCCCTGCTGCGTCACAAGAAGGCGGTCTCGACCATCGCCGACATGGCCGAGGGCTCCAGCTTCCACCGCGTGCTGCGCGACGATGCGGACCTGCGTCCCGACGTCGCCGGCGTGAAGCTGAAGGCCGACAAGGACATCCGCAAGGTCATCGTCTGCTCGGGCAAGGTCTACTACGACCTGCTGGACGCGCGCGAAAAGGCCGGCGTCAACGACATCTACATCCTGCGTCTGGAGCAGTTCTACCCGTGGCCGATCAAGTCGATCTCGGCGGAACTGGCCCGCTTCCCGAACGCTGATCTGGTGTGGTGCCAGGAAGAGCCCAAGAACATGGGCGGCTGGACCTTCGTGGACCCGTGGATCGAACTGACGCTGGAGAAGATGGACATCAAGGCCAAGCGCGCCCGCTATGTCGGTCGTCCGGCCTCGGCCTCGACGGCAGCGGGTCTGATGAGCCGCCACCTCAAGGAACTCGAAACCTTCCTCGCAGAGGCCATGGCCTGATCGCCTCCGCCTGACCTATAGATAAGCTAAGACTAGAAAAGACACTGGACCGTAACCATGGCCGACATCCTGACCCCTGCTCTCGGTGAATCCGTCAGCGAAGCCTCCATCGCCAAGTG
>DLIT01000049.1:0-191 GCA_002483865.1 Brevundimonas sp. UBA7635
AGAAAGGCACTCAGCGGGCCGAGATGGCGCTGCATGATCAGGATGGCGGGGCGCTGGGTCATGCGATCAGACTAACCCGGGCCGCGCCCTTCGCCAGTGTCAATGTTATGTGAGGTGGGGCGTGCGCGGCAGCGGTTTCCGGTCTCAAGCAGGCGGGGTGTCCGACCTGGCCGTGGGCCCTCCGGTCAAGC
>DLIT01000049.1:288-2173 GCA_002483865.1 Brevundimonas sp. UBA7635
CGCCCCCACCACCATGCTGGCGCATGGTCCCCCTCCCCCGCAGGCGGGGGAGGATGAGCGGTGCCCTTTCAGCAGACGGATAGCCCGATCCTCGGATCAAGCCGGAGGGTGACGAGTGGGGTTTTCATCCTCCCCTGCGTTAGCGGGGGAGGTGGCATGGCGCGGCAGCGACATGACGGAGGGGGCGGTGAAGGGACGCCCCACCACCATGCTGCGCATGGTTCCCCTTCCCCGCAGGGATAACGGCGGGCAGGCGACAAAAAAGCCCCGGAGGGTTTCCGGGGCTTTTGAGCTTCAGCGAGAAGGCAGGTCTTAGCGACCGAACTTCTGGTGCTGGATGCGCTTGGGAATGATGGAGTCGGCACCCAGGCGGCGCATCTTGTCCTGTTCGTAGGCTTCGAAGTTGCCTTCGAACCATTCCACGTGTCCGTCGCCTTCGAAGGCCAGGATGTGGGTGGCCAGACGGTCAAGGAACCAGCGGTCGTGGGAGATGACCACGGCGCAGCCGGCGAACTCTTCCAGAGCCTCTTCGAGGTTCTGCAGGGTTTCGATGTCCAGGTCGTTGGTCGGTTCGTCGAGCAGGATCAGGTTGCCGCCGGTGGCCAGGGTCTTGGCCAGGTGGACGCGGTTGCGCTCACCGCCCGACAGCAGGCCGACCTTCTTCTGCTGGTCGCCACCCTTGAAGTTGAACGAGCCGACGTAGGCGCGGGTGTTGATCTCGCGCTTGCCGACCATCATGACGTCGGTGCCGCCCGAAATGGCCTGCCAGATGGTGTCGTCCGGCTTCAGGTCGTCGCGCGACTGATCGACATAGGCCAGCTTGACGGTTTCACCGACGCGGATGGTGCCTTCGTCCGGCTGTTCCTGACCGGTGATCAGCTTGAACAGGGTCGACTTGCCAGCACCGTTCGGGCCGATGACGCCAACGATACCGTTGGGCGGCAGTTTGAAGGTCAGGTCCTGGAACAGCTGCTTGTCGCCGTACTTCTTGGACAGGCCGTTGACTTCCAGAACCACGTTGCCGAGGCGCGGGCCAGGCGGGATCTGGATGTGGGCGTGAGTCTGGGCGCCGCGTTGCGACTCCTGTTCCTCGACCATGCGCTCATAGGCGGCCAGACGGGCCTTCGACTTGGCCTGACGGGCCTTGGCCCCCGAGCGGACCCATTCCAGTTCGCGGGTAAGGGCGCGCTGGCGGGCTTCGGATTCCGACTGTTCCTGAACGACGCGCTTCTGCTTGGCTTCCAGCCAGGACGAGTAGTTACCCTCGTGCGGGTGGCCCTTGCCGCGGTCCAGTTCCAGGGTCCACTTGGTGACCTGATCCAGGAAGTAACGGTCGTGGGTGACCAGGATGACGCAGCCCGGGAAGTTTTCCAGATGGTGCTGCAGCCAGGCGACGGATTCGGCGTCCAGGTGGTTGGTCGGTTCGTCCATCAGCAGCATGTCGGGCTTCGACAGAAGCAGGCGAGCCAGAGCCACCCGGCGTTTCTCACCGCCCGACAGATTGGTCACCGACCAGTCGTCCGGCGGGCAGCGCAGGGCACCCATGGCCATTTCGATACGGCTGTCGATGTCCCACACGTCGCCAGCGTCGATCTTCTCCTGGAGAGCGGTCATCTCTTCCATGAGTTCGTCGGAGTAGTTCTCGGCCATTTCTGCAGCGATGGCGTTGAAGCGGTTGACCCACTGCTTCTCTTCGCACCAGGCCTCGACGTTCTCGCGGACGTTCAGGTTGTCGTCGAGCTTGGGTTCCTGCTCCAGGTAGCCGCGCTTGATGCCGTCGGCCGCACGAGCCTCGCCCTGGAACTCGGTGTCCAGGCCCGCCATGATCTTCAGCAGGGTGGACTTACCCGAGCCGTTCACGCCAACGACGCCGATCTTGGCGTCG
>DLIT01000049.1:2234-7376 GCA_002483865.1 Brevundimonas sp. UBA7635
TTGATTCAGAGGAATTGGGAGAGTTGCAGGGGGATGTAGCGATTGGGGGGCAAAAGGGCAAATATGGCGGGCAGGCCTCTGGTCGCTATTGCGCCGGAAGAACGGCTTCCAGAGCGCGCATGAAGCCGATGGGAGCGACGGTCAGATGGTCTTCGCCGTCCACAACAATGGAGCGCAGCGTCAGTCCCGGATAGTTGCGTGCTCTCAGCCGCTGTTCGAACAGACAGTTGTCGGCGACCATGTCATAGCGGTTCTTGTTGGTCGGGGCGGGGTGTTCGCCTTCGCCCACATACATGAACACCTTGGCTTTCAGGTCCGTGTGGGCGTCGGCATAGCGGGCCTCGACGTCGAACATGCGTTTGTTGTCGAACCACAGCGACGGACTGCCCAGAACATAGGCCGAAAACAGTTCTGGCTCGCTGAACATGATCTGTGCGCCCAGCAACCCGCCATAGGAATGGCCCAGCATGATGCGCTGCTGCGGATCGGCGCGGAAACGCTGCTCGATAAAGGGCAGAACTTCGGACTTCAGATAGGCTTGATAGGCGGGGCCTCCACCCTCGGCCTGCCGTGCATTGGCGCGCACAGACGGGGTATAGTCGCGCGTGCGGCTGACGGGGCCAGCGTCGCCCTCGGCGTAGGACAGGCCAACAAGAATATGATCCTGAATGACCGACCCCTCCAGATTCATCCGCCGCGCAAACTGGCGGATCAGCGGGAAGGCATAGTGGGCATCGGTGACAAAGAGCACCGGATAGGTCCGCTGTGGCTGCTCTTCATAAGACGGGGGCAGGGCCACATAGACCTGATAGTTGCGGCCCGATACGGGGTCCGGCACGGTCCATACCTGTGTGCCCGCCACCAGATAGGGCTCGCCTTGACCGGCTTGTTCTGTGACGGGCGCAGCGGTCTGGACCGGATTGGCCTTGGCACCTTCGTCGCACGCCGCCAAAGACAAGCTGGCCATCAGCACATACATCGTCGGTTTCAGCTTGATCATGATCCCCGTATCCCCTGCTGAATCATGACTAAGCGTAACGGCGATATTGTTCTGAGTGTGGCGGCCTTAGGGGGGCGGGCCTCGGGTCAGCTGTAATTGAAGCTGATCGAGATGCGCTGTTCGGTGGCCCGATTGGCGGGGACTTCGTGGCGCAGCCAGCTTTCCCACATCAGGACCGTGCCTGACTGGGGCTTCAGGTAGACGAAGGGCTTTTCGGCCTCGGTCGCTGCGTCCGTCACGCCGGGGCGGTTCATCATCATGACCAGACGCGGGTCTTCCATCTTCAGCGAGGACGCGCCGTCCGGAATGTGGATGTAGATGGTGCCCGAGATGATCGAGTGCGGATGGATATGGCCGGTGTGCCCGCCGCCCGGCATCAGGATATTGACCCAGAGGTTATCCAGCTTCGGCTTGCGCGCCAGGTCAAAGTTCAGCGCCCTGGCATAGGCGGCGGCGTGTTTGTCGAGGATGCGCTTCAGCTCGGCAAACTCGGGAAAGCGCTGGGGCAGGTCGTTGATCGAGCCATAGGAGGTATAGCCCGGATAGTGGTTGTCGGTGCACCACTGGATGCCCGCCTCGTCCTCTTCGCCCATCACCAGGCACAGGTCGAGCAACTCCTCATGCAGCTCGGTCCAGCCCCTGTCGGCGGCGACGGAGGCTTCATAGATCTGGGTCGGGAAAAGAGTGCGTAGGGCCATGGCAGCCTCATACGCCGCTCCCTTTCATTCGTCATCCTCGGCCCGCTGCGCTCGCGGGAGGATGAAGCGACGAAATCAGAAAGGCAGGGCCGCTTCACCACGCAGGATGGCCTCGGCTTCGGGGGTGTGCTTGGGGCCGGTGCGGGGGTGCAGTATGAGCGGCGGCAGGAGGCGCAGGGGGGCCTTGCCGGTCTTGATGGCCTGGACCAGGACGCGCTTGGCGGGTCCGTCGGCAAAGGAATGGACGGGCCGGATCGAGAAGGAACCCGCCTTGGGAGCCAGCAGGGACAGGATATCGTCCAGCCGGTCGGCCCGGTGGATGATGACGATGCGGCCCCCCTCCCTTACCGACTTCAGCAGGAAGTGGGTCCAGGTCTTCAGGCCGTGGTCGGCCATCCAGGCCCCGCGCTTCTCATCGGCGGGGGGGCGCATCGCTCCGGGATCATCGAAATAGGGCGGATTGGTGATGGCCCAGTCGAACAGGGGCAGGTCAAGGGCGCGGAACCCGGCCGCCACATCACCTTGAAGGGCGCGTGCCCGGTCGGCCATGCCATTGGCCTGGATGTTGTCGCAGGCGAGCTTAAAGGCCATCGGATCGCGCTCAAGTCCCGTCACGTCCAGGTCAGGGTTTCGCGCCGCCAGTTGGAGCAGGACCCCGCCCACGCCGCAGCCCGCCTCGATCAGCCGCTCACCGGGCCTGGGGGCAATGCTGGCGGCCAGAATCGCGGCGTCCATCCCGGCCCGATAGCCTCGTCCCGGCTGGCGGACACGCACCCGTCCCCCCAGCAGCGTGGTTTCCATTGCCTCGATGGCGGGGTTAGGGGCGGACTCGGCTTGACCCATCATGATGCCACCACCATTGTGCGCGCCATCGGCTTCGGGCAAGCGACGTCGTGTGATTTCCGGGCGAATCCTCCCCTTCGCCCCCGAGTTGAAGAGAGATTTCCGTGGACGCAGCCGTGATAGCCGCTCCCCGCCCCAAGGGCGAAGTGGATGCCCTGGTCCGTCTGGCTCAGGACGACATGGCGGCGGTGGACGCCCTGATCATTGAACGGATGCAGTCGGATGTGCCGGTAATCCCGGCCTTGGCCGAGCATCTGGTCTCAGCAGGCGGCAAGCGCCTGCGCCCCCTGCTGACGGTAGCTGCGGCCCGTGCCTGTGGTGGCCAGGGCGACATTCTGGCAGCGCACAAACTGGCTGCTTCGGTCGAGTTTATTCATACCGCAACCTTGCTGCACGACGATATTGTGGACGGGTCCGAGATGCGGCGCGGCAAGGTGGCGGCGCACCTGATCTGGGGTGCAGCCTCGTCGGTTCTGGTCGGTGACTTTCTGTTTGCCCGCGCGTTCGAGCTGATGGTCGAGACCGATTCCCTCAGGGCCTTGGGCGTGCTGGCCACGGCCTCGTCGGTGATCGCTGAGGGGGAGGTTTTGCAACTGACCCGCTCCCACGATGTGAACCTGGACGAAGAGACCTATCTGCAGATCATCCGCGCCAAGACGGCCGAGCTGTTCGCGGCGGCGTCTGAGACCGGGGCGCTGGGCGTGGGTGTGTCGCCGGACCATGTGGCGGCCATGCGCGACTATGGCATGGCCTTGGGCATCGCTTTCCAACTGGCTGACGACGCTCTGGACTATGGCGCGACGTCCGAAGCCCTCGGCAAGAATGCCGGCGATGACTTTGCCGAGGGCAAGGTAACCTTGCCGCTGCTGCTGGCGATCGAGCGCACCGGCGATACCGAGTCTGCCTTTTGGGAGCGCACCATACACGGCGGGGATCGCCGGGAGGGCGACTTCGCGCGAGCTCTGGAGCTTATGCACGGCTGCGGGGCGATCACCGCCACGCTGGACCGGGCCTACGAATACGCCAACCAGGCCAAGGCGGCCCTGTCCATCCTGCCCGACTCGCCGTGGCGAAAGGCCCTGGAAGACGTGGCGGACTATGCGGTCAGCCGAGGGGCGTAACTCCCGCTGACGCAAGGAGGTGTTCCAGGCGACGAAAAACGAACACCAAAATCCATTCGTTTGAACGGCAAGATTTTCAGCGGTTCATCGCTGAGGGTAGAGGGTATCACCTCGCTGAATTAGATTTGCGAGGCCGTGTCGTTGGGCCGGGAGACTGCATTCCCGATCTGCCTGGACCAGGACGGCTCCCGCCGGGCCTCTGACGGCCCAATGCTGGTGGTCTGCCCCACGCCGCCCGTCAGCCGCCTTCCCATTCTGGACGCTGTCGATCTGGTGCCCATAGGCTCGACACCTGCGCACATAACCCCCCGACCGGAGGCGGGACCCGGTTTCTCATCCCAGACCGCATCGTCAGATGAAACGCCGACCGCTGCGGCTTCTATTTTGGCTTGTTATTGAGCGGTGGATCAGCCACTTCTGGCCGAACGAGGCTATGTGAGCTGGGGGATATGATGAAAACGCTGACAGCTGCGGGGATCGCGGCGACAGTCTTGATGTTCGGGGGCTCGGCCCTGGCACAGTCGATCTCGGTGCCGATCACGAATGCCAGCCCTTCGGGGACGTTCGGCCGTTTCCTAAATAATACTCCGAATTGTGAGGTCTATAACGCAGCTCCCCGTTTTTATGAGGTCCGCACGCTGACGGTGAGCGCCGCAGGAACCTATGTGTTCAGTGATGCCAGCCCCGATGTGGACGCGATCCTCGGCATCTATGATGCGCCATTCGATCCAGCCGACGCCACCTTGAACTGCGTCACGGGTGTGGACGACCTCAGCAGTACTAATGCCGGTGCCGGTGCCCTGACCGCCGGAACCTATACCGTAGTGTTTTCAACCTATATGAGCAACGCAACGGGCGTGGCCACCTACACCTATAGCGGTCCTGGCACGCTGACGCTCGGACCTGCGGTCGCCCCGGCAGCCGTGCCGACGCTTACTGAGTGGGCGATGATCCTGCTGGCGCTTGGACTGGGCGGCATCGCCCTGACGGCGGCGCGGCGACGCGGGTTCGGCTGAGGGGGCATCGCCGCGCCGGTGTGAGTTTCCCGTCACTCCTCGATCGGCAGATGTAACCTGGCAACAGAAACTCCGGACACGTGATCCGCTGAAGCTCACGCGAGAGTTCAGGGACCATGGGTCTGGCTGACAGGATGAAGATCTCAGCCGGGGCAAGGGATCGGCCTGAATCGACCGATCCCGCTGCGCGTCGAAGGATTACGGAGGGGGGAAGCTCGTCCGAGGCTCTATTTCAGTGAGGCGCAGAACTTCTGAATGCGCTTGCAGGCATCTTGCAGCAGGCCATCCGATGTCGCGTAGGAGATGCGGAAGTAGGGGGACAGACCAAAGGCTGCGCCCTGGACAACTGCAACGCCTTCAGCGTTCAGCAGCTCGGTGGTGAAGGTTTCGTCGCTGTCGATGACCACGCCGGACGCAGTGGTCTTGCCGATGACGCCCGCGCAGGACGGATAGACGTAGAACGC
>DLIT01000149.1:0-3257 GCA_002483865.1 Brevundimonas sp. UBA7635
CGGCAGGCCCTTCATCACCGTGGTCAGGGCGATCAGGGCGCCGTTGATGCGGCCCGTCTTGGCCCGCACCAGCTCGGCCGCGTCGGGGTTGCGCTTCTGCGGCATGATGGACGAGCCGGTGGTCAGGTCGTCGGGCAGGGTCGCAAAGCCGAACATCGGCGTCATCCACACCACGATCTCTTCGGCCAAGCGCGACAGGTGGCCCGCCGTGATGGAGGCGGCGGCAAGGCTCTCCAGCGCGAAGTCGCGATCCGACACGGCGTCCAGAGAGTTCGCCATCGGCCGGTCGAAGCCCAGCGCCTGCGCCGTCATGTGGCGGTCGATGGGGAAAGGCGATCCGGCCAGGGCGGCGGCGCCCAGGGGGTTCTCGTTCATGCGGGCGCGGGCATCGGCGAAACGGCCCGCATCGCGGCCGAACATCTCGACATAGGCCATCAGGTGATGGCCGAACGTCACCGGCTGGGCCGTCTGCAGATGGGTGAAGCCCGGCATCAGGTCGCCCGCGTGCTGTTCCGCCCGGTCCAGCAGTGTCCGCTGCAGGTCCTGAAGCTGCGCCACGGTGCGGTCGCAGGCGTCGCGCACCCACAGGCGGAAGTCCGTCGCCACCTGATCATTGCGGCTGCGCGCCGTGTGCAGACGCCCCGATGGCTCGCCGATCAGCTCCGACAGGCGGGCCTCGACGTTCATGTGAATGTCTTCATAGGCATCGCGGAAGGGGAAGCTGCCGTCCTTGAACTCGCCTTCGATGGTGTCGAGACCACCCAGGATGGCCTCGGCGTCAGCCTGCCCAATGATGCCCTGCTTGGCCAGCATGCGACAATGGGCCCGCGATCCCGCCAGGTCCTGGCCCCACAGACGCTTGTCTACGCCGATCGAGACGTTAATAGCCTGCATGATGTCAGCAGGCTTGGCACTGAAGCGGCCACCCCACATCGACTGACTTTGAGGCGTGCTGGAAGGCGTATCGGACATGGCGGGCTCTAAACGGACATTTGCGGGCGTGGCGACGGCGCTGGTGCTGATCGGCCTGATCGGCGGCGCGGGCCTGCTATACGCCAATCAGCGCGACGGGGGCAAAGCCTCTGCGGGCGCGGGCCTGGCAGAATATGCGACCGGTAGCCTGATGCGTCTGCAGACGCCCGACCCAGTGGCGGCCCCCGACTATGTCTTCAAGGATGCGGAAGGAGCCGATGTCCGCTTCGCCGACTTCGCGGGCCAGGTGACGGTGGTGAACCTGTGGGCCACCTGGTGCGCGCCGTGCAAGATCGAGATGCCGACCCTGGCGGCCCTGGCGAGGACCTATCAGGCCCGCGATGACTTTGCCGTCGTGACCATCAGCGTCGACGTCGACCAGGCCGTGGCCGAGGCCCGCGCCTTCATCGGCGAGAACCCGCCGCTCGACTATTATGCTGATCCGAAGTTCCAGTTGCCGTTCGAATTTCCCGGCAAGGGTGCCATGCCCCAGACCGTTATCCTGGATCGTCAGGGCCAGGTCCGCGCCGTCCTGACGGGCGAGGCCGACTGGAACAGCCCCGAAGCCCACGCCCTGATCGACGGCTTGCTGGCGGAATAATCCTCCCCTGCGCAGGCGGGGGAGGGGGACCACGAAGTGGTGGAGGGGGCGGACCAGACGCGCCGCGCTGAAATCGCCCCCACCGTCACGACGTTATCGCGTCGCGCCACCTCCCCCGCTTCGCAGGGGAGGATACACCCTCCCGTCACCCTCCGGCTTGACCGGAGGGCCCACGCCCTATCCACCCGGTTCCAAAACAAAAGCGCCACAGCCTCTCAGCCATGGCGCTCTCATGTTTAGTGAGGCGGTTAAACCTATTTCCAAACCTTGAAGTGCTTGGACAGCTTCAGGCCCTGGCTCTGGTAGTGGCTGCCGCCCTCGCCATAGAGGCGCATGGGGCGTTCGGTCAGGGGCTCATAGACCAGCCGCGCCACCGTTTGCCCATGCTCAAGCAGGAAGGGGGTGTCGTGGGTGCGCACTTCCAGCACACCCTTCGAGCCCTTGCCATGGGCTTCATCCGTGCCAAAACCCGGGTCAAAGAAGCCGGCATAGTGGACGCGGAATTCGCCGACCGAGGGATCGATCGGGGTCATTTCGGCGGCCTGATCGACGGGGATTTCCACGTCGTCGGATGAGGCCAGGATGTAGAACTCGCCCGGGTCCAGCATCAGCTCGCCATTGCGCACCGTCAGCGGCTCCCAGAAGTCGCGCGGGTCATGGCCATTGATGTGGTCCATGTTGACCACGCCCGCATGGCGACGGCCGCGGAAGCCGACGATGCCGTTGTCACCGGCCTGCAGGTCAACCCCGACGCTGCGGGTCTCCAGCTTGGGCGGATCGCCCGCCTTGAGGCGCAACTGGTTCAGCCGCGTGCCCGGCTTGACCAGGATGGAGAAGGTCTGGGGCGCGATCTCAAGATAGAGCGGGCCGTCATAACCCTCATCCACGTCATCGAAGCTGCCGCCCTGGTCGGTCAGCAGGCGCACGAAGACATCGACGCGGCCGGTCGAGGACTTGGGGTTGGCGCGGGCATTGATGCCGCGCGGCAGGCTGACCCGTTCCTGCAGGCGGGCGATATAGACGCAGCCCTTTTCCAGGACGACGCCGCCCGAAAGGTCGAGGGTGTGCATGGCCACATCCTGGATGCGGTCCTCGACCTTGCGCTGGCCGGGCAGGAAGGAGGCGCGCACCCGCCACGCCTGGTCCGACAGCCGCAGGTCAAGGCTGGCCGGTTGCACCTGGTCGGCATCAAACGGCGTGTCCGACCGGATGGCCCCGGTCGCAATCAGCGTCTCAATGGCCTGCAAGGGCAGGATGCCGGGCTGGGCGGGAATCTGGAAGCTGCTCATGCCGCTCTGTCTCACACGGTTTTCTCGTTCTGTCTCGCCTCACAAGTAAGGGGATAGCCAGAACTGACGGGTTGAACCCCGGACACGGCGGACGTCATATAGCCTATGTCCCCAGCTTCTGCCTATACCGCCCAGACTGATGGCATCCTTGTCAGGGTGCGGCCGTCCTTTCTGGCGGCCCAATCCGACCCGGACGAGGGGCGCTGGGTCTGGGCCTATCAGATCGAGATCGTGAATCTGACCGGCAGCCCGGTGCAGTTGGTCGCTCGGCGCTGGACGATCTCGGATGCCTATGGCCGTCTGGAAGAGGTGCGCGGCCAGGGTGTGGTCGGCGAGCAGCCGGTAATCGAGCCGGGCGACAGCTATGCCTATGTTTCGGGTTGTCCGCTGACGAC
>DLIT01000149.1:3365-3625 GCA_002483865.1 Brevundimonas sp. UBA7635
AGGGCCCAGAGAGGGATAGGGCCAGGTCATCTGCATGGCCTGGCCCCCGCCCCCGTGACCCCGGGCGAGCCACAGGGTCAATCCTGATCGGACAGGAAAAAGGCCCCGACGGATCGGAGCCTTTCTTGCTGGTGTCCTAGATGTAGCGGCGCAGGCTGCGGGCCAGTTCGCTGGCACCATCCTTGCTGCCCTTGCGAACCTGGGGCTGGTAGGCCACGCGGGCGTGCTCGACACAATAGACGCCTTCCGAGGCGCGGCGG
>DLIT01000182.1 GCA_002483865.1 Brevundimonas sp. UBA7635
CAGAGACGTGACGGTCGAGGGTCTGGATCCTTGGGACAGGCCCAAGGATGACGGGGGGAAGAGGCTGGCTGGTGTTTTTTGGGCTCGGCCCGGCTGTATGCGAGAGGGCGAGATGGTAGAGGCCAGGGATGAACAGTGTGCGTGGTCTTTGGCTTAAGCCCATCAGTGAGAAGACCTTTGTGGCGGCCATGCTGGTCAGTTGGGTCTGCTTGATCCTCTTTGCGGTGCCTGTCCTGAAATATCTGGCCTTTGTCCCGGCGGCTCTGATCTCCGGATGGGCGATGAGGCAGCGGCTTGAAGCCCTGCAAAAGCCGGCGTGGATCGCGGTTGTCCCCATGGTCAGCTATGCCGCCTTGACGCTTTGCTGGCATCTGGTGGGGGCTCGGGTTGCGCCTGATTTTGCGGGTGCCACGGCCGTGTTTGCCTTTGGCACCGGCGCTTGGGCCGGGCTTTGGGTCTTTGAGCAGGGACGGAAGTTGCAGCGTCCGTGAAGGGGCGGGTTGGTGCCTTGCCCCTCGTTCAAATCGCGTCATCCTCGGCCCCGTGCCGAGGATCCAGAGACGTTGCGGTTCAAGGGTCGTCTGCAGTCGGTGCGGTCGAGGGGTCTGGATCCTTGGGACAGGCCCAAGGATGACGCGAGGGGAAGTAAACGGGCGGTCACTGGCGTGACGGCTGTCAAATTGTAGCGGAAACCTTGGCGGCGCTGACGGATTGTTACGCCTTCGTAGTGGCCTTCGCAGGTGCAGCGCGCTATTCCGAAGCACCGCAAGCGGGACTCATTCCCGCAGGCACAATCTGCGGGCGACGGCTCGCAAGTCTGACCATGGCTCAGGGACGGCAAGATGACCAAGTGGGTGTACGGCTTCGGTGGGGGATCCGCTGACGGCGACGCGTCGATGAAGAACCTTCTTGGCGGCAAGGGAGCGAACCTCGCCGAGATGTCGTCGCTGGGCCTGCCGGTGCCTCCGGGCTTTACGGTCACGACGGAGGCCTGCGTCCACTATTACTCGAACGGCCAGTCCTATCCGGCCGCGCTGGCTGAGCAGGTCGCCGATGGGCTGAAGACGGTCGAAGGCATTGTGGGCAAGACCTTTGGTGATGCCTCCAACCCCCTGCTGGTCTCGGTGCGCTCGGGCGCCCGCGCCTCGATGCCGGGCATGATGGACACCGTCCTGAACCTGGGCCTGAACGACCAGACGGTCGAGGGCCTGGCCAGGCTGTCGGGCGACCGCCGTTTTGCCTTTGATTCCTATCGCCGCTTCATCACCATGTATTCCAATGTGGTGCTGGGCCTGGGCCATGACCAGTTCGAGGAAGTCCTGGACGACCACAAGGACCGCCTGGGCATCTCGGTCGATACCGAGCTTACTGCCGAGAACTGGGAAAAGGTCGTCGCCGACTACAAGGACCTGGTCGAGCGCGAGCTGGGCGAACCCTTCCCGCAGGATCCGAAGGATCAACTGTGGGGGGCTATTTCGGCTGTCTTCGCCAGCTGGATGAACGACCGGGCGAAATTCTATCGCCGAATGCACGACATTCCTGAAAGCTGGGGTACGGCCGTCAACGTCCAGTCGATGGTGTTCGGCAATATGGGCGACACCTCGGCCACCGGCGTGGCCTTTACCCGCAACCCGTCGACCGGCGAGAACAAGCTTTATGGCGAGTTCCTGATCAACGCCCAGGGCGAGGACGTGGTGGCCGGTATCCGCACCCCGCAATCCCTGACCAGGGCTGGCCGCGAGGAGATGGGCGAAACCGCTCCCTCAATGGAAGAAGCCATGCCGGAGGTGTTCGGCCAGTTCGTCGACGTGGTGAACCGCCTGGAGACCCACTATCGTGATATGCAGGACATTGAGTTCACGGTCGAGCAGGGCCGCCTGTGGATGTTGCAGACCCGCAACGGCAAGCGCACGGCCAAGTCAGCGCTGAAGATCGCCGTGGACCTGGCCTCCGAAGGCGTGATCTCAGAAGAAGAAGCGGTCAGCCGCGTTGAGCCCGCGGCGCTGGACCAGCTGCTGCACCCGACGCTGGATCCCAAGGCCGAGCGGATCGTGGTGGCCCAGGGCCTGCCGGCCTCGCCCGGTGCCGCAACCGGCAAGATCGTCTTCGACGCCGATGAGGCCGAGCGCCTGTCCCAGGTCGGCGATGCCGTCATCCTGGTGCGCGAGGAAACCAGTCCCGAGGATATCCACGGCATGCATGCCGCCCGCGGCATCGTCACGGCGCGCGGTGGCATGACCTCGCACGCCGCTGTTGTGGCGCGCGGCATGGGCCGCCCGTGTGTCTCGGGCGCGGGAGAAATCCGCATCAATGAAAAGGATGCGAGCTTCACCGTGCGCGGCCGCACCTTCAAGGCCGGTGAAGTCATCACCATCGATGGTGGCAAGGGCGAGGTCCTGGACGGTGCCGTGCCGATGATCGAGCCGGAACTGACGGGTGACTTCCAGACCCTGATGGCCTGGGCTGACAAGGTCCGTCGCCTGAAGGTCCGCGCCAATGCCGAGACCCCGCTGGACGCCCGCACGGCGCGTGGCTTCGGTGCCGAGGGCATCGGTCTGTGCCGCACCGAGCATATGTTCTTTGACGACACCCGCATCGCCGCCGTGCGCGAGATGATCCTGGCCGATGACGAGGCCGGTCGCCGCGCCGCCCTGGCCAAGATCGCACCGTTCCAGAAGTCGGACTTCACCGAGCTGTTCACCATCATGAGCGGCCTGCCGGTAACGGTGCGCCTGCTGGACCCGCCGCTGCACGAGTTTATCCCGCACACCGAGGCGGAAATGGACGCTCTGGCGGTGTCGCAGGGGCTGGATGCCAACAAGCTGAAGCATCGCGCCAAGGAACTGCATGAAACCAACCCCATGCTGGGCCATCGTGGCTGCCGCCTGGGTGTCGCCTATCCTGAAATCTATGAAATGCAGGTCCGGGCCATCCTGGAAGCCGCCCTTGAGGTGAAGAAGGTGTCGGGCGTGGCTCCGATCCCGGAGATCATGCACCCGCTGGTCGCCCTGGGCCTGGAGATGAAATACCTGCGCGAGCTGACCGATCGCACGGCCAGAGCCGTGTTCGAGCAGGCGGGCGACAGTGTCGAATATCTGGTCGGGACCATGGTGGAGCTGCCGCGCGCGGCCCTGCGCGCCGGGGACCTGGCCGAACACGCCGAGTTCTTCTCGTTTGGCACCAATGACCTGACCCAGACCACGTTTGGCATCAGCCGCGATGACTCGGGTCGGTTCCTGCAAGCCTATCTGGACAAGGGCATCTTCGAGAACGACCCGTTCGTGCGCCTGGATCAGAACGGTGTGGGCGACCTGATCCGCATTGCAGAGGACCGGGGCCGGGCCCAGCGTGCGGGGATGAAGATGGGCATTTGTGGCGAACATGGCGGCGATCCGTCCTCGATCGCCTTCTGCGAGGAAGTGGGTCTGGACTATGTGTCGTGCTCGCCTTACCGCGTGCCGATCGCCCGTCTGGCCGCCGCCCAGGCCGCCTTGGCTCTGTCGTCGGGCGAGGCGCGGGAAAAGGACCGCTAGGTTCTTATAAAAGCAAAGCTGGAAAAGGGCGGCCTTTGGGTCGCCTTTTTTCTTGCCGATTTTAGTCTTTATTGACCAAACACGGTGTGTGTTTCCAATCTCACACAGCTTAACTCGATGTAAAAGACAGGGGAACACGGCTGAGTGCCTGCCGTTTTCATCTCCGATCCAAGTCGTATGGCGAGTTTGCTGAACGACTTTCAATGGACAGGAGAGTTTTGATGCTTACGCGTATGATTTCTGCTGGTGCTCTGGCTGCCGTTGCTTTTGGTGGCGCTGCTGCTGCCCAGACCGGCCCGGGTTATTTTTCGGGGACCACCTATTACGGCTCCATGGGCTATTCGCAGCTGGATCAGTCGGATGGTGACCTGGGGGCCATTACGGGTCGCCTGGGCGCGAAGTTCACCCCCTATATCGGTGCCGAAGGCGAGGTGTCGGTGGGGGTGAAGGATGATGACTTTACTGTGGGCGGCGTCGAAGGCTCGGTGAAGCACGAGTATGACGCTGCAGCCTATCTGGTGGGCACCTTGCCGGTCACTGACCAGTTCGAGCTGTTCGCCCGGGGCGGCTATGGCACGACCAGCATCAAGTCCGAGCTCGCCGGGGTGGAGCGCCAGGCTGACGGCACCAGCTGGAACTATGGTGCTGGTGCCAACTTCTTCCTGGACGGCCAGAACGGCATCCGGGGTGACTGGACCCGTCGCGACTTTACCGACAGCGATGCGGGTGAAGTGGACGTCTATTCGGTCTCCTACGTCCGTCGCTTCTAAGACGGATAGGCCCTGACATGAAGAAGGCCCGCTCCGGATCGGAGCGGGCCTTTTTCATGGTCGCGAGGCGTGTCAGATCACGCCAGGGGCAAGGGCCCAACGCAGCGAGTTCTCACCAAAGGGTTTGATGAAGAAGTCGCGATAGGCCTCAAACACCTCGACAATGCGGGCCTTGAGGTCTTGGGTCACCGATTCACCACGCTGACGCTTAAGAGCAGCAACGCAGCTGACAACCGTATCCTGGTGGGCGGCACCGCCCATATGTTTCAGCACCGTGGCGACATCTGCCGCCAAAGGATCCTTGAGCTTTTCTGCCCAGGGTGAGACCGTCTGAGTCATGCGGGTTCCGTTCCCTAGTTCTCGCACGCTTCAAGGGTTTGCAAAAAATGATGAGAAGTGCAAGCGGTGCTTGCACGATTGATTCTCGATCCCCCCAATTAGGGGCGCTTTTGCACAAAAACTGTGCCGGCCGAGTAGCCTGCGCCGAAGCTGCAGATCAGGCCGGTCTCACCAGGCGCGAAACCCTCATTGTGAAGGTGGAAGGCGATGATCGAGCCCGCCGATGAGGTGTTGGCATAGTCGTCCAGGATGATGACGTTTTCTTCCGGCGAGGGATCGCGGCCCAGGACCTTGCGGCCGATCAACTGGTTCATGTTGATGTTGGCCTGATGCAGCCACAGGCGCTTTAGGCCATGCGGGTCCAGGCTCAGCTCGGCGGCGTGGCTCAGGATCATGTCCGAGACCATGGGCACGACCTCCTTGAAGACCTTGCGGCCCTGCTGGACGAACATCTTGTCGGTCAGGCCGTCGCTGCCGACCGGTTCAATGCCGTCGGTCGGCAGGGCGGCCTTGTTCAGGAAGCCGAAGTTGTTGCGGATATTGTTAGAGAAGCTGGTTTGAAGGCGGGTGCCCAGGATGTCCCAGCCACCGGGCCCAGCCTGGTCCTCGGCCTCGATGATAACGGCAGTGGCCACATCGCCAAAGATGAAGTGGCTGTCGCGGTCCTTGAAGTTCAGATGGGCCGAGCAGATTTCGGGATTGACCATCAGCACGGCCTTGACCGAGCCCGAGGCAACGAAGTCAGCGGCGGTCTTGATGCCAAAGGTGGCCGAGGAACAGGCCACGTTCATGTCAAAGGCAAAGCCATCGATGCCCAGCGCCTGCTGCACCTCGATGGCCATGGCCGGATAGGGGCGCTGCATGTTCGAGGCGGCGCAGATGACGGCCCCGATTTCGCTGGCGGGCTTGCCCCAGCTGGCGATGGCGTCGCGGGCTGCGCGCACGGCCATATCGGCCAGAATCGACAGCTCGTCGTTAGTGCGGGCCGCCAGGTGGGGGGTCATGCGCTCGGGATCCAGGATGCCCGACTTGTCCATGACGTAGCGCGACTTGATGCCCGAGGCCTTTTCGATGAAGGCCTCGGACGAGTGCGACTTGGCCTCGACCTCGCCCGCCTCGATGGCGACGGCGTTGGCCGCGTTCCAGCCGTCAGCCCAGGCGTTGTAGGCGGCGACCAGCTCGGCGTTGGAGACCGACTGTTCCGGGGTGAAGAGACCCGTGGCGGAGATGATGGCTTTATGCACTCAACTTGTTCCCTGACGCTCGGCGTCCTGCACTCGACGGCGGGAGGATGGCTGTCCTCCCTTCAGGCCAGACCATGCCGGACCCTTGCGGCGAAGTTCAGGCGCGGACTCTGCATGGTCCATTGCGTTTGATGATCTTCAATAGGACGGCGGAGGGCTGCGGTCGAGACTGGCCTTGATACCCCGCCACCACCGATTGATACGCCCGCGTGGCGGGGCGGGCAGGGGATGGTCGCGCGCCTCGATCAGGATCTGGACCAGGTCCTCAGCCTCGCACGGCCAGCCCTGGGGCGTGACATAAAGCGGGTAATCGATCAGGGCCGCATGGATCAGGTCGGGCAGGGTGACCCGCCGGGTGCGCCGTTCAAAGCTCATCCGGTCGTCGGTCAGGCCCCAACCGGCATAAAAGGGGCGGCCATAGACGCTGACCGGCTTGCCGCGCATCAGGGCCTCGAACCCCGTTAGAGAGGTGAGGGTGGCCAGGCGGTCGCAGGCCTTGAGGCAGTCGATGATGTCCAGGTCATCGGCCACGGCATCCACCTCGTCCATGGCGGCGGCATCCAGCAGGCCGGGGCGATTGCCCGCCGTCACATCGGGGTGGTTGCGATAGACCAGGAAGGCGTCGGGGAAGTCGACGCGGGCGGCCCGGACCAGGGCCGAGTTGGTGCGCAGATCCGGCCCGCAGCCCATCTGGATCGAACGGTCGTTCTCGACCTGACCGACGACCAGCAGGATGGGGCGATCGGTGGGCCAGGAGGCCGGGACGCCGTCGCCCTTGAGATTATACTTGGACAGGCCCGCCTCGACCACGCGGGCGCGCAGAGCCTCGGCGCGGGACTGCTGGGCGGGGCTGTGGCCTCCCGCCTCGATCAGGCTCTCCAGCCGGCTGGGCGCGGAGTGGGATCATAATAGACACCCTGGTCATCCAGGGCGACCGACAGGGCTCCAAAGAAGTCCGAGCCCAGGCCGCGCGAGCGGATGAAGCCATCCTCCATCCGCACGACCGGGCCCTCAAAGGCATCGGCGGCGGCGCGGATCTGCGGGGTTTCCTTGCCCGCCCACCAGATCAGCTTGCCGCCCGTCTGGCGCGCATGGGCC
>DLIT01000064.1:0-660 GCA_002483865.1 Brevundimonas sp. UBA7635
CCAGGCGTCGGGCTGGGCCAGCAGGGCGCGGACCAGCTTGTTGTTCAGCTGGTGACCGGCCTTATAGCCCTCATAGCGGCCCAGCAGGGGCGCGCCCAGGACATAGAGGTCGCCGATGGCGTCCAGGGCCTTGTGCCGCACGAACTCGCGTTCCATGCGCAGGCCGCCGGGGTTCAGGATGGTCTCGCCGTCGATGACCACGGCGTTTTCCAGGCTGCCGCCGCGGGCCAGCCCGGCCTGGCGCAGGGCCTCAACCTCATGGGCAAAGCCAAACGTGCGCGCGGCCATGATGTCCGAGCGGAAGGTGGCCTCATCGACCACGAAATCGACGACCTGGTTGCCGATAGCGGCATTGTCGAAGTCGATCTCGAAGCGCATTTCGTAACGATCGCTGGGCAGCAAGACAGCGTGCTTGTCGCCCTCTTCCACGCGGATCGGCTTCACGATCTCGATATAGCGGACCGGCGCTTCCTGACGGCGGAAGCCGGCGCGGTCCAGCAGTTGCACGAATGGCAGGGCCGAGCCGTCCAGAATGGGCAGTTCGGGGCCGTCGACCTCGATCACGGCATTGGACACGCCCAGGGCGCACAGGGCCGCCATCAGGTGCTCGATCGTGGACAGGCGCACGCCCGCCTCGTTCTCGATCATGGTGTTCAGGCG
>DLIT01000064.1:711-6021 GCA_002483865.1 Brevundimonas sp. UBA7635
ATGCCTGCACCCGGCGCGGCCGGACGCACGACCAGCTTGACGCGCTGGCCCGTGTGAACACCCACGCCAGCCGTGATGGCCGGGGCGATGATCGTCTGTTCGTGATGGTCGTTACGGACCGGCAAGCTGACACTCTCTTTGTTGCGCGAACCCGGCCATTAAGCATGGTGTTCGCCTCACCTGTGATCTAGCGGGCCGGAAGCAAACCCGAAATCAAAGATGGGTTTCGTATTGTTTCGACCACGACTAGGCCAGGGAGCAGGCCCCAAAGCAGAAACGCCCCGGAGACCAGCTCCGGGGCGCGTCCTCAAGGGTATCCGGCTGACGGCCTAGTTGGCTAGCCGACGCAGGAAGGACGGGATTTCCAGGTCGTCCTCTTCGACATGGCCGGCCCGATAATCCTGGTTCGGCTGGACCGAGTTGGTCTGGCGCATCTGCTGGGTCGTGCGGTTCGACGATGGCGGGGGGGCATAGGACGGCTGTTGTTGCTGTTGCGCTGGCTGACGCTTGCCACGACCGAACAGGCTCCAACCGCTGCGACGGTGGTCGCGCTCGGCATAGTATTCGTCTTCGACAGCCTGGGGCTCTTCACGACGCGGGGCCGGACGCGGCTCAGGCTGACGCTCCTGACGATCAAAATAGAGGTCGCCCTGCTCCGACGCGGCCGAAGCTGCGTTCTGGCCGCGACCAGCGTTGGATTCGAACTCCTCGACCCAGGGATCCACGATCGGCTCGAGGTTGCGCGGAGCATCGTGGATCACGGGATCGGGCGCGCGGGCAGCCGGGGCTTCAAAGATAGGCTCAGGAGCTGGAGCCGAGGTCGGCGCGGCTTCATGGACCGGTTCAATGCGAACGTCCTGTTGGACCGGAGCCTGCGGGCGCGGTGCGGCACCCGCTGAACCACGGTTCATGCCAACGCCCTGGGGCTCGATCTTCTGGATCACAGCCTCGTCCATACCGGTGGCGACGACGGAGACGCGGATCTTGCCATCCAGGGCCGGGTCGAACGCGGCACCGAAGATGATGTTCGCATCGCCGTCTACTTCGGCGGCGATGGCGTTGGCCGCCTCGTCCACTTCCAGCAGGGTCATGTCCAGGCCGCCGGTAATGTTGACCAGGACAGCCTTGGCCCCCTTGAGGCTGGTTTCATCCAGCAGCGGGTTGGCGATGGCGTTCTGGGCGGCCAGCAGGGCGCGGTCGTCGCCCGTAGCTTCGCCGGTACCCATCATGGCCTTGCCCATTTCCGACATGACGGCGCGAACGTCGGCAAAGTCGAGGTTGATCAGGCCCGGCAGGATCATCAGGTCGGTGATCGAGCGAACGCCCGAATGCAGGACCTGGTCGGCCATGCCGAAGGCGTCGGCAAAGGTCGTGCGCTCATTGGCGACGCGGAACAGGTTCTGGTTCGGAATGACGATCAGCGTATCGACATAACGCTGCAGCTCAGCCACGCCGGAGTCTGCCAGGCGCATGCGGTGACGGCCTTCAAAGGTGAAGGGCTTGGTCACGACGCCGACGGTCAGGATGCCGCGATCACGGGCGCACTTGGCGATGACCGGGGCTGCGCCCGTGCCGGTGCCGCCGCCCATGCCGCAGGTGATGAATACCATGTGCGCGCCGTCCAGGTGCGCGTGAATCTCGTCGGCGCTTTCCTCGGCGGCATTCATGCCGACTTCGGGGTGCGCGCCCGCGCCCAGACCCTGGGTGATGGTTTCGCCCAGCTGAATCCGGCGGTCGGTCTTGGCGAAGCTCAAATGCTGGGCATCTGTGTTTGCGACAACGAATTCAACGCCTTCGAGGCCAGCGTCGATCATGTTGTTGACGGCATTGCCGCCAGCACCACCCACGCCGAACACGACGATCCGCGGCTTCAGTTCAGTGTGTTGCGGCTTTACCAACGAGAGAGACATACCTGTTCCGACCTTCCGACCCTGCCCCGCTTTCCAATCCGAAATCCCCGCCGAATCGCATTGGTTTTGAGCGCGTTAAGGGAAACCCTTTTTACGTTAACGGAGTCTTACTTTGGTTAATATGAGTCGGCTTTATTGAAAGGCAAGAATGCAGCAGGGGACAGACAATCTGAATTTCCGCTTCCGGCTCAAACTCCTTATTGCAGCGCGCACCGGCATTTGGTTGATTTGTCTCATGAAGCTGCGCCATCGGGGGCAGTGTGGGAGGGGTCCCTATGAAACGATTTACCAGCGCCAGCGTGGCCGCCATTCTGGCTGTGACCTGTGCCGGTCCCGCGTTCGCCCAGAGCGACGCTGCGCCAGTCCCTGCAACGTCTTCGGCAGTCCTGCCGCCCAGCATCGAGGCCCTGGCGGCCTTTCCAGTGATGTCCAGCTTTGCGGTCTCGCCTGACGGCAAGCACATCGCGGCCCTGCAGGCGCGCGGCGAAGACCAGGTGATCCTGGTCTGGGAGACAGCGGACCTGAGCAAGGACCCGACCGTCATCGGCTCCGCGCAGATGAAGATCCGCGGCGTCACCTTCGTCAAGAATGACGTCCTGGGCGTGTCGATGTGGCAGCCCTATGACGCCGCACGCGGGACCGTCATCAAGACCTTCCTGAGCAAGTTCCTGCTGACGGATCTCCAGGGCCGTTCGTGGAAGGACCCGGTCAACTCCTTCCGTCCCCAATCGCGCCAGGAAGAAGAATTCCTCAAGATCTCCACGCCCAGTGTTCTGGACACCCTGCCCAATGATCCTGACCACATACTGATCACGCTCAACTCGGACGTCCTGCGCCTGAACGTCAGGTCCAACCGCGCCGAGCGCGTTATGCGAGCCAATGAGCGCGTGATCGGTTATGCCACTGACCTGAACGGCGATATCCGCGTACGCAGCATCGCCAATCGCGACGGTGACGGCCTGTATGTAGCCAGCCAGTTCCGCAATGCGAGCGGCGGCTGGGATGAGCACATCCGCAGCTACATCAAGAACCGTGAAGTGTTCTCGGTCATCGGTTTCAGTACAGATCCCAATATCGCCTATGTGATTTCCAATCGCGGGCGCGACAAGTCGGCCGTCTATGAATACGATATTGCCCGCCGCCAGCTAGGCGAGGTTGTCTTTGAACACCCCCTGTTCGACACCACCAGCATGGCCATCAACCGTGTGAGCGGTCCCAACTTTGGCGAAGTTCGCGCGGTTTCCTATCAAGGGCCGCGTACGACCGAGTTTCCGATTGCCCCAAGCTACGAAGCCCTGGTCACGGGCCTTGAACAGGCCCTGGACATTGCCCGGACCCCGCTGGCCGTAACCGATCCGGCAACAGGCCAGACCCGCAATATCAGCTATGCCTCGGATCGATATCTGCGCATTGTCGCGGCCTCGCAGGACTGGAACACCGTCGTCGTCTGGGCCGGGGCGTCAGACGATCCAGGCACCTATCATATCTTCCAGAATGGTCAGTTGACCGCCTTGGGCAGCCCCTATCCGCAGATCAAGCCGGAAAGCATCGGCAAGACAGAACTGGTCTATTACAAGGCGCGTGATGGACTGGATATCCCGGCCTTCCTCAGCAAGCCGCCCGCAGACATCTATGGTCCCGGCCCCTACCCCGCTGTGATCATGCCTCACGGGGGCCCCTGGGCACGTGACGAGTTGACCTGGGACTCCTCATCCTGGCGCGCCATGATGACGTCACGTGGCTACGCTGTCCTGCAACCGCAATATCGCGGTTCAGACGGCTGGGGCCAACGCCTCTGGCTGGCGGGAGACAATGAATGGGGCCAGAAGATGCAGGACGACAAGGATGATGGTGCCCGCTGGCTGATTGAGCAGGGGGTCGCTGAGCCCGAACGTATCGCCATGTTCGGCTTCTCCTACGGCGGCTATGCGGCCATGGTGGCCGGGATCCGGCCCGAAGGCCTCTACAAGTGCGCCATTGCCGGTGCCGGTGTCTCGGACCTGGGTCGAATTCGCTCCAGCCTGTTCCAGAACCCCTACACGCGCGAAGCGCAGCGCGAGACCGTGAACGGTCTGAACCCGATTGCCCGCGCTAATGAAGTGTCCATTCCCATGATGGTCTTTACCGGCGACCGCGACCAGACCGTTCCACAGGAACATTCGGACCTGTTCGTCAGTCGCGCCCGCTCCAGTGGGCAGCCAATCGACTATCACCTGATCAAGGATTATGGGCACGGGCCGGCGTGGACGCGCACCATCATGGCCGAGCAACTGGCTCATATTGACGACTACCTGAAGACCGGCTGCGGCGGCTCGGGGCTCTAGATGGCATCGGCTCGGGGGCGAGCACAGGCATCACGACCGCAGTTCGCCCCCGAGACGATGCCCGCACAGGACGGAGCCTGAACGGGTAGCCAGGACCGAAGCCCTCCGCCGCCAGGGGATGAGGGGCCCCAGATCGCCCGCAGGCTGGGCATGGCGCACTCGACGGTCGGGCTGACCCTGCGTCGCCTGGGCCTTGGCTGGCTCGCCCAGCTGGGCCCCAGGCCGCTGTCGTCCGCTACGAGCGTGATCGTCCCGGCAAAATGATCCACCCCGACATCAAGAAACTGCGCCGGTTCGCACGGGCCGGTCATCAGGTCACCGGCGACCGCCAGGCCGGGCGATCGCGTCGTTGATCTGCGTGTGGACGGTGAGACGGTTCACGTCATGCTGGTGCCTGACACCGGGCGAGTGTCGTGAATCGGCGAGGGGCGCAGCCGCGCCGCAGTCCGGCCGTTCTTCGAGGCTCTCGGCCCTCAGGGCTGTGCGCGGATCGAGGCCGTGGCGATGGACATGAACACCGCCTTCGGCCTGGAGGTGCGCCGCCACTGTCCAAAGGCCCGCGTGGGCTACGATCTGTTCCACGTCATCGCCAAGTACGGTCGCGAGGTGATCGGTCGAGTGCGCGTGACGCCTCAACCAGCGCCGCACGACAAGCCGGTGCGCCGGGTCGTGAAGCAGGCTCATTGGTTGCTGCTGCGCAATCCAACGAACGTGAAGACGCCAGCGTACAAGGTTCGGATCGACGAGGTCCTGGCCGCCAACCAATCCCTCATGACGGTCTACGTCATCAAGGAACAGCTCAGGATGCTGTGGACGGCACCTATCGCCAGGACGTGGCGGTCCGCCTGGAACCAATGGATGGCCCACGCACAGGAAAGCGGCATCCCTGCCCGATCCTGTTCGCCAGGCGTTACACCCCTACTGACACGGCATTCTAAGCCCGGTGCGCTCGCCCATGCACACCGGCCAGTTGGAAGGCGTCAACAACAGGATCAAGGTCATCAAGCGGATGGCCTACGGCTACCGCGATAGCACCTACTTCTTCCTGGAACCCAAAGCCGCCTTCCCCGGTAATC
>DLIT01000064.1:6069-8771 GCA_002483865.1 Brevundimonas sp. UBA7635
TGGCGCGCCGCCCGTTTCGTCGCCAACTCATGACTGCCCGACTCTATGCCTATCATGCCCGGCGGTGTTCCGGTTGTGTCTCGCACTCACAGCAGGACCGAAAGGCAGACAGAAAAGGGCACCAGGTAAGACCTGATGCCCTTATTCTTATCCTGAAGGACGGTGCCGAGGTCGAGAGCCTTAGCCCACAACCTCGGCTAGTCCGATCAGAAGGTCTTCGAGATATTCAGGAAGGCCGTGCGGCCGACGTTGTCATACCCAGAATAGAGCGGCGCATTACCGATACGGTTGGTGACGCCCGACGAGACGTGCGGCGGCTCTTCGTTGAAGATGTTACGAACGCCTGCGGTGACCGACCAGTTGTTCGGCGAACGATACTGCGCCGACAGGTTGTGCTGGAAGTAGTCCGGCGTATTGGCGTTATAACCAATGCTTTCCAGCGTGTAGCCGTAATACTTCAGGTAGTAGGCGTCGTAATCCGTTGCTGCGACATAATCCAGACCGTAGCGAACGTTCCAGTTGTCCCAGGCGTACGAAGCATCGAAGGTGCCAGCAAACTCAGGGCTGTTGATCGTACCAACCGAGTTACGCACCGGGTCGGTATCGAACAGCACCGAGGTGCGTTCCTTGTATTGCGTCAGGTAGAAGTTGAACAGAGCAGTGCCCGGCCCAACGTCGCGACGGTAACGCAGGTTGTAGTCCAGACCGTGCAGGATGGTCGTCGACAGGTTCACATAGCTGTCATTGACGGTCAGGGCGTTGTTGGCCGGGTCGCGGCTGATCAGACGGCAGTAGCCGTTGCCAGCTGCGAAGTCGGCCTGCTCGCTATTGTAGCACGAGTCCAGGATGTAGCTGGCACCGGCGCGAGCCACACCGTTCTCGACTTCGATCTCATAGTAGTCGATCGAAACCGACAGATCACCACCGATCGACGAGGGCAGAGTGGGCTGGAAGATCACGCCCAGGGTCATGTTCGTCGAGGTTTCAGCGGCCAGACCCGAGGTGATGCCACCTTGTTGCAGAACGCGAACGCTGGTGTTCGCGGTGTAGCCAGCCGGCAGACCTTCCGAAGCACAGTTGGCAGCCAGCCGCGGGTCCGCGTTGTCGGCATCCCACTCGTTACAGGGGTCGTTGCCGCTGCCCAGGAAGCCGGCGGTCGGTGCCAGGTACATTTCGAACAGGGCCGGGGCGCGGTAGGACGTGCCGTAGGTGCCGCGCAGCGACAGCCAGTTCACCGGGGTGTACAGCAGACCGGCCTTATAGGTCGTGTCGTCGCCGTACGAGTCATAGTCGGTATAGCGCGCCGAAGCGTTCAGGGTCAGGGCCTGGGCGAACGGCATGTTGGCCAGCAGCGGAACCTCGATTTCACCGAAAACTTCCTTGACCGAGTCGGTACCGCGCGTGATGCCCGAGGTCGAGAAGTTGTGGATATTGCCGCTTTGCATGTCCGGCGACGGCGTATCGTCGATTTCCATCTCGCGCCATTCAGCACCGACGAAGGCCGAGACCTGGCCTGCCGGCAGGGTGAACAGCGGACCGTCGAAACCGACGCTGAAGACGTTTTCGGTGTACTCGGTGTGGCCAACGATCGGACGGAAGACATAGTCAACCCAGTCCTGCGGCAGCACGCCACCGATCGTGGCACTGCTCAGGGCAGGTGCCGAGATACAGCCCGCCAGCGGGTCGATCGAGTTGATACGGCAGGTATAGCCCTCACGGACCAGGGCCGCGTCAGTGCCAGCCGGGGCTGCGATCACGTCCAGGCTGTTCTGCATACGGTCGATGAGGAACTGCTCAAAGACGTAGGTCGAACGCGAACGGGTCGAGCTGAAGTAGGCATCATAGCGCCAGTCACCGACCAGGTCGCCGCGGATACCGCCGACGACCTTGCCGAAGTCGACGCGTTGCTTCGACTGGTCGTTGCCGAAGCCGATGAAAGCACGGGCCTGCACCGGAGCGTTGGCGTTCGGGCCCCACGTCGGGCTGAGGCCCTGATTGACGGCAAACGCGGGCAGGGCAGCGATATTGTCCGGAACCAGCGGGCTGCCGCGGAGGTAATCAAGCGACAGCTGACGATAGCCGACCTGGGACGACTCGCGACGGTTCAGCAGCAGTTCGCCATAGATTTCGGCATTGCCCAGGATGCCCAGGTCATAGCCACCTTCAAGGTAAGCCGTCGTCGTACGGACGCCCGAGAAGAGCGACTCGTTCAGCATTTCCGGATCGTAGGTGTCACGGACGTCGGTGCTGCCACCGCTGACGCCTTCATAGCCGACCAGACCCGTGGTGACGGCCGAGTTCGGACGCCAGCGGTTATAGCCCGCCATGGTCGGGTTGCCGAGCGCAGGGACACCTGCGGTCAGGGCGGTACCCAGGGTGTTGATGGTCACGCCACCCGCGTCGATGCTCCAGCACTTGGACTTGCCGGTCAGCGGATCGATGTAGTCGGTGTTATCGTTCCAGCCAGCGATCGGGCAGGACAGATAGTCCTTGTGAGACAGATCACCGTAGGTCAGGTCATCGCGGTCGAAATACTCGAGGCCACCCGAGACATACCAACGGTCACCCGTAGCGCCGCCCGAGATCGAATAGCGGTTAGCGATGCCGGCACCACCGGTATCCATCGGCACGTTGGTCTGGGCCGTGACAGTCACGCTGTTCACGTCCTTGCGGGTGATGATGTTGACCACACCGGCAACGGC
>DLIT01000064.1:8776-9680 GCA_002483865.1 Brevundimonas sp. UBA7635
ACCTCGATGCGCTCGATCATGGCCGAAGGCAGGACGTTCAAGTCAGCCGAGCCAACCGAACCACGCGAACCGGCCGGAGCCACACGGCGACCATTCAGCAGGATCAGGGTGCGGGCGGCACCCAGACCGCGCAGCGACAGGGTGTTGGCACCCGGACCGCCATTGGTGACGTAACCGCCGTAGAGGTTGTTGATCTGGCTGGTACCACCGCTGACGGCCGTGCCTTGCAAGACTTCGGCGGTCGAAGCGAAGCCAGCCATGGTGGCCTCTTCGTTCGTCACAACCTGAACCGGCGAAGGCGAGTTATAGGTGTCGCGACGCAGACGCGAACCCACCACGACAACTTCTTCGACCTGAGTAGCCTCTTGAGCCGTCTCGGCGGAAGCTTCCGTCGATTGAGCCATTGCGCCCGATGCCATCGTCATCATGCCGACGGTCACACCTGCGACGATCGTCGACCCCAGCAAGCGCTTCTTGGTCATGCTCACGTTATTAAATTCCCCACATTGAAATGCCGATACACAGTTGAACGGCATATATGCCCTTAGCCTTAAGGGGGGGAGCCGGAATGCGGCAACATAATAACCTTATTTGAGCCCGATTTTGCCCGATATCGTCACAATAGTGCCACACCGGGACACATTCGATGCCTACTCTAAGTCGCTGTAATATCTCTCAGTTTGATAGAACGCAGTTCAAATGCCCGCCACATCGGGATTTGACTGCACCGACGGAGAGCCACAACCCTACAGGTGCCGCCAGCCCGCGATGACAAAACGCGGACATGATTGAGTCGCAAAGAAGGCCGAAGGGCCTTGCCGTGTGCCTTAGAGGTTGTCGCGCAGCCAGCCGGCGGCGCGGGCGACCATGCCGCCGCGGTGGACCTTGGGGGCGTCGGCGGCGG
>DLIT01000061.1 GCA_002483865.1 Brevundimonas sp. UBA7635
GTTCAACGGCCGCATCCTGGGCAAGGGGCCCGCGCGGAAAACGGTTTGCGGCGGCCGCCCCCACTCGATCCGCGTGCGGGCGAAGGGCTCGGGCTTCTCGTCGGTGTCGGACATGGACACTCCGGTACCAGGGTCATGGCCATCGGGCCTTGCCATGGAAACTGCTGAGCGAGTTCGGCGGTTTCGTGACCGCAAGAAAGCCGTGCGAACAGGCAAGGGCCTCAAAGCCACAAATTTGCCTCATATCACCTCACCCGGCCGATGGCCGGTTGACCCCCAGCCGGTGCCCGTCCATCAAAGACCCGAAGGCACTGAGGGTAAAGGGGGCGTAATATCATGGGTCTGGTCAGGAATATCCGCCGCGATTACCGCTTTGTGACGGGGTTAATGCGTCTGTTGAAGCGCATCAAGCCAATCACCCTCGACAGCACCGTCCTGCTCTGTGACGATTTGGAAGAGGCGGTCGACAAGTTCGGCGACAATGTCGCCCTGCAGGACGAAAACCGCACCCTGACCTATCGCCAGTTCGAGGCTCTGGCCAATCGCTATGCGAACTGGGCCCGAAATCGCAACCTGAAGCAGAGCGACATCATCGCCCTGGTGATGCACAACCGGGTTGAATATCTCGCCGCCTGGTTCGGCTTTTCCAAGGTCGGAGTGGCCACAGCTCTTATAAACAATAACCTGAACGGCCAGGCTCTGGCCCACTGCCTGTCGATTTCCAATGCTTTCAACATCGTCACCGACGAGGAGTGTTGGCGGGCAGTTGAAGAGGCGCGCCCCTTCGTTGATCGCAACCTGATGCTGTGGGTGCATGGTTTGGGCGACGAGGATGAAACCAATGAGCGCCGCGACCTGGACAATGCGGTCCGCAGCGCCTCCTCGGTGCGACCGGACAAGACCCTTCGCCAGGGCATGACCAACCGCACCACGGCGCTCTATATCTATACGTCGGGCACGACGGGTCTGCCCAAGGCGGCGCGGATTCCGCATTCGCGTGCCCGAACCTATATGCGAGCCTTTGCCGGGGCGCTGCAGTCGACGCCCAAGGACCGGCTGTACAACTGCCTGCCGCTCTATCACTCGACCGGCGGCCTGGTGGGACCGGGCTCGGTGCTGCTCAATGGCGGTCGGATGATCATTCGCCGCCGCTTCTCAGCCACCACCTTCTGGCCGGACGTCAAGGAGTCCGGAGCCACCATGTTCATCTATATCGGCGAGCTGTGCCGTTATCTGCTGAACAGCCCCGAACATCCGGACGAGCGCAGCCACGCCCTGCGCCTGGCCGTGGGCAATGGGCTGCGTCCCGATGTCTGGCCCGACTTCCAGAAGCGGTTCGGCATCAAGGAGATCATGGAGTTCTATGGCTCGACCGAAGGCAATGTCTCGCTGTTTAACTTTGACGGCAGGCCCGGATCGATCGGGCGCGTGCCGTCGTGGCTGAAGAATCAGATCAATATCCGCCTGATCGCACTCGACCCCGAAACCGGAGAACCGCTCCGGGGAATGGATGGTCTGTGCCAACTGGTGCCGACGGGTGAGGTGGGCGAGGCCATCGGCCTGATCGGACCGGACGTGCGTCACGACTTCACCGGCTATGCCGACAAGAAGGCATCCGAAGCCAAGATTCTGACCGACGTCTTCAAGAGGGGCGATCGCTGGTTCCGGACCGGCGACCTGATGCGTCAGGACCGCGAGGGCTATCTCTATTTCATGGACCGGCTGGGCGACACATATCGCTGGAAGGGCGAGAACGTCTCGACGGCCGAGGTGGAGCAGCGGCTGCATGACGCACCGGGCGTCCAGGAGATCATCGCCTATGGCGTCTCCGTTCCCGGTCAGGAAGGCCGCGCAGGCATGGCCGCACTGGTTCTGGATGGCAAGTTTGATGCTGCAGCCTTTGGGGGGCACGTTGATGAACAGCTGCCGCCCTATGCTCGTCCCATGTTCGTGCGTCTGCTGAAGTCGGCCAGCACGACAGGGACTTTCAAGTACCGCAAGGTGGACTTGGTCACAGACGGTTTCGACCCGGAAAGGGTCGAGGGGTCCATCTATGTGCGCGATCCAAAGGGCACCTATCGCAAGGTGACCCGCGCCGCTTACGAGGCCATTTTGTCGGGCAAGACCCGACTTTAGGCCCCGCATGGACAGAGCCTGCCGCGCTGAAACGGGAATTTAAGCATTAACAGCCAGAAGCTAGGCTCCTTCAAGCCTGCTGGGATAGTTGCAGCCCATGTTTCAGATCATCGGCATCGTCATGCTGTTCGTCATGGTGTTCGGCAGCTTCTTGCTGCACGGCGGCAAGATGGCGACCATCCTCTATTCCTTGCCCTATGAGTTGATGGCCATTTTCGGAGCAGGTATCGCGGCCTTCCTGATTTCCAACTCGATGCAGGTCATCAAGGGTGCCCTGTCGGGCCTGGGCAAGTGCTTTGCGGGCCCCAAATGGAAGAAGCAGGACTACAAGGACCTGCTCAGCCTGCTGTTCCAGCTGACCAAGACGATGAAATCCAAGGGCGTGATCGCCCTGGAAACCCATATCGAAAAACCGGCTGAGAGCTCGATCTTCCAGAAATACCCGAAGGTGCTGAAGGATCACTTCGCCACTGATTTCATCTGCGACACCTTGCGGATGATGACCATGAACCTGGAAGATCCGCACCAGATCGAAGACGCCATGGAAAAGCAGCTGGAGAAGCATCATCACGAAGCGGGGGAGCCAGCCCACGCTTTGCAGAACCTGGCCGATGGCTTGCCCGCCCTAGGTATCGTGGCGGCCGTGCTGGGGATCATCAAGACCATGGGCTCGATCACCGAGCCGCCCGAGGTTTTGGGCTCGATGATCGGGGGGGCCCTTGTCGGCACGTTCCTCGGCGTATTCCTGGCCTATGGCCTGGTCGGTCCTTTTGCCGCGCGTCTCAAGGCCATTGTCGATGAGGAAGCGGCCTACTACAAGATCATCCAGTCGGTCCTGGTCGCCCACCTGCACGGCAATGCGGCCCAAATCTCGGTCGAGATCGGCCGCGGCGATATCCCCTCCGGTGCTCAGCCTTCGTTCGGGGAAATGGAAGAGGCCCTGGCCGCCGCGCCCACCGACGCCTGAGCCTTGCTCCAATCAGCTGTTTTTAATAGGAAAAAATACTCATCAACACCATCTCACGATCGCGTGAGATTTCGCTTGCGATTCCGCTCACGATCCCGTTATCTGGTGTCAGCGAGGGCTCATGATCTCGCTCTTACCTTCTGAAGGATAATACAATGCGCATCACCGCTCTGATCGCCGCTTCGGCCGCCGCTCTGGCCCTGGCTGCTTGCCAACCGGCTGCTACCGAGAACACCGAAGAAGCCGCTGCTGACGCCGCTGCTGCTGCTGAAACCGCCACCGACGCTGCTGCCACGGCCGACGCTGCTGCTGCTGACGCCGCTGTCGCTGCTGACGCTGCTGCTGCTGAAGCTGCTGCTGCTCCGGCTGCTGACGCCGCTGCTGCTCCGGCTGCTGAAGTCGCTCCGGCTGCCTAAGACTTACGTCTTGGATCGCGTTCCTTAGGGAACGCGACGGAAAGGGGACTGTCCACGGGACGGTCCCCTTTTTCGTGGCTGCTGTTCAGGCTGACCGTCGCAGGGTAAAGCCCGGCCATGTCCGAAGACGTGCCCTCCCTCCCGGCTCCCGACGAGCCATCTGCCTCGCCTCATCTGATTTGGGCCGACGATGGCTCGCCACGGTCGGGCCGGTTCGGCGACGTCTATTTCTCCAAGGAAGATGGCCTGGCAGAAACCCGCGCGGTCTTCCTGGCGGGCTGCGGGCTGCCAGACCGGTGGCAGGGCCGCCCCAGCTTCACGGTGGCCGAACTGGGCTTTGGCACCGGCCTAAACATCATTGCCCTGATCGACCTTTGGCGGCGGCACGGCCCGTGCGAGAGTCATTTAAACATCTTTTCAGTCGAGGGCTTCCCGCTCTCGCGCCAAGAGGCCATCCGCGCGCTCTCCGCGTGGCCCGAGTTGGCTGATACGGCTGCGGCACTGTTGGCAGGCTGGCCCAACGGCGTCCCCGGCTTTCACCGGATCGACCTGCCGCAATGGCGCGTCTGCCTGGACCTGGCCATCGGCGACGTTAGCTGGGCGCTTGACCAGTGGGACGGACAGGCTGACGCCTGGTTTCTGGACGGCTTTTCCCCGGCGTTGAACCCAGCCATGTGGGCTCCCGAGGTGATGGCGCAAATCCGTGCACGTTCGGCACCGGGTGCCCGCGTCGCCACCTTCACGGTAGCCGGACTGGTCCGACGCGGTCTCGCCAGCCAGGGCTTTCTCGTTGAGAAGAAGCCAGGCTTTGGTCGCAAGCGCGAGCGACTGGAGGCTCATTTGCCGGGCATCTCGGCTGGCGCGCCCCGGGCTGAAACCGTAGCGGTGATCGGAGCCGGCATCGCCGGAGCCTCGATCGCCCGCGCCATGGCGGCACGACGGGTCGCGGTAACGGTCATTGAGGCCCATCATCCGGGCTATGGCGGTTCGGGTTTTCCGGCGGCTCTGGTCACGCCCCGCCTTGATGCGGGCGACGCGGTAATCGCTGACGTCCATGCCCAGGCCTTGCGCCGGGCGGGACAGCTCTATGCCAGAGTCGACGGTGCTGTACTGGCCCCCTCCGTCCTGCAACTGGAACAGGCTGAACGTGACGCCTCCAGATATGACAAGATTGCCGCTCAGAAACTGTGGTCCCAGGGAGAGATGAAGCGGGTACCAGGTGTGGAGGCCGCCCCGGCCCTGGGCGAAGCCTTGTTGCCGGATGGACTAATAATGGAAGGCGCGCTGGCCCTGCATCCGGCGACCGTGCTCAGTACCTGGCTAGCCGAAACGGATCGCCTTTGCGCCACTGTAGGCCGGCTTGATCGCGACGGGGAACGGTGGCGGATCAGCGACGCGGACGGCCGCCTGCTTTTGATGGCCGATGCGGTCGTCATTACCGCAGGCTGGGGCATGGCCGCACTGTGCCCTGACCTCACGCTCAATCCTGTGGCGGGCCAGGCGGACTGGGTTGACGGCCCCACCAGCCGCCCGGTCGCCTGGGGTGGCTATGCCGTGCCCACCGGCAAGGGTCTTCTTTACGGGGCTACCCATGAGCGCGGGACCACCGACACCCTCCCTTCCGACGAAGCCAGCCAGATCAATCTCGCGACCTTGGCCACGGCCCTGCCTGCCCTGGCTCAACAGGTTGAACAGGCACTGCCATCTACCCGCAGGAAAGCCGTGCGGGCAACCACGCCGGACCGCCTGCCGATCTCGGGCGAAGTGCAGGGCGCACCGGGTCTCTATGTCCTGGGCGGCCTGGGATCGCGCGGCTTCTGTGTCGCCCCCCTGTTGGCCGAGGACCTGGCCAGCCGGATCCTGGGACATCCGTCGCCCCTCCCCCGCGTCAGTCGGGAACGTCTCGCCCCCGCGCGATTTACAAAGACATAAAAAAATGCTGCGCCTGGCCCCACAGTCAGCTTGCGTTCATATTGCGACTGCCAAGCTTGATCCCTCTCAGACAGAATCCGGAGCCACCAATGTCTCGTTTGTCGCTTAGGGTCCTACCGTCTGTCCTTGCCCTGGGCCTGACGGCCTGTGCGCCGGCCAGCCAGACTGACGTCTCAACAGATCGGGTTGCGACCGCCCGCCAGTGCGTCAGTCCCGAGCATTTCAGCGGTTTCACCGTGGATGACGAAACCCTCTATGTGCGGGGTCTGGGCAAGAGCGTCTATCAGGTGGAAACGGCGGGCTATTGCCCCAACCTGACATCCAGCCTGAGCCTGGGTTTCGTCCCTCAGCCCGGTGACAGCCAGGTCTGCGTCGGCGACTGGGTCACCCTAGCCACCGCAGGCAACAGTCTGGGCTCTGGCCCCTGCCGCGCCCGCGTCGTGCGCTCGCTGACCGAAGCTGAAGTAGAGGCCCTGCCGGCCAAGACGCGCCCCTGAACGCACGGCGGAACTTCGCCGGAGATTCGGTGTATTACATCTGTGTCATAGAGCCGGTCTTGCTTTGAGCACGACCGGCTTTGGCCGTATAGACAGGCCTGTTCCAGTATCCCATCAGTTCACTGCCATAGACGCAGCGTGAGGACCCATCGCTTGGAAACCCGCTCCCTGCCCGCCAAATATCCGCTGATCCTGGCCAGCCTGGTCTCGGCCCTGGCCCTGTCGGCCTGCGGTGACGGTGACGCCTCCCAGGATGCCAACCAGGAACAGTCGCGCCAGTCGGTCAGCGCCGTGACCGCCGCCACCGTCACCCTGCCCAACATGATTGTCGCCTCGGGCACCATCTCGGCCTGGGAAGAGGTTCCGGTCGGGGCCGAGACGGGCGGCCTGACCGCCGTGGCCGTCTATGTCGATGAAGGCACCTATGTCCGCCAGGGCCAGACTCTGGTAAAGATGAACGACAGCCTGCTGCGCGCCCAGCTGCGCCAGCAGGACGCCAGCGTCCAGAGCGCAGAGGCCAATGTGGCCCGCGACGACGCCGCCCTGGCCCGCGCCCAGGAACTGAAGGCCCGCGGCTTCCTCAGCCAGGCTTCTCTCGACACAGCTCTGGCCAACCAGCGCTCGTCCCAGGCCAACCTGGCCATGGCCCAGGCCGCCCGCGCCGAGACCCGCACCCGTCTGGCCCAGAGCGACATCAAGGCTCCGGTTTCGGGCCTGATCGTCAGCCGCAGCGTAACGCGCGGCCAGATCATCAGCGCGGGAACCGAGCTGTTCCGCCTGGTGCGCGATGGCCGTCTTGAGTTGGACGCCCAAGTGTCCGAAACCAATCTTCCGGCCCTGCGCCCCGGTCAGACGGCGACAATTGAATCGAACGAAGGGGCCACGGCAACCGGCACGATCCGCATTGTTACGCCTGAGGTCGATCCCCAGACCCGTCTGGGTATTGCCCGCATCAGTCTGAATACCAACAGCGGTCTGAAGCCCGGCATGTTCGCCCGCGCTACCATCAATGCTGGCGACCGGGCCAGCACGGCCGTTCCGACCAATGCGGTCCTGTATCGCGACAACAAGGCCGGTGTCTTTGTCCTGGACAACGCCGGCACGGTCCGCTTCAGCCCGATCACCATCCTGTCGCGCGCAGACGACCAGACGGCGGTCAGCGGCATCAACCCCGGCGTGCGCGTGGTGGTCGAGGGCGCAGGCTTCCTCAATGACGGTGACAAGGTGACCGTGACCCAGGGTGCTGTGCCTCGCCCCGCCACAGCTGCGGCGGCGGGCACCACCCCGGTCGCTCCGGCCAAGAAGTAAGGGTCCGGGGCCATGAACCAGATCTCATCCTGGGCGATCAAAAACCCAATTCCCGTCATCCTGCTGTTCGTGCTGCTGACCCTCGCAGGCATGGTCGGATTCAGCTCGATGCGGATCAACAACAATCCCGACATCGATTTCCCCCTGGTCTCCGTGATGGCGGCTCGGCCCGGTGCCGCCCCGGCCGAGATGGAGGTCCAGGTCACCCGGGTGATCGAGGATTCGGTCGCCGGTTTGTCGGGCGTGCGCAACATTTTCTCAAACGTCACTGATGGCGTCTCGACGACCACCATCGAGTTCGAGCTGGGGACGGATACCGAACGCGCTACCAATGATGTCCGCAACGCCATGAGCGGCGTGCGCGGCACCCTGCCCCAGGACATGCAGGAACCGACGGTTCAGCGCATCGACATCACCGGCGATGCCCTGATCACCTACGTCGTCCGCTCGCCGACGATGACGCCCGAGCAGATCAGCTGGTACATCGACAACGAGATTTCCCGTCGCCTGCTGGGCTTGGGCGGGGTGGGAGAGGTCAACCGCTCGGGCGGTGTGGACCGTGAAATCCGGGTCGAGCTGGATCCCCAGCGCCTGGCCGCCTATGGCGTCACGGCCGGTCAGGTCAGCCAGGCCCTGATCGGGGTCAACAACAACCTGCCCGGTGGCCGTGTCACCGTGGCGGGGTCCGAGCGCGCCGTACGCGCCGTGGGGGCCGCCACCTCGGTCGAACAGTTGGCCGCGACCCTGGTGCCGCTGGGCGATGGCCGCAGCGTCCGCCTGTCCGACCTGGGTCAGGTCATCGATAAGTGGTCCGAGCCGCGCCGCCTGGCCCGCTACAATGGCCAGGAAGCCGTCACCTTCAACTTCCTGCGCTCGCGTGAGGCCTCGGAGGTCAAGGTGTCCGAGCGTGTTCGCGAGGAAATCGCCGCCATCAACGCCAGCCGCGATGACCTGGTGATCGAGGAGGTCACCTCCTCGGTCAAATACATCGAGGAATCCTATCTGGCCTCGCTGGAAGCCCTGATCCTGGGGGCGATCCTGGCCGTGATCGTCGTGTTTATTTTCCTCAGGGACTGGCGTGCGACCTTCATCGCCGCCACGGCCATGCCGCTGTCGCTGATCCCGACCTTTGCCTTCCTCGCCCCGATGGACCAGTCACTGAACGTGGTCACCTTGCTGGCCCTGTCCCTGACCATCGGCATTCTCGTGGACGACGCCATCGTCGAGATCGAAAACATCGTGCGGCATATGCGCGATGGCAAACCGCCCTATGATGCTGCCTTCGAGGCCGCTGACGAGATCGGCCTGGCTGTGGTGGCTACAACCGGCACCATCATCGCTGTCTTTGCGCCCGTCGGTTTCATGCCGGGCATCATCGGTCAGTTCTTCAAGGCCTTTGCCCTGGCGGCCTGTATCTCGGTCTTCTTCTCGCTGGTCGTGGCTCGGATGCTGACTCCGCTGATGGCAGCCTATCTGCTCAAGCACACCAAGCACGAGGACAAGGACCCGAAGTGGATGCCCGGCTATCTGCGGGCGCTGAAATGGTGCCTTGGGCATCGCTGGATGGTTTTCATTGCCGGGGCAGTCTTCCTGGTCAGCTCCTTTGTCCTGGCTGGCGCAACCAAGATGTCGTTCGAGTTCATGTCGCCCGCCGATGAAAGCCGCGCCGCCTTCCAGGTTGAGCTGCCGCCGGGTACCACCCTGCGCCAGACCGATTCTGTGGTTCAGCGGGTCACCCGCGCCCTGAACGAACGGCCCGAGGTTCTCTCGGTCTATGCAGCCGTGGGCGGTCAGGACGTGAACCAGGCCAATATCTTTGCCGACATGGTGGAGAAAGGCGACCGCGACCTGAGCCAGCAGGAATTCCAGCGGGTCATGGTCGATGAACTGCGCCAGATTCCGGGCACGCGCATCCGGGCTGGCATTGCCCAGCAGGGCGGCGGACCGGGCGACGGCACCACCTATGAGTTGAACCTGCTGGGCGACAATCCGGACGTCCTGGATCGCGTGGCGCGCCAGATCGAGACCGAGATGCGCACAGTTCCGGGTTTGGCTAATGTGGTCAACTCGTCGTCTATCGCCCGCCCCGAGATCGTGGTCACGCCACGCCCGGACGAAGCGGCTCTGCTGGGCGTCTCGACCGGCGACATCTCTCAGGTCGTGCGCGTGGCCACCCTGGGCGACGTCGACCAGAACCTGCC
>DLIT01000065.1:0-2516 GCA_002483865.1 Brevundimonas sp. UBA7635
GACGATCAGCGGGTTGATCTCGAGCATGTCCATGTCCTTCTCGACGAAGGCCTTGTACAGGATCGGGAACAGCGACTTGCCGTCTTCGGCAGCCTGACCGGTCAGTTCCAGAGCGGCGTTGATCGCAGCGACGTTCTCGTCGGTGACACCGGCTTCCGGGTTGATGGCGATGGTGTGGATCTTTTCAGGCGTGGCGTGGGCCACTTCTTCGATGTCCATGCCGCCTTCGGTCGAAACGACGAAGGCGGTTTGACCGACCGAACGGTCAACCAGCAGCGAGCAGTACAGTTCGCGGGCGATGTCGGCACCGTCTTCGATGTACAGACGGTTGACTTGCTTGCCGGCTTCGCCGGTTTGGGCGGTGACGAGCGTGTTGCCCAGCATTTCCCTGGCGTGAGCGACGGCTTCCTCGATCGAGAAGGCCAGACGCACGCCGCCCTTGGCTTCGGCACCCAGTTCCTTGAACTTGCCCTTGCCACGGCCACCGGCGTGGATCTGAGATTTCACGACGTAAAGCGGGCCAGGCAGTTGCTTGGCAGCCGCTTCAGCCTGGTCTGCGCTGGTGATGGCCACGCCTTCGGCGACCGGTGCGCCATAGGCCTTCAGAACCTGCTTGGCCTGATACTCGTGAATATTCATGTCTGATCCGCGCCGTTGGGGAGTTAGGGAAACTTTGGTCGCGCTTATAGGCGTCCGGCCTTGACCGACGCAACCGTCTGCGAAGCGTGCCGATCAGACTCGATAGGGATCTTCCCGGCCAAAGCCGGTCGGGAAGATCCCACCCAGGTCAATCGACCCAGTCTTTCTTCAGGGTCCGAGAGGCCATCATCAGCAGGGCGGACGCCAGCAGGTAGAAGCCCATTCCGGTGTAGATGGCCCAGCGCAGGCTTTCCTCTCCAAAGCTCGGGCGCAGGACATCGGCCATCCAGCCGAAGTAGTAGAAGCCAACGGCCAGACCCAGCAGGTTGTTGATCAGCAGGAAGATGGCCGAGGCGGTCGAGCGCATCGGGGCCGGTGCCAGTTGCTGGATCGCCGCAGTGATCGGACCCAGCCAGACCAGGTTCAGGCCCGTCGGGATCAGAAAGACCAGGAAGGCCACGACCAGGCCCATGGTGGCGCTGCCACCGCCCGGCAGCAGGCTGATCAGCCAGGGAGAGTTCATGGCCAACAGGAAGCTGGGTACCGAGATCAGATAGGAGACCGCCGGAACCATCGGATAGGCTCCCTTGGACTTGCGGCCCAGCCGGTCAGCAATGACGCCGCCCATCCAGATACCCAGAATGCCGCCGATCAAAGCAATACCGGCGTAGTACCAGCTGACCTGGGACAGGCTGAGGCCAAAGCTGCGCATGAAGAAGAGCGGCAGCCACCCGGCCACGCCATAGCCGCAGACGGAGGACGACGCCGCACCGAGAGCCAGCAGCCAGAAGCTCTTCTTCTTCATGATGACATCGCCGGTCGCCCGGGCGATCCACAGCGACACGCCGATAACGCTCATCAAACCTGCGCCAAAGAAGGGCACGACCGGGTTGCCGCCCGTCACGCCCATCAGGGCAAGCAGGCCAAGGCCCGCGAAGATCCCACCCACGCCAAAGCTGGCCAGGGCCACCTTTCGACCCAGGCCGGTGGATGCCGTCGAGTGGGCTGCGGCCTGGCCCCGGCCCGGTGCCGGGGTTACCGGCGCAGGTCTGGGCACGTCAGTGCCTCCGCGCTTGGGATCACGCACCGTCAGACGCAGGACCGGAGCGATCAGGATGCCCAGCAGACCGACCACGATAAAAGCGGTCTGCCAGCCATATTTGACGGCCAGCAAGCCCCCGACCAGGGTCCCGCCCGCTGTGCCCAGGGGAATGCCAAAGGCAAAGGCCGCCATGGCCCGGGCCCTCTGCTGGGGCGGAAAATAATCGGCGATCAGCGAATAGGCGGGGGCCACGCCGCCCGCTTCGCCCACGCCCACGCCCATGCGGAACAGGAACAGTTGGCCAAAGGAGCCGGCTATGCCGCACAGGGCGGTGAAGCCCGACCAGACGGTCAGGGCCCCAGTCATGATCCAGACCCGGCTGGAGCGATCGGCCAGCCAGGCCAGGGGAATGGCCAGGGTCGAATAGACCGAGGCAAAGGCAATGCCGCCCAACAGGCCGAATTGCTGGTCCGTCAGCTCGAAATGCGCCTTCAGCGGGGCCGCCAGGATGCCGATGATCTGTCGGTCCACAAAGTTCAGCATGTAGACGAAGATCAGGATGGCCAGGACGTAGTAGCGGTACCAGCCGGACTGGACCGGTTCGGCTGGCGTCTCGGCGATGACTTGACCCGGTTCGGCCATGGCTTGCCCCCTCATGACTAGGCTTGGGAATTACACGGTAGCGACGGCCGAAGCATTCGCCAAAAGAAAAGGCGGCGATCCGATCCGGACCGCCGCCTGCGATCAGAAGATCAGGCGTTCAGGGAGAAGTCGTTGATCAGTACTTGGCCGAGACCTTGATCATCCAGGTACGCGGCGCGCCATAATAGGCGGT
>DLIT01000065.1:2527-3846 GCA_002483865.1 Brevundimonas sp. UBA7635
ATCGAGTAGCGGTCGGTGCTGTCGTTCCAGACGACACGGGCGTCATAGAGCCAGTAGTCATCCTGATACATCGACTCCAGCGGCACGTCGCTGTTGGCCAGGGTGTTGTCCACGGCCAAGGCCATGCGCGACCGGAACCTGGCCGAAGCCCCCAGGGTCACGCCCGAACCATCGCCCAGGGCCCACTCGTACTGGCCACCCATGCGCAAGGTCCACTTGGGCGAGAAGGCCGGGTCCTGGAAGGCGCGCGATCCACCGAAGTTGGTGAAGCGAGCGTCGTTGAACTCGCCATACTCGGCATCCAGATAGCCCACCTGGGCATCCAGGGTCAGGCCGGGGGTCGGCACAAGGACGCCTTCCAGCTCGAAGCCCTTGATGTCCAGCTCACCGGCATTGATCACCGACAGCACACCCACCGGCACGCCGGTGACAGGGTCGTTCTCCAGGCCCGAGACGCGGGCCTGGAAGTTTTCATACTTGGTCATGAAGGCGGCCGCGTTCAGGCGCAGGCGGCGGTCCATGAAGGTCGACTTGGCCCCGATTTCAAAGGTGTCAGCCGTTTCAGGGTCATAGGCCGTGGCCTCGGTCGCCGAGTTGGCGCGGCCGTTGAAGCCGCCTGACTTGAAGCCCTGGGAATAACGGCCATACAGCATGACGTCGTCGTTCAGCTGATAGTCAGCCGAGACCATGATCGAGGTGTCGTCCCAGGTGCCCGTCGGCGGGGCGAACGGATAGCTGGACTCCAGGAAGGGCGACGACGAGGTCACATAGGTGAAGCGGTCGTATTCTTTTTCTTCCTCGGTGTAGCGAATGCCCGCCGACAGGCGCAGGGCGTCAGTCACACCATAGCTCACGTTACCGAAGATGGCCTTGGACGTGGTTTCCAGGTCGTCGTCGATGAAGCGGGTAAAGGTATAGTCGCCGTTCCACAGCGGCGGGACGATCAGGTCTGCGGTCAGGTCGTCATTATAGCTTTCCTGGTGCGAGCCCACCTCTTCCTTCAGGTAGTAGATGCCACCGACCGCGTTCAACCGGTCACCGGTATAGGTCAGCTGGAATTCCTGGCTGGTCTGCTTCTGATCGACCGCGACCAGGGCATCGGCGATTTCCAGTTCGGTAGCGTCAAAATCGATGTAGTCGTCGGTATTCAGCTCACGATAGCTGGTGATCGACTTCAGGCTGAGGCGGTCCGACAGGTCCCAGGTCATCCGCAGGGCAGAGCCCCAGGTTTCCAGACGGGTCTCATTAGGCAGGCCAGGCGTGGTGCGGGTCCGGAAGTTGTATTCCGGCGTCGGGCTGGGCACCGAATAGGCCGGAAG
>DLIT01000065.1:3973-5009 GCA_002483865.1 Brevundimonas sp. UBA7635
CGCGCGCGGAAGTCCTGACCCGGACGGCGCGAGACCAGCTTCATGGCCCCGCCGATGGTGTTCTTGCCGTAAAGCGTGCCTTGCGGGCCACGCAGGACCTCGATGCGCTCCAGATCCAGCAGGTCGAACTGGGTGCCGCGAATACGCGAATAATAGACATCGTCGACATAGACGCCGACGGCTGGGTCGAAGGTCTGCAGGCTGTCCGGCTGGCCCACGCCCCGGATATAGATGTTGGTCGAGTTGGATGAACCACGGCCCTGGACCAGGTTCAGGTTCGGCACCGAGCCTTGCAGGTCAGTTACCTGCTGGGCACCCACGCGCTCCAGCGTCTCGCCCGAGAAGGCCGTCAGGGCCAGGGGGGTTTTCTGAGCGGATTCCGAGGTCCGACGGGCCGTGACGATGATATCTTCAACCGCCGAGGCCTGCTCGCCGCCCTGAACCTGGGCCTGGGCCTGAACCTGGGCCTGGGCCGCGCCCGCCATGACGCTGAATGCGGCACCCGCCAGCAAGACGGACTTCACCTGTCTGATCATCTGGATTTCCTCGTGTTTCCTGCCAACGACGCTTTTATTTATTCAGCGTTCAATGATTTTCTCGAACCTGCCCTGTCTTCCGGCGTCTGTCAAACGGCCAAGCCCGGGTATGAAAGATCAGGTTTGGCTGTGGCGCCGATTGCACACCGGCTCCAACCTCGCCAAGCTTGCGCCATGACTGCTTCGGATGACGCCCCTCCCCTGCCCGCCAGCGATGCTCCGGCCCCAGTTCCGGCCCGGCGTGGGCGGCCCCGCAAGACCAAGAACAACGGCGCGGGCGAAACCCGCGACGCCATTCTGAACGCGGCCGAGGACCTGTTTTCCAAGCACGGCTTCTATGGCGTCACCATCCGCGAGGTGGCCCGCGAGGCGGGCGTGGATACAGCTCTGGTCCATTATTATTTCGGAGCCAAGAAGGACCTGTTCGATGCCGTCTTCCTGCGCCGGGCCGAGGTCTGGAACAATGAGCGGGTCGCCGCCATCAACCGCTATGCCGAGGC
>DLIT01000065.1:5059-5880 GCA_002483865.1 Brevundimonas sp. UBA7635
GGACCGGGCTGGAAGCACTATGCCGCCCTGGTGGCCCAGACCAATGCCAACCCGGCCTTTGGCGGCGAGACCATGGCCCGCTATTTCGACCCGGCCATTACCCGCCTGCTGGAACTGGTCCAGTTGATCCTGCCCCAGGCCGACAAGAAGGACCTTTACTGGGCCTATCACAACCTGTCGGGAGCCCTGACCCTGACACTGGGCGAGACCGGGCGCCTGGACCGTCTGTCGGGCGGGCTGTGCCGCTCGGGCGACCTGGACAGTGCCTGCCATTATATGGTGCGCTTTGCCGCCGCCGGTTTCCGCGCCGTGTGCGACTCAGGGGCGGCCCCGGCCACCTCCGGGTGAACAGCCGCCCTTGCTCCGGACAGATCACGGACGTAAGTCCTGCATTCATGACCCAGACCAACGCCGCCGTCCCGCTGATCTGCCCCTCTATCCTGGCCAGTGACTTTTCCAGACTGGGCGAGGAAGTCCGCGCCCTGGAAACCGCCGGTGCCGACTGGGTCCACATCGACGTCATGGACGGTCACTTTGTGCCCAACCTGACCATGGGGCCGGATATCGTGAAGGCGTTGCGCCCGCACACCACCCTGCCCTTCGACGTTCACCTGATGGTGGCCCCTGTCGACAACTGGCTGGAAGCCTACCGCGAGGCCGGGGCCGACATCCTGACGGTCCATCCCGAGAGCGGCCCCCACGTCCACCGCACCCTGGGCCGTATCCGCCAGCTGGGTGCCAGGGCCGGCCTGGTGTTCAACCCCGCCACGCCCCTGTCGATCCTGGAAGAAGTGGTCGATCTGGTCGATCTGGTGCTGATC
>DLIT01000065.1:5948-6219 GCA_002483865.1 Brevundimonas sp. UBA7635
CTCCAGGGCCCACCTGCAGGTTGATGGCGGTGTCGTCGCCGAGAACGCGGGGGCCTGTCTTGCAGCCGGGGCCGATGCCCTGGTGGCCGGCTCCTTTGTCTTCAAGGGCGGGCCTGACGCCTATGCGGCCAATATCCAGGCCCTGAAGGCCACCGCCGCGTGAGCCCCCTTGGCCCCTTCGCCCCGCGTGATGAGGACGGCGGGCTGAACGAAGGCCACATTCCGGGCCTGCGCGGGGCTCCCGTCCGCACCCCGGTGCGAACGACCACCA
>DLIT01000060.1:0-17355 GCA_002483865.1 Brevundimonas sp. UBA7635
GCCCCCGCCGCGCTCAGCCCAGCCGACCATGGCCGTCAGGCTGATGTCATGCTGGCGCAGCCAGTCGCGCTTTTCGCCGGCAGCCCACTCGACATAGGCCCGGCCCCAGCGCTGGGCCCAGCTGTCCTGATCGTGCTCGTGGGCCAGCCGGTCCCAGCCGGCGCTGCCCTGCCAGTCGCGCCAGGCCAGGTCGAAGCTGTCGCGGACACCCAGGCGCTTCTGCTCGGGCGATCCGACCAGGAACAGGCCGCCGAATGACCAGAACGCCTGTCCGCCCAGGTTGCGGGGACCTTCCTGATCGACCAGGGCGACCCGCTTGCCCGCGCGCGTCAGCTCATGCGCCGCAACCAGTCCGGCCAGGCCTGCGCCCACGACGATGACATCTGCGTCCATTCCCGTCCCCCCTCGATACGCGACCTCTGGCTAAGACAGGCCACTGTGTCTGAACCTTGATCCAGGTCAATGACATTGATGTCAATAAATAGCCAGCCGATGCCAAGGCTCAGTGAACCCTGATCCCGCAGCGGGGTCAAACGGGGGCTTGGGTCAGGCCTGAAGCGCCAGGGTATCGCGCTTGATCTTCTTGGCCAGGCTCCATTTGTGGACCTCGGTCGGGCCGTCATAGATGCGGAAGGCCCGCACCTCGCGGAAGACCTGCTCGACCACGGTGTCGCCCGAGACGCCGGTGCCACCCATCACCTGGACACAGCGGTCGGCGATGCGGAACAGGGCCTCGGACACCGCCACCTTGGCCATGGAGCTTTCGGTGGTGCCCAACTCTCCGGTGTCCAGCACGCTGGCGCACCAGTCGATCATCAGCTCGGCCTGCTTCAGCTCGATCCGGTTGTCGGCCAGCATGAAGCCCACGCCCTCATGGTCGATCAGCGGCTTGCCAAAGGCCTGGCGTTTGACCGCATAGGCACTGGCGATCTCGTGCGCGCGGCGGCACGCCCCCAGCCAGCGCATGCAGTGGGTCAGGCGCGCCGGCGACAGCCGGACCTGGGCATAGTTGAACCCTTGGTGGGGCTCTCCCAGGGTGGCGTCGGACGAGACGCGCAGGTTCTCGATCCGGAGCACCGAGTGGCCGCCAGGCATGGAGGAATCGATCGTCTCCAGCACCCGCTCGACCGTGATGGCCGGGTTGGGCAGGTCGATCAGGAACATCGTGGCGGCGACCTTGCCGTTCCCGGCGTCGGTCCTGGCCATGATGATGCCGACCGAGGCCCCGATGGCCCCTGTGATGAAGGCCTTGCGCCCGTTGATGACCCAGTGGTTGCCATCCTGGACCGCCGTGGTCCTGATCATCGTGGGGTCGGCCCCTGCGCCATTGTCCTCGGCCGGCTCGGTCATGAAGAAGGCCGAGCGCGCGGTGCCTGCGATCATGGGCTTGAGGAAGTGGTCCTTTTGCGCCTCGCTGGCGACCTGGCCCAGCATGTAGATATTGCCCTCGTCCGGGGCCATGACATTGAGCGCCACCGGCCCCAGCGGAGACAGGCCCGCCGCCTGCAGGATCAGGGCGGTGGCGCGGTGCGAGACATGGTCGGTGCCGCCGGGGATGTGCGGCGTCAGAAGGCCTGCGGCCCGGGCCCTGTCGCGCATCTCGGCGACCAGTTCCTCGGTCGGCCCGTGGCTTTCGGCGCGCGGGTCTTTTTCATAGGGGATGATGGTTTCGCGCACGAAGGCTTCGACGCGGGTGGCAATCTCGCGGCCACGCGCCAGGTCATTGACGCTCATGCCGCCTCTCCGGTCTGCTTCCACGCCAGGGCCGCCAGTTCGGGCAGATTGTCGGCCATGGTCTGGGCGTGAGCTGACGCGGCGGTGCCGCGCGCGATGCGGCCCTTGATGCCGTGGATGATGCCTGCCAGCCGGAACATGTTGAAGGCCAGGAAGAAGTTCAGCTCTTTCTCGGTCGGGACCTTGCGCCCGGTCCGCTCACAATAGGCGGCGAGATAATCTTCCTGCGTGGGGATGCCCAGAGCTGTCAGGTCCGCCCCTGCGAAGCCGCCGATCATATGGGGCGGCAGGTGATACATCATCAGATGATAGGTAAAGTCGCCCATGGGATGGCCCAGGGTCGACAGCTCCCAATCAAGGACGGCCTGAACCCTGGCCTCGGTCGGGTGGAAGATGACATTGTCGGCGCGGAAGTCGCCGTGGATGATTGAGGCGGTGCCGTCGTCCTGCGGCATGTTGGCGGGCAACCATTCGATCAGCCGGTCCATGTTGGCCTCGCGTCCGGCCAGATCATCAGCCAGGTATTGCCGCGTCCAACGCTCGATCTGGCGGGCAAAGAAGTTGCCGGGCCGGCCATAGTCCTCCAGCCCGATTGAGGCCGGGTCGATGCTGTGCAGCCGGGCGATGGTGGCGTTCAGGGCATCAAAGTGGGCCGCGCGCGCCTGGGGCGTCAGGTCGGGCAGGACCGGGTTCCAGAAGATACGGCCCTCGACCTTCTCCATCACGTAAAAGGTGCTGCCGATAACGTCGTCGTCCTCGCACAGGGTAACGGCGCGGGCCACGGGAAAGTCGGCACGGGCCAGGCCCGAGATCACGCGGAACTCGCGATCCACGGCGTGGGCCCCTTTCAGCAGGGTGCCCGACGGCTTACGGCGCAGGACATAGGACCCGCTGTCGGCCTCCAGCTGATAGGTGGGGTTGGACTGTCCGCCCTTGAATTGCCGGATGCCGGTCAGGGTGCCGACATCCGGGGCATTTGCCGCCAGCCAGTCGGACAGCCGATCCATCGGCAGCTCAAACCCCGGCCGCACCGGGCCCGCGCCTGAAAACTCTGGCTGCTGCGTCATATCCCCTCCACCCTTGTTATCTTGCGAGGCCCAAGGTCCGCCGTCAGGTCCGTTTAGACAAGCCCGTTCGTCCCGCAAGCCTGTCAGAGTTGACGGGACGCCTTGGCGGAACCCGAAATGCTTATCGGGCGGGTAGGAAGAGAAGGGAGTGTCTCCAGATATCCTGGAGTTGATTTACGATCTTCCTGCTTGTTCAGAAAAATATTTTTCGAATTTGCCGGTCTCTTGACGGTAAAGATCGCTATCGCTGGGCGGTTCGCCCCTGGCAGTTATGTTGGGCCAGAGATTTGCGTATATTGTGTTGATCTTCAGCCAGTGCCCATCCGGCCTGTCTTCCGTGTCAGGCTTTATAGCGTCAACGGGGCATTCCGGTTCGCAAACCCCACAATCGATGCACTCTGCGGGATTAATTACCAGAGCGTTTTCGCCTTCGTAAAAGCAATCGACCGGGCAAACTTCAACGCAGTCCATGAGCTTGCACCTAATGCAAGCATCCATAACGAGATAGGTCATAGCGTGTCCCGACCGGCAGAGATTAGGTGATTTGAGGAGCAGTATGGCGGAAGGGCGTATCCCTGCGCAGGACAGCCAGCCTACCAGCCAGGCCCTATGTCGCTAACTGACATCGCTAACGAAGGTTATGCAATATTGATATAATGATATGTCAATAAATATTTTGTGATCTTGGCTTTGCGGATTACTTCCGTTTAAAGAAATAACGTTTAAAAAACATTGCTTTACGAGCGGTTTTCATTGGAAACGTTGCATCGCGGAATGGACGACCGTCGGCCTTTCAGAAAAATGACAGGTGACAAAAACATATCGTCATGATCCTAATACCAATATGGCGGCCCTCGGGGGAGAGGGGTGTCCCAGTATGTGTGCGTCGTTTTTGTAATCAGCCGTGGAGGGGTTCGTGGCTAAGGTACAACTACCCGAGGCATCTCAAATGGGGGCCTCTCACCTGCTAAAACTCTATCGAGCGCCCTTTATTGGTCTTTTTGCCTTTGTTGCTGCGCTTCTGGCCAATCCGGTTGCCCATGCGCTCGGGGTCAGCCTCAAGGAGTTGATGCAGCCCGGTATGGGGGGGGCTGGTCCACATCGGTCTGGGTTTCGTCGGTCTGGCGATGCTGATCTATGGAACACGCCGTGAAGGCGAAGTGCAGGGCACACTTCTTGGTTTTGGCGCGGGCCTCCTGATCTGGTTGGGCTGGGCGTCCTACATGTTCGCCTACAACCCCATGGACCTGAATATGGGGATGGTAGAGGTGGCTCCTGGCCAAAATCGGCCTGCCATGCTGCTCTATATCCAGGGGTCCTTCGGTATCTGTGTCGCCACTCTGCTTTTCTTTGTGTTCAACAAGGATACCAAGTGCGATGCCTTCCGCTGGATTCAGCGGAAATGCCGGCTGAGCCTTGGCAAGGCGGCCTCGGGACAGGGGCGGAATTTTTGCCGTATCACCTTCCTTGAGACCATTTATGTGACCTGGTTCTGCTATGGCTTGTCGCTGTTCCTGGGTGACAATCGCTTTCTGGGTTACCACCATTGGGCGACCTATGTGATCGTGGCTCTGTTAGCGGTCTGGGCTATCTATCTGATCTGGAAGCTGTCCAAGTTTACCAGAGTAATGGCCGCGCTTCGCTTTGCCATTCCGACCAAGGCGATCTTCTGGATTCCTTTTGGCGAGTTTGCCCCCAAGTATGGCTTCTATGAAGAGATCTGGATCAATCCGCAGAAGTACTCTCTGGAGATGTGGGGGCTCTTCATCCTTTTCATGGCCCTCATTTGCTCGACGGCCTTCTTCCCTCAGCGCAAACAAAAACTGAAGTAAGTCCAGAGCGTCTGCGCCGGAGCGGTAGCTCCGGATCCTTTCCTGCCAAAGCGAACATACCCCCGGCCTGAACGTCAGGAAGGTCGGGGACCTGTGTCCACACGGCGGATTTCCATCACAGCCGAAAAAGGTGTGCCCCGTGAAGACGCCTGCTTCCGATAGTGTATCGGCACGTGCCAAAGGTGCATTCTCAACTGAGACCGTAACCCACGTCCAGCACTGGACCGACAGGTTGTTCAGTTTCCGAACGACCCGTGACGATGGCCTAAGGTTCTCTGCTGGCCAGTTCCTCATGTTGGGACTGGAGGTAGAAGGGCGGCCCCTGGTGCGGGCCTACTCCATTGCCAGTCCGGCCTGGGACGAAGAACTCGAATTCTACTCGATCAAGGTGGCCGATGGTCCACTTACGTCTCGGCTGCAGGGAATCCAGGTAGGCGACCAAGTTCTGATCGGACGAAAACCAACTGGAACCCTGGTGCTCGATGCCCTGCTACCTGGCCGACGACTGTTCATGCTTGGTACCGGCACAGGTTTGGCACCCTGGCTGTCCCTGGCCCGAGAGCCCTCGGTTTATGAGTGTTTTGACCGGGTCATTATCACTCACACGGTCCGGCAGGTGGCCGATCTCAACTATCGCGATCTTCTCGAGTACCAGCTGGGACAAGATGAGATTCTGTCGGGCATCATAGACGATCGGCTGATCTATTATCCCAGCGTCACACGCGAAGATTTCAAGCATCGGGGCCGTATCACTGAACTTATCCGTTCGGGGCAGATGTTTGAACATCTCGATATTCCGCCGTTCGATCCCGAACATGATCGCGTCATGGTCTGCGGCGGGCCTGCCGTTCTGGCGGACTTGAAAACACTACTTGAAACAATGGGATTTGAAGAAGGTTCGATTTCAGAGCCGGGCGATTTCGTGATCGAGAAGGCCTTTGCTGCGGCCTGATCCTCTTGGTCAGCCGTTTTTTTTTGGGCAGCGACGTCTCTGCGTCGGACACGTCGTCCTGCCTGTCGTGATGCGCTTCAACGCGGAGGGGACTGCAATGGGTTTGGGTAGGGAAAGCTTGCGACGACTGGGTAGGCAGGGGGCTGGGCTGAAAGCCTCGGCATCAGTACTGTCTTTGGTGGGGGCCATGGCAGTGGGTGGCATCGCCCAGGCGCAGGAGGTTCCGTCGGCTGTGGAAGCCAGCAGCGTGCTGGACGACATCGTTGTTACAGCGCGCAAGCGTGTCGAGCGCCTGCAGGATGTACCGCAAAGCATCCAGGCCTTTGGCGCAGAACAGATCGAACGCGCCAACCTGTCAGATCTGGACGCTGTGGCCTCGTTGTCAGCGTCCATCGTCTTCGACAAGGGTGCCAATCCTGAGGCCTCATCCATTGCCATCCGTGGCCTGTCGCCAACGCGAGGTCGCGGGAATGCGGCTGTGCTGGTTGACGGTATCGACGTGACCAACGAGGCGGTGGGTTCCGGAGGCGGAGGGATGCTCATCTCTACCCGTCTTCTGGATGTAGAACGCATCGAGGTGGTGCGCGGGCCACAGAGCGTTGAATATGGTCGCAGCGCCTTTGCGGGTGCCATCCAGTACGTGACCAAAGATCCAAGTGACCATTTCGAGGGAAGCGCGGGCGTCGAAATAGGCAGCCACGACCGGTCGGATGTGCGCCTGGCCGTCTCAGGGCCGTTGATCGAAGATGTTCTCGGCTTCAGGGCCACGATCAACCGCTGGGAAGAGGGGGGCTATTATCGCGAAGCAGCCCGGGGGTCCCGGCTCGGAGGTGGCAATGGCATCGGCATTTCCGGTACACTTCAATACACACCGGCTCCATCCCTGTCCTTCAAGGCGCGGGCTGAATATTTTGACGACGAATACGCGCCGGAAGCCCAGTATCTGTTGCGCGCCAACAGTGGTCTTCTAAGCCAGGCAAACAACCAGGCCCTGGCCGACGCGGTGGCCGCTGGCGTGATCACAGCCGGTGGTTTTGCTGTCTATGCAGGGGACATCCCCGGCGGCGACAGCCTTGGACGGCCGCAACATAGTCCCGACCCCCTGACCGATCGACCATTTGAAGGCGGGAACCGGCAGGTGTTCCGAGCCAGCCTGGTCTCAACCTATGAGGCCGGTTTCGGAGATTTTACCTCATGGACAGGGTTTACCCGAGGCGACAACTTCAGCCGTCAGGATTTCGATCAGGACGCTATCCTGCAAGGTCCTCGACACCAGCAGATTGATATCGCCTCGCGCAGTAATATCCATGAAGGTTCCAGCGAGGTCGAACAGTTCAGTCAGGAAATCAGGTTTGCTTCCGACTGGAACCTTCCCATACAGCTGACGCTGGGGGCCCTTTACTGGGAAGAGACATCTAGCCGCCTGTCAGGAGCCATGACGGTGTCCTGCAGTACCCAGGCTCAATGCCCTACAGGCGTTGCCGAGCGCAGCCGAAATGTTGTGCCTACACTGGACAGGACGGCCCGCCATCTGGAACATATGTCGGCCTATGCAGGGCTGGAATGGGCCGTCACCGACCGGCTGAAGCTCAGTCTCGAAGGCCGTTACTCGACCGAGGATGAAGCTGTCACCGGCAGCAATTGTGGCCTGGGCCCCAATGCATTCGGTATTGTCTGTGGCGATCCCTTTGCCACCTCACGTTTTGTTCCTCCGGTCTTTGGTCCTAGCTCAGTGCTCGGTGATGGCCGCACCATGGCTGGAGCTCATGCCGTCCAGACGACCATCCGGACCAGTGAGGACTTCTTTACGCCTCGCTTCATCATGGAATGGAAGCCCCGCAACAGTGCCCTGTTTTATGCCAGCGCAGCCAAGGGGGTGAAGCCGGGCGGAACCTCAACCCTTGCCGCGGGTGCCTGGCTGGATTCAGATCTCGACGGCGACACCGATGAACTGGCCTATGGCGCAGAGACCTTGTGGTCTTATGAGTTGGGCACCAAGCTGGATTGGCTTAACGGCGCGGTGCGCACCAATATCAGCCTCTTCCATCAGGATTACACCGACAAGCAGGTGGTCTCGACCAAGTCGACGCCGTCTGGCTATCCTATCGCCATCATTGAAAATGCGGGCGAGGCGATAGTAAGAGGGGTCGAGTTTGATGGTCGTTGGGCGGTCACCAATAATCTGACTGTCGGTCTTGGCTATACCTACCTCGACACAGAATATACAGACTTCTATATCTATACCGATACTCGATCAGGTATTATCAATGGTGGCATGTGCGAAGTCGCCGTTGTTGAAGGCAAGCGGCTTTGTGGCACGGATTTGAGCGGTCATGAGCTGGAAAAGGCCCCGCGACATTCCCTGGTCGCATCGTTTGGCTATACGGCACCGTTAAGAGTCTGGCCCGGCGTTGAATGGCTGATCGAAGCGGATACGACCTATCAATCCGCGCGTCACGTTGATCAGTCGAACTCGCGGACCTTGCAGGCCTACTCCCTGACCAATCTTCGCCTTGGAGTAACGACAGATCGTTTCGAGCTGATCGGCTATGTCGACAATTTGTTCGACGACGACACCATTCGTTCGGCGGATGTAAAGACCGGCGACGTTGACCGTCTGCTTTTTACGCCCGCGCTTAATGCCTCTACCCAGGCTGTCCTGGTCACACTTCCCGATCCGCGACGGTTTGGTGTGCGCCTGAATGTAAGGTTCTAGCAGAAACCACCAGCCCGCAGCTCCGGCGTGAGGGGGTGGCTTCAGGCGGGCGGCTTGTCAGCCGTCCGTCCTGCAGCCGTCGCCCGTGATGCAAAGGCGCGGGCCATGGAGGTGTCGGAAGTGGGCATATCCCGACATGAAAAAGTCCGCCAAGGTGCCGCTGGATCGGGAAGGGCGGGTTGATGAGCCCAGGCCACCCGCGACAGAAACGAAGCCTCGTGGGGCTGGTCCAGAAGCCTTACTCAGGCTTGCCCTTTTCGAAGCCCGTCCAGCAGTCGTCGTAGTCGAGTTGCATCAGCGGGGTTTCCTCGGCCCATTTCGTTGTGCGGATCGGCATCCGCGTCTCGAACATGAAGGCCAGGGTGTTCTCGATCTTGTGCGGCTTGAGATCGGCATCCGTCGCGCCCTGCCAGCTGGCCTGATCCGGCCCGTGGCCGCTCATGCGGTTGTGCAGCGAGGCACCACCCGGCGCAAAGCCGCCAGCCTTGGCGTCATAGGCCCCGGTGATCAGACCCATGAACTCGCTCATGACGTTGCGGTGGAACCAGGGCGGACGGAAGGTGTCCTCGGCCACCATCCAGCGCGGCGGGAAGATGACGAAATCGCAGTTGGCTGTGCCGGGCGTATCTGACGGACTGGTCAGGACGGTGAAGATGGAGGGATCGGGGTGGTCGAAGCTGACCGTGCCGATGGTGTTAAAGCGGGCGGTGTCATAGCGATAGGGCGCATAATTGCCGTGCCAGCCCACCACATCCAGCGGCGAGTGGTTGAACGTCGTCGCCCACAATCTACCGCCATATTTCTGGATGCACTGGACCTCACGGTCCACGTCCTCAAACCAGGCCACCGGGGTTTCAAAGTCGCGTGGATTAGCCAGGCCATTGGCCCCGATTGGCCCCAGGTCCGGCAGGCGGAACGGCGCGCCATAGTTTTCGCAGATATAGCCGCGAATGGGGACGTCCAGTTCGATACGGAAGCGAACACCGCGCGGGATGATGACGATGTGGCCGGGCTTGGCCTCGATCACACCCATTTCCGTGACAAAGCGGTGGGTGCCTTGCTGCGGCACAAACAGCATCTCGCCATCAGCATTATAGAAGACGCGATCGACCATTGAGCGGTTGGCGACATACAGGTGGATGCCTACGCCCGCGCCACTCTCTGAGCAGCCATTGCCCCCGTAGGTGACCAGACCTTCCACCCAGTCAGTCGGCTGATCGGGCAGGGGCAGCGGGTCCCAACGCATGCGGTTGGGATTGGGCGGTGTTTCATTGAACGGGGCGGAGCGGACCTGTCCCTGATCGAACGGCTTATAGGCCCCATGCTGGGCCGAGGGGCGCAGCCGATAGAGCCAGCTGCGGAAGTTATGGTCGCGCGGGGCCGTGAAGGCAGTGCCGGACAACTGCTCAGCATAAAGACCCATGGCGGGCTTTTGCGGCGAGTTGCGACCGACGGGCAGGGCCCCCGCGACGGCTTCGGTCGCGAAATGGTTGGCAAAGCCCGTCTGATACGAAGTGGTATTGGAGGACATCGGCCGGTTTCCCCTCGGAAAGTAGAACGGGCGGGACCATATGCCCCGCCCGGTAGTCTATCAGGCGTCGACCTTGATCACGCCTCGGCGGATCTGGTCCAGTTCGATGGACTCGAACAGGGCCTGGAAGTTGCCGTTGCCGAAGCCCTCATTGCCCTTGCGCTGGATGATCTCGAAGAAGATCGGTCCGAACAGGTTTTCGGTGAAGATCTGAAGCAGCAGGCCTTCTTCGCCGACGTTGCCGTCGATCAGGATGCGGTTCTTCTTCAGGCGCTCCAGGTCTTCGCCGTGGCCGGGGACCCGTTTGTCGACCAGCTCGTAATAGGTCTCGATCGTGTCCTGCAGCTTGACGCCACGGGCGCGCAGCTTTTCAACCGTGTCGTAGATGTTGTCCGTGGTCATGGCGAGGTGCTGGATGCCTTCGCCGTTGTACTGACGGATGAACTCTTCGATCTGGGAGTTTTCGTCTTGGCTCTCGTTCAGCGGGATGCGGATGGCCTTGTCCGGCGCGATCATGGCCTGCGAAAACAGGCCGGTAGCCTTGCCCTTGATATCGAAATACTTCTGTTCTTCAAAGCCGAAGATCTGGTTGTAGAAGGTCGACCAGGTGCGCATCTGGCCACGCTTCACATTGTGGGTCAGGTGGTCGAGGATATCGAGGCCGACCGAGTTGGCAGCTTCAGCCTCTTGCCAGCCCTGGATCTCGGTCCAGCCGTCATAGATGCTGCCCTTATCGCCATACTGGTCGACCAGATACAGGTAGGACCCGCCGATGCCTTGCAGCACCTTGGCGTCGTCGCCCAGCGCGCCAATCGAGGCGTCAACCGGGTGGGCACCGCGCGAGATGGCCAGATCATAGGCCTGCTGCACATCAGCCACGCGGAAGGCCATGCCCGACGCGGACGGGCCGTGCTCGGCACGGAAGTCAGCGGCCTGACCGGTGGCCTCGTCATTGACCAGCAGATTGGTCTGGCCCTGCTTGTAGCGCGTGATCTTCTTGGTCGGGTGAGTGTGGGTTGCCACAAAGCCCAGCTGCTCGATCAGGCCTTTCATGGCGGCGGGATCGGGGCTGGTGAATTCAACGAACTCGAAGCCGTCGAGACCGATGGGGTTTTCTGGGGTGATGGTCATGGGAAGCTCCAATCGATGGCGGTTCGGGCGCGCGGCCCGGGAGAAGGGCAGACCTTAGGAAGACAGAACGGCGGTAAAGGCGGATACGAACTGCGGCACGGTTTCCAGCGTCAGACCAGCCAGATTGATCCGGCCCGAGCCGGCCATGTAGATGGCGTGGTCGCGGCGCATGACCCCCACCTGTTCCGGTGACAGCGGCAGGATGGAGAACATTCCGCGCTGAATCGCCAGTGGGGCAAGCGCCGGGTGAGCCTCGGCCAGGGCCTGACGCACACCGTTCAAACGCTCGCGCATGTGGTCCAGTTCATCCAGCCACTGTGCCCGCAGCTCGGGCGTTTCCAGGATGATGCGGGCGGCGGCGGCACCGTGGTCGGGCGGCATGGACCAGAAGACGCGGGCCAGGCCGTGCAGGTTGGATTCCGTCGCCTCGGCATGGGCCGTCTTGGCGAACAGGGCACCGACGCGATCGCGATAAAGGCCGAAGTTCTTGTCGCAGCTGTAGGCGATCAGGGCCTCGGGCACGGCGGCGACCAGCTGGCGCGGCCCGGCGGCGTCCTGGTCCAGGCTGTCGCCCAGTCCCTGATAGGCCATGTCGATCAGGGGGAAGAGGCTGCGTGTGGTCACCAGGCGGGTTACCTCGGCCCATTGTTCGGCCGACAGGTCCGCCCCCGACGGGTTGTGACAGCAGGCGTGCAGCAGGACCACGTCCCCGGCCTGGGCCTCGTTCAGGGCCGTCGTCAGGGCGGAAAAATCGACCGCGCCTGTGGCCGGGTCATAGTGGCGATAGGTGCGGGTCTTCAGACCCACCGAATCCAGGATATTGGCGTGGATTGGCCAGCTGGGCGTGCCCAGCCAGACCGTGGCATCGGGCCTGGCCAGCCTGATCAGGGCGATGGCCAGGCGCAACGCGCCCGTGCCGCCCGGAGTCTGCACACCGATCAGGTCCTCGGCCTGTTCACCCATGGCCAGCTCGGCGCTGAGACGAACGAAGCCGACATCACCCTCTGGCCCCAGGTAGGATTTGCTGGGCTGCTCATCGACCAGCTTCCGCTCGGCCGCCTTCATGGCGCGCATCACCGGGGTTGCACCGGTTTCATCGCGATAGATGCCGACACCCAGGTCCAGCTTGTGCGCGCGCTCGTCAGCCCTGAACAGGCCGATCAGGGATAGCAGCGGGTCAGGTGCCTGGGGCGTCAGGGCTGAAAACAGGCCCGGATTGGCGGATTGGATCATGGCAAGGCACCGGGTTGGGCTTCCGGGCTACAAGGCCGGAGGCGGATAGAGACTGGCAGAGGTGATCCGCGCGGCGCGGTCAGACGTCAAGTCGCCCCGACGGCCCGTTCCACGACCTGCGGCCAGCTGCGCCGCGAGATTCCCTCTCTCGAGAAAAGATCGCATCCTGGCGATGTTATTTCTTTTCATAATAGGCCATGAGATGGCCCTGAGTGATCAATCTGTTTCAAAATTGGGTGAAATATGGATAATGGCCGTCTGGATGGCGTGGATCGAAAGATTTTGGCCGAGCTTCAGGCTGATGCCTCGATCAGCCATGCTCAGCTGGCTGAGCGGGTCGGGGCTTCGACCGCTTCATGCTGGCGAAGGGTCAAGGCGCTGGAAGAGGCTGGGGTCCTGTTGGCCACTGTGCGGCTGGTGGATGCCATCCGTGTCGGGCGCGGCGTCAACGTCATGTGTCAGGTCCGTATGCGGTCCCATGCCCCCGATGACCGCCAGGCCTTCGAGGACTTCATCCAGGCGGCCCCCGATGTCATGGAAGCCCACTCCATGTCAGGTGAATGGGACTATCTGCTGCGGATCGTGGCTGCGGACGTGGCGGGGTACGAGCGGTTCCTGATGCAGGATCTGCTTAACCATCCCAATGTCGCCACGGCCGCTTCGCACTTCGCCCTCAGCCAGGTGAAATACACGACCGCGCTGCCGGTCTGACCGGCTGAAGTATCTGGCAAGCTTGCGGACCGGATACTGCCAAGTCTGGATATTCTTATAGCATAGCTTAAAGTCAGATTCCCATTTTTCAAAATTTTACATTTTGATATCAAGTCTTCCGAATTGGTATATTTATCCCCCAAAAGATTCATTCAATGACCCCTCAAAGGGGGACTTCAAGGTAAGCGAAAAGTTCTCTTGTCCACTTGCGAACGCCATAGATATTCAGGTGTTCGTTAGAGTTTCGCACGTATTGGGCGTGCGAATTTTGGGAATTCCAGGCATTTGATCTTGAATTGAGCCTGGTTTTGGGAGGACTTGACTATGAAACGTATCGCTATTCTATCCGGCCTGGCCGTTGCGGCTTCCACGCTCGGCTTCGGGGCTATGGCCCAGGCGGAAACCCTGTCGGTGAGCACCACGGTGGCACCTTACTGCGGTATTCGCCTGGCCAACGTGTCCAGCGGCACCGCCTCGGTGGCTCATGAAGCCGAGCAGATGGTCGCCAACCTGGAGTTGGCCTGCAACACGGGGGGTAATGCCCAACTGGTTCTGAATCCGCTGAATGGTGACTTCAAGAACGGCAACAGCCTGATCAACTACGCCATGCGCTTCGTGGCTCAGGACTCGGCCTTCAATATCAACCGCACCGACGCCACGCCTGGCGATGCCGAAGGTTCGGGCAAGTTCACCCGGATCAAAAACGGCTACACCCAGGCTCTGGCCAACGGCATCAACGCCCAGTTCTACCTGGACGTGAACGTCGCGGCTCCGGGTGCGACCGTTGATGGTCAGACCTACTACCCCGCCAATGCCGCGCCGGCGGGTACCTATACCGAAAGCTTCAGCTTCGAGCTGTCGGCCATCTGACGACAGGACTGCAGCCGGGTTTGTGCCACCCGGCTGCAGCACCTTTCCTGGGGAATTCCAAATGAAACAAGCAGCCTTGGCGGCTTGCGTGGGCCTTGCGGTCCTTGCAGGCCTGGGCACTCCTGTGCCCGCGCGCGCCCATGAGGTGCAGCCCATGATCGCGACGGTGACGCCGTCGGGGACCGGGTCCAACTATCGCCTGATGATCCGCAACACCAATGCCATGCCCATCACGCTGGAGATCACCCCCTATCGGGTGACAGTGGATGACGCGGGCTCGGTGACACGCACGCCCGAAGACGCCGATGTCATCCTGTTTCCGCCTCAGACGGTGATTGCGCCATCCAAGGAACAGGCCATTCAGGTCCGCTATGTCGGCGACCCGGCAGTGACCGAGGGGCGGATCTATGCCGTTGTGGTCGGTCAGTTGCCGGTCGACTTCTCGACCGTGACCAATGCGGATGCCAGTACCACCCAGGTCAAGATCGGCTTTGACTTTGTCAGTCACATGATCGTCCAGCCTGCCGGAGCCAGACCTGTCCTGTCGATAGGTGCGCCGCGACGCTCGAGCGAGAATGATCTCGTCTTTGACATTGGCAATACCGGTAATGGGGTGGCCATGCTGCGCACGGCGGATTGGGTCGTGTCGGGATCGGATGGTAGCCGGATCCTGGTTCCCTCGGATGACATAGCCTTCGGGACATTCGGGGCTATCCTGCCGGGCGGCAAGCGGACCGTGACGATTCCGGCGGCCCTGCTGACGGGTCTGGGCGGCGAGCCGACGGTCACCGTCGAGCTGAAATGATCGTGCACAGCCATGTCCACCGATCACACGGCCTGTGGGGGGCGTGGCAGGCTTATGGGCTGCTCGTACGCGGCCCTGATGCTGGGGATGCTGCTGTCTGGCACCGCCGCCGCGTCCACTGCGGCAGACTATACGGATCCCGACGCGCCAATCCCGACCAACCGCTATGGACGGTCGGAAAGGGCGTCGGGCGGGCCAGGGCTGGATCTCGCACTGTCCAGCTCCACGAAAGGCGTCTCGGCAGATGTGGGTGCCCGTTTTGAGCGTCTGCCCCCCAGGGACGCTTTCATGCACCTTACCGCCGAGACGCCGGCCCGGCTTGTCGCGGACGAGACTGACAGCGGATCGGGCCTGCTGACGGTCGCAGCCCTGACCACGGCCTCGCCTGCGCCGCCTGCGCCCACACCTCCGGCACCTGTCCAGTCGGGGGCAGCGGTCGCCCGGGTCTATACGCCGCTTGATGTCGGTCTGGTGCTGAACGGGCGTTTCCTGGGCATGGTCAGCGCTGACGTCGATATTGAGGGGCATGGCCTGGTGGATGGGCAACGCTTCCTGGATCTGATGGAGCCAGCCGTAACCCGCGAGACCCTGGATGCTCTGCGTCAGGCCGGGCGCGGCCGTGAACGGATTCCGTTTGAAGACCTGGCGGTCGATGGGTTCAGCCTGGTCTTTTCAACGGCCAGTCTGGAGTTGCACGCCACCGTGGGAGCCGCCGGGATGCGGGCCACGGACATGAGCCTCGGCGGTATCAGGACCGTGCCGGACCCAGCAGCCTTCGAGCAGCCTGAGTGGTTCTCGGCCGGGGCCAATATTTCGTTGGGCCAGACCTATCGTCACAATATCGATGACACTGCTCCCCTTCAGGGAGCCATCGATGGCATCATCCAGTGGGGCGGCTTTGGCGGGCTGACCCTGATCACTGGTGCGGACTATGATGGAGGGCGCACCGAAGACAGCTGGCGACGGACCGAGACTCGGCTGATCAAGGATTTCTTCGGCCCCGCGATCCGCGCGACGCTTGGCGAGTTTACGCCGCTGGCGGACGGTTTTCAGGGCAGCGGCCGCGTGGTCGGCTTTGGCGTAGCGCGAGCCTATTCAGTGGTGCGCCCGTTCCAGAACGTCAGGCCTTCGGGCCGCCAGGAGTTTACCCTGGATCGCGAGGCGACGGTGGACGTCGTCATCAATGGCTTGACTCGCCAGACACTGCGACTGCAGCCGGGCCGCTATTCCCTGGCGGATTTCCCTTTTGCGACCGGGGCCAACCAGGTGCAACTGGTGGTCGATGACATTACCGGCCGCAATGAACTGGCCGTATTCGACGTCTTCAGCGGTTCTGAACTGCTGGGGGCCGGCATCGTCGATTTCGGCCTGGCTGTGGGTCAGTACGAGGGCTCACGCGCCTATGAATATGACGGGCCGACCCTGGCGACGGGCTTTGTCCGCAAAGGGTTCAGCGACAGTCTGACCTTGGGCCTGAATGGCCAGATGTCGAGCGATGTTCGACAGTTGGGCGGCTCGTCCATCCTGGGATCGCGCTGGGGACTATTCCTTTTAGAGGGAGCTGTCAGCCAGAGCCAGTTGACAGACGAAACAGGCTATGCGGCCTCGCTCAGCTATCGCCACGTCTTCAGCGTCAGAGAGCGCGAAGATCTGCGTGTCACCGCCAACGCCGAGACGACCAGCCGCTATTTCGCCGATCCCTTTCAGCCCCAGCGCGCCAGTCCGGATTCATGGCGGGCCAGTGCCCTGATCCAGTGGAATGCACCGCATGAATGGGGCTTCAGCCTGGGCCTGAGCGCCAGTCGTTCACGCCAGACCGGTTTTGATCGCCACCAGGTGGATCTGGGTGTCAGCCGCACATTCGGCCGGCTCAGCCTGACCACCAACGTCAGCTTCTCAAATGATCAGTACGAGGATGACGTCCGCTTCAACATCGGGCTCAGCCTGCCGCTGGGCGGCCGATGGTCCACCCAGGCGCGCTATGACAGCTCGGACAGTCGCAGCGATCTGGTCCTGTCGCGCTATTCGACCGGCTCGTTGAATGACCTGAGCGGTGAGATGCGGTTCACCAATGACGATCGCAACCGCAACCTGTCGGGACGGCTGGACTATATTCACAACCGCTTCGAGGCCCAGCTTGTCCATAATCGCCTGACCGACCGGATCGGCGGCGGCGAGGCCAACAGTGAATCCAGCCTCAGCCTGCGCAGCTTTGTGGGCTATGCGGGCGGGCGGTTTGGCCTGGGACGCCCGGTGGATGATGCCTTCATTATTGCCCCGGTACACCCATCACTGATCGATTCACGGATCCGGATCAGGTCCGGCTCACGCGATGTCGCCCGCTCGGGCCTGCTGGGGGCACCGGTGATCCCGATCCAGCGCAGCTATGGCGTCAGCAGTTTCAATGTCGAGATTGATCCCCTGCCGGTCGGCTATGACATCGGATCGGGCGTGATCAGCGTCTTCCCCAGCTTCGGCGTCGGCTATCGACAGGATATCGGCAGCGATGCCTCGCGCATCGCCATCGGGGTTCTGAGTGGAGCGGACGGCCCTCTGGTCCTGGCGCACGGCACGGTCGAGGCCATTAACCGCGAGGGCTTTGAGCCCCGGGTGCTCTTCACCAATCGCGCGGGCCGGTTTGTCGCCGATGGTCTGGCTCCCGGCGACTACCGCATCATCATCAATGGCCAGGAAGCGGCGCGCTTCACCGTGCCGCAAACCAGCGAAGGAGTTGTCGATGTTGGCCTCTTGCAAACCCGCCAGGGCGACTAAA
>DLIT01000060.1:17413-36755 GCA_002483865.1 Brevundimonas sp. UBA7635
CTGCGGATTGATGGCCCTCCGCCCTCGGTTCAGCTGGACTATGACCCCTTCGTTCCAGCCACGGCCCCGTCAAAGATGACCTTTCGACTGATGAACCCGCAGGCTGAGGACTGCGCCATCGACCTGGCCCTGACCGAAAGGCCTGGCGAGCCGACGGTTCGGCCCATGGTTGGCGATACCGGACTGGTGGTCGAGCTGCGGCCTGCGGGAAAACTTGGCCGGACCTCAGTGCCGGGCGTCTTTACGGCCATGGTACCGGCGGGTGAAACCGCCGAGGTCAGTTTTGATGTCGTGATCCTGACAGACGCTGTGGTCCAGTCTGGACAGTATGCCCATGAGTTGACGCTGGAGCTGCGATCCACCGGCTCGGCGGTAGCCTATGAGCAGGCTCCGGTCGTGCTCAACCTGATCGCCTTGCCTCGGGCCCAGATGAACCTGTCAGGGTCACGCGGCGACTTTGGGACCGGGGCCTCGGTCAGTGTCGTCGATTTCGGCCGTGCCGAAACCGGCAAGGTTCGTCAGGTCTTCGTTCAGACCCGCGCCAATAATGCCGCCCGCCTGACCTTTACCTCGGCCAATCGTGGTCAGCTGCTTCTGGTTGGTGAAAATCCTGAGCGGGCCGCGCTGGATTACACGGTGGCGCTGGAAGACCATGTGCTGGATCTCAGCCAGGTGGCCACCCGGGATATCGATCCGCCTCGGACCTATGCGGGCCAGGCCTTTGAACTGCTCCTGACCCTGGGCAAGGTCGAGGGGGCTCGCGCCGGCGATTACAGCGACGAGCTTACGATCGAGATTTCTACGCTCTAGCGGCCCGGCCTCAGGGCCGGGCAAAGCCTGCGGCCTGTGCAAACAGATCGCCGCGGGATTTTACTTCAAGCTTGCAATAGGCGTGCTTGATGTGGGTCTTCAGGGTCTGGGTCGAGATGTTCAGGGCCTGGGCAATCCGGCCCGTCTCATGGCCGTTCAGCAGCATGCCGACGACCCGGCCTTCGGTGGGGGTCAGGGTCTGGGTCGTGACCAGGGCCGAGAAGTCGGCAGCCTGGCGCGGTGGATTGAAGATGATGCCCACCAGGGACCGGGGCGGCCCGCTGACCCGCTTGGCCCAGACAACCCAGGCGCGTTGCTGGCAATCCAGCGAGATGGCGCAGCTGTATTCGTCACGCCCGCATGACCGCAGCAGGTTGCTGACCGAGGTGGAGCGGGGCGTCAGGCGGCCATCATGAACCCGGATAATGCCATTCTCGACCAGAAGGCGGGCGTTGCGGTTCATCCACCGTACCATCAGGTCTGACGAGATCAGCATCCGGGCCTTGGCCTCGCTCTCCAGCCAGTTGGTCAGGGCCAGGTTGAAGGCAAGGGGCGATATGTCTCCTGTGTCCAGGTCGTCTGAGAAATTGAAATCGTCGTAGCCGAACTCGGGTGGCAAACCGGGCAACACCTCTTGGAACATTTTACACTCCGACTTGTGCGTGTCCTCATGGCGAGGATTTGTATTCCAGCGGTCAATAATGTTCGATCCCCCAAACAGGGGTTAGTTATCGTTTAAAAAGCAGACAGTTTTTTACAATTCGACATTTTAGTCGTTACTTTCATTGGATCGTGATTTTAGAATTTAGACCGGAACCGAGAACGCCTTGGGTTGATGGTGAAATCTTGGATACTGTCGCGATAAAAGCTTTGCTATAATGATTTGGCGGCCGATAAGTTCACGGACGGCCCGAATGTAAAATAGCTCAGGGCGCCGATGGTTGACCTGCGGTCAGCTGCGTCCTAGTCGGAGCGGGCGTCAGGTTCCCGCAAGGGATCAAAAGGGAACGGAGTTCCATGCTCCGGCTGTTCCCGCAACTGTAAGCGGCTAGTCCGCGCGTCAAACGCCACTGGCAGTCCACGGCCTTGAGCCCGCGACCGCTGGGAAGGCGACGCGCCACGGCGATGATCCGCAAGCCAGGAGACCTGCCTGTCGCCGTCGTTCTCTGCGCGGTCGGGATGTGCCGGGCAGTCGAGGAAACTCGTGTGACGACTTTTGGAAACCAGCCGTGCCCACGGTGGCTTTCGCGCGTCCAGAGATGTGCGGAAGTCCTTGGGCGTGGCGTCGTGAACAGGAGTTGCCGGATGTCCCGGTCTGCCTTTGCTATCCTTGCCGCTGCCAGCCTGCTGGCTGCCTTCCCCCTTCATGCCCAGGCCGCCGACGGCCTCGATCTGGACCAGCAGGCCTCCCGTCCCGACGTGGCCGGGCGCGCTGGTGCGACCGGCCTGCCGGACGTGATCGTCACCGCCAACCGCACCGCCCAGCCGGTCGAGCGGGTAGGAGCCTCGGTCACGGTGCTGACCCATGCCGTCATTGAGCAGCGCCAGACCATGCCGGTGCTTGAATTGCTGGCCTCAACCCCCGGGGTCAGCTTTACCCGCAATGGCAATATCGGCACGGCGGCTGGCCTCTATATTCGCGGGGCCGAAAGCCATCACACGGTCGTCCTGATTGACGGGGTCAAGCTGAACGATCCATCCCTGACCCAGGGCTACTACAACTTTGGTAATCTGCTGGTGGGGGACACCGCCCGGATCGAGGTCCTGCGCGGAGCCCAGTCGACCCTTTGGGGCAGTCAGGCCGTGGGCGGCGTCGTCAATATCGTCACGGCAGCACCGACCGAGACCCTGCAGGGTCGGCTCAGCGCCGAGGCGGGCTCGCGCGGCACCCGCTATGTGCGCGGTGGGATCGGAGGTGCGGGTGAGCGCCTGACTTGGCGTCTGGCAGCCAACCGCTATGACACCGACGGCTTCTCGGCCTTTTCCCCGGCGCACGAGAAGGATGGCTTTGGCAATACCAGCCTGTCGGGTCGCCTGAACCTGGCCCTGACCGAGGCCGTGTCGCTGGACCTGCGGTCGGTCTGGTCAGACAGCCGCGGCGACTTCGATGCCTGGAACGGCGACAGCCGCGAATACGCCACGACCGAGGAGATGGTCGTCTATGGCGGGCTGAACATCGACCTGTGGGACGGGCGCTTTCTGAACCGGATCGCCTATGCCGTGACCGACATCGACCGGGCCAACCATAATCCTGACATCACTGCCCTGCCGCTGACTTTCGAGGCCCGGGGCGAGAACCGGCGCTGGGAATATCAGGGCAGCCTGGCCTTTACCGATGCGCTGAATGCCACCTTTGGCCTGGAGCGCGAGCGCCAGCGCATGAAGACGCGCTCGGTCTCGACCTGGACGCCGGATGCTCCCTTCCAGCCGGGTCGGGCCGATCTCGACAGCGCCTATGCCCAGGTCCAGTGGACCGCCGTGCCGGGCCTGACGCTGACGGCGGGTCTTCGGTTTGACGACCATTCCGAATATGGCGACGACCTTCTGGGCCAACTGGCCGCTGCCTGGTCGCTGAATGGCGGATCGACTTTGATCCGCGCCAGCTGGGGCCAGGGCTTTCGCGCGCCCGGGCTCTATGAGCTCTACAGTGACTACGGCAACCTGACGCTGGAGGCTGAAAGCTTTGACAGCTGGGAGCTGGGCGTCCAGCAGCGCCTGTCCGACCGCGCCGTGGTCTCGGCCACCTGGTTCCGGCGCGAGGCTGACAATGAGATCCGCTACAACGGCTGCGCCTCGCCCAGCACCGATCCCCTTTGCCTGGTCAACGGCGTGGGCCGCTGGGGTTATTACCGCAACGTCCAGAAAACCGAGACCCAGGGGCTGGAGTTGGTCGGCCAGTTCCAGGCCAGCCAGCACCTGTCGATCAATGCCAACTATACCTGGACCGAGGCCAGGAGTGCGTCCGGCGCGACCGACGGCCTGTTCCTGACCCGCCGCCCCGAGCACCTGGCCAATCTGTCTGCGGACTATGCCTGGCCGTCCGGTATGAAGACCGGCCTGTCGATCCGCTACGTCGGTGACAGCTTCAATGACGAGGCCAATACCACGCTCATGGAGGCCCACAGCCTGGTCGATCTGCGGGCCAGCTATCCGCTCAATGACAATCTCGAAGTCTATGGCCGCGTCGAGAACGCTCTGGACGAGGATTACCAGACCGTCCTGAACTATGGCGCGCCGGGCCGTGGTCTGTTCGGCGGGGTCCGCATCCGCTTCTAATGCGGCCAAGGGCGGCATGGGCTCTGGCCTGTGCCGCCTGCCCGCACCCTGAGCCGCCCCTTGAGCTGCCCAGGCGAGCATGATCGCTTTCCTCTTGCTCATCTTCCTGATTGGATACTGGCGACGTGCACGCGCTCGACCGGATCATTGCCGCCTGTTTGACGAGCCATCCGTGGACGAGCTTGAGATGTCGGTGGTCCGGCCGGGGGTCGGTTCGATAAGGTATCGGGAGAGATTTATGATCAGACTGGATGGACAGGTTGCCATCGTCACCGGTGCAGGCGGGGGCCTGGGCCGCTGCCATGCCCTGCTGCTGGCCCGTCGCGGGGCCAAGGTAGTCGTCAATGACATGGGCGCTGCCGCAGAGGCGGTGGTGGCCGAGATCATGGCCGAGGGTGGCGAGGCCGTGGCGGCCATCGGTTCGGTTACGGATGAGGCCTTCGTGGCCGGAATGGTCAAGTCGGCCCACGACCAGTGGGGCCGTATCGACATCCTGATCAACAATGCCGGCATCCTGCGCGACAAGAGCTTCGCCAAGATGGAGCTGGACGACTTCCGCCTGATCCTGGACGTCCACGTCATGGGATCGGTCATCTGCACCAAGGCGGTGTGGGACATCATGCGCGCCCAGAACTATGGCCGCATCGTCATGACCACCTCGTCGTCTGGCCTGTATGGCAACTTTGGCCAGGCCAACTACAGCGCCGCCAAGATGGCCCTGGTTGGCCTGATGCAGACCCTGGGTCTGGAGGGCGAGAAATACAACGTCCGCGTCAACAGCCTGGCCCCGACGGCGGCCACCCAGATGCTGCAGGGCCTGTTGCCTGAAGAGGTCCTGGCCCAGATCAAGCCGGAATACGTCAGCCCGGCCATTATCCCCTTGGTCATGGCCGATGCTCCCAACCGTACCATCGTCTGCGCCGGGGCCAGGAGCTTTGAATCGGCCCAGATCACCCTGACCCAGGGCATCCATATCGGCACCGGCGTCGATGCCATCCCTGACATCCTGGTCGAGCGCTTCGACGAGGTCGTGGATCCGACCAATGCCCTTACCCCCCAGCAGGGGTTCGAGCAAAGCCGCCTGGAACTGGGCAAGTCCGGTTTCGGAGGCTGACACCGCGTCGACGCCGTTCGCATGGACCTGGATGAGTGCGCTTGCCTCTTCAAAACCGTTCTGAACGGGGAAGCTGCCAGAGCGGGGATATCCTCTCCGGTCCTTACCGGCTCTGCGCCGCAATCGTATAGCGCGATGGGTCCAGGCCCTTTCTGACCTGGGTCCAGCGCAGGGGCGTGGAGACGGTAGCCCCCGGACGCGCGCGGGGCGAGAAGGCGGCGATGGCCGTCGCCTTTCGATCATTGCGCAGGTAGTCGATGAAGATGCGCCCCGATCGCTCTTTCTTCGACATGGTGATCAGGTAGCGGTCGGGTGCGGCGGCTGCCATGACGCGCGAGAACTCCCTGGCAAAAGCCTTGGCCTCGGCCCAGTCCATGTTCAGGTGCTCGATCTCGGTGACGACGTGCAGGCCCTTGCCGCCGGTCGTCTTGCACTGGCTTTCCAGGCCCAGGTCGCTCAGCCGCTCGCGGACCTCGCGCGCGGCCTTGATGACCTCCTCGAACCCTACTTCCGGCGACGGGTCCAGGTCGAAGACCAGCCGGCCAGCCTGTTGCGGGCGGAAGGGCACACAGTTCCACGGATGGATCTCGACGGCGGCGATCTGGGCGGCGGCCAGCAGGCCCTCGATCGTGTTGATCTGCATATAGGGCTTGGGATCGCCCTCGATCTCGACAGGTTCGATGGCCTCCGAATGGCCCTTGGCCGGGTGCCGCTGGAAGAAGTGCTCGGCCTCGATCCCATCCGGCACCCGCACCAGCGAGCAGGGGCGGCCGCGGATATGCTCCAGCATCTGGTCGCCGACCCTCAGGTAGTATTCGGCCAGGTCGCGCTTGGTAAAGGCGGGGGTGCGGTCGGTGGGAGGCCACAGCACCTTGTCCGGGTTCGACAGCTTCAGTTCGGGCGTCGCCCTGGGCTTTCGACGTGGCCTGGGCGGGGCGGTTTGCTCCGGCTGTTCCATCTTTACCTCCGTGACTGGCTTGTCCTCGCGCAGCCCCTTGAACGAGGCCTGACGCAGGGTGCCCGAGGCGGTGAAGCCCTCAAAGGCGACCTCGGCCAGAAGCTCGGGCTTGACCCAATGGACGCCGGGCGCGGATTTCGGACCATCAGGAAAGGGGCTCCTGGCGACCTCAAGCGCCTGAAGGCGCGGCAGGATCTGCTCGACCACGCGCCGGCCAAAGCCGGTGCCGATGCGCCCGGCATGGACCAGCTTGCCGTCGCGATAGACCCCGGCGATCAGCGAGCGGAAGGCATCGCCCGTGGTGGCCCAGCCGGCGATGACCACCTCCTGCCCCTGGCGGCACTTGGACTTGACCCAGCTGTGGCCTCGCCCGGACCGATAGGGCGCATCCAACTGCTTGGATATGATGCCCTCCAGCTCAAGCCCGCAGGCGGAGCGCAGCATCTCGGGCCCAGCCGTGCTGAAATGGTCGACATAGCGAATGGCCGATCCGGCCTTGGCCAGGCGCTGCTGCAACAGGGCCTTGCGCTTTTCCAGCGGCTGGTCGCGCACATCCGTGGCCTGATCGAACAGCAGGTCAAAGGCATAGAAGATCAGCGGGGTCCGGTCCTCGCCCGCCAGCACCGCCTGCAGGATGGCAAAGCTGGGCTGGCCCTGGGCGTCCAGGGCCACGACCTCGCCGTCTATGATGGCGTTCTTCAGCCCCTTTGCGGCGGCCGCGATGTCAGGAAAGCGCTCGGTCCAGTCCAGGCCCTTGCGGGTGCGCAGCCGGGCCTTGCCATCCTCGATCCTCAGTTGAATCCGGTAGCCGTCCAGCTTGATCTCGTGCACCCAGTCCCTGCCGCCGGGCGGGATCGCCACGCTGGTCGCCAGCTGGGGCTCGATGAAGTCGGGCAGGCCGTCCTTGCTGGCGGGGCGGGCCTTGGCGGGTGCCGTTCTCTGGGCCTTGGCCCGGGCCGCCGCGGGTGCCTTGGTCGCCCCCTTCGCCCGCGGCTTTCGGGGCAGGGTCATGAAGGGCGCGACGTCCGCGGGCCTGGCCTCGGCGATCTGGCTCATGGTGCGGCCTGACGCGGTGGAGCGATCATCGTCGGTGGGGCCGTCCGGGTTGCCGGTCTGGGCGGCACTGTCGCGGTGCTTGATCAGCATCCAGGGCCGGCCCTTTTCGCGCGGCTTGGGCTTGAGGCGGACCAGCACCCAGCCGCCGTGCATCCGCCCGCCCTCCATGACGAACTTCAGCTCGCCCTTGGCCAGCTGGGAAGTCACGTCCTCAAAGCCCGGCTCCGGAGCCCACAGGCCCCGGTCCCAGATCATGACGGTGCCGCCGCCATATTGGCCCTTCGGGATGGTGCCTTCAAAGTCGCCGTAGTCGAGCGGGTGGTCCTCGACCGCCATGGCCAGGCGCTTGTCCGCCGGGTCCAGCGAGGGCCCCTTCGGCACCGCCCAGGACAGGAAGGTCCCCTCCCATTCCAGCCTGAGGTCGAAATGCAGGCGGCTGGCGTCGTGCTTGTGGATGACAAATCTCAGGTGCTCGGACGGCGCGATCTCTGCGCCCACGCCAGAGGGTTCCTCCGTCTGGGAAAAGTCGCGCATCTGGCGATAGGTGGCGAGGCGGGCTTTGGGCATCGGGTCCTCCGGCCCACCTGAACGGCCACGGGCCCGGAGCGCTCCCGCAGCCGTGGTTTTGTTCTGCCGCGCGGCGGGGCATGAATCCTTTCGGGCGGACACGCGTTGCCGTCGGACGGAGGATTTCATGCTCGACACCGCCACCCCTGAACAGCGCCGCTTTCGTGTCCACGCGCCCGGACACCCGACCCGCATCGTCCAGGAGCCGACGTTCGAGGCCGCCGCGATCGCCTATGTCGAGGACTTCATCACCTCGCCACCGGTGCCGGAACTGCGCCTGTTCGTGACCGATCCCGAGGATGGCCACCAGCACTGCTTCGTCCTGGATCTGGAGACCGGCGACGTCGAGACCTGCGGTTAGGCGAACGAAATCGGTCCAGAGCCGTTGCAGAGTCCTGTTTCCCCACGGCCTTTCGTGAACGAGGTGCGCTCATGGCTCCGCGACCCAGCTGGCAAGGTCATCTCAAGCTGTCGCTCGTCACCTGTCCGGTGGCGCTCTACACGGCGACGTCGAGCGGCGGGGATGTCCACTTCAACCTGATCAACCCCAAGACCAACAACCGCATCCGCATGGTGACCACGGACCCCGAGACTGGCCCCATCTCGCGCTCCGAATTGGTCAAGGGCTATGAGGTTTCAAAGGGCGAGTACGTGCTGCTGACCGACGAGGAGATCAAGTCGGTCAAGCTGGAGAGCACCAAGACCATCGACATCGAACGCTTCGTGCCAGCCAAGGACATCGACCGGATCTACTGGGACAATCCCTACTTCCTCGCCCCGGATGGCAAGGTGGGGCAAGAGGCCTTTACCGTCATCCGGACGGCCATGGAGAAGTCCGGCCAGATCGCCCTGGCCCGCGTGGTCATGTCAACGCGCGAGCGGCTTCTGGCGCTGGAGCCGCGCGGCAAGGGCATCTTGGCCTACACCCTTCGCTCTGACGACGAGGTGCGCCAGCCAGACGAGATTTTTGGCGGCATTTCCTCGGCCAAGGCGGATGCGGACATGATCCAGATCGCTGAAAAAATCATCGAGCAAAGGGCCGGCCCCTTTGATCCCAGTCAGTTCACCGACCGCTATGAAGAGGCGCTGAAAGCGCTGATCGCTGACAAGCAGAAGGGCAAGAAGCCCGCCAAGGTGGCCGAGCCCAGCCAGGACAATGTCGTCGACCTGATGGCCGCCCTGCGCGCCAGTCTGGAAGGCAAGGCGGCGGCCAAAAAGGCCCCTGCCAAGGCCGCGGCCAAGACGTCCAAGCCCCGCGCGCGCAAGGCCGGGTAGCCCTGCGTGCCAGCCGAGGATTCGCGCACGGACGAAGCCGTGCCCATGCCCGAGGGCCTGCGCTGGTGTTCCGATGAGGCACCGGGGATCAGCCGACGCCGGGCGGGCAGGGGCTTCTGCTATCAGGGGCCTGACGGAAAGCGGATCACGTCCGAGCGGGTGCTGTCGCGCATCCGCTCGCTGGTCATTCCCCCCGCCTGGCAGGATGTCTGGATTTGCCCCCACGCCAATGGCCACATCCAGGCGACCGGCCGCGATGCCCGAAATCGCAAGCAGTATCGCTATCATCCCGACTGGACCGTGGCCCAGTCGTCCAACAAGTTCGACCGCCTGTCGCTGTTCGCCGCCCGCCTGCCGCGGCTGGAAAAGGCGATCGAGCAGGCCCTGGCGCGCCGTCGCTATGACGAGGAAAAGGTCGTCGCCACAGCCGTGCGCCTGCTCCAGCTCAGCCTGATCCGCGTCGGCAATGCCCGGTATTCGCGCCAGAACCGCAGCTATGGCCTGACCACCCTGCGAAAGCGTCACATCGAGATCAGCGGCCAGGAACTGCGCTTCCATTTTCGCGGGAAAAGTGGCGTCGAGCACGAGGTCAGCGTCCAGGATCGCCGCTTGGCCACCATCATACGCCGCCTGAACGAGCTGCCTGGCCAGACCCTGTTTCAATACAGATGCGACGACGGGACACTGGGCACTGTCCGCTCGGAAGACATCAACGCCTTCATCCGCGCCCACATGGGTGAGGCCTTTTCTGCCAAGGACTTCCGCACCTGGGCCGCTACCCTCCATGCCGCCCAGATACTATGCGCCATGGACACACCGACCTCGCCCGCCGAAGCTCGGCGCAAGCTTAACGCCTGCATGAAAAGGGTGGCTGGGCGCCTGGGCAATACGCCGAGCGTATGCCGCTCTTCCTATGTGCATCCAAGGATTATTGATCTGTTCACTGCACAGACACTGGCCACCAGTCTGCCTCAGCCCCAATCCCGGTTATTTCCCAAGGCTGTTGCTGCCTTGATAGATTCCGGTAAAGTAATGGCGCTTTCATAATATTGCATTTTGGTCCGGAACAAGATCGGTTGATAAGCTTAATCCTGGATAAGCGTTACCGTAACACATATATGTTACCGGCTTTATTGCGGCTGACCGCAACCCATGGATTTACAATCCGTTATGATTGCCGCCGGTGTAGCCAGTCTGATTGCAAAATCAGCGGGGGCAGCGGAAACTACAGATTGGGCGGATGCGTAATGCATGAAAGGTTCGGGTATTCATTGCTTCATGGAATGCCAGGCCCACCGAACAATCTATCTCGGCAATCCTGTTGATTGAATGATGACGTCATCGGCCATGGCTGCGCGTTTCATTTCTAACCTGGAATCTTAGCGATGGAACTCACTGCAACATCAGATGTCTTTTGCGCGTCCTTGTTGAAGCCTCGGTTCGAGCATCCTGTGCTCAACGCCCTCTCCGTCGATGTCCGGTTGGGGATCTGCGAACGGGCGGAAAATCTCTATCTGCCGGAAGACGGGGCACCGCCCCCGGGACGACTTTATTTCCTGAAATCGGGGGTGCTGGGAATTTTTCCCGGAGGCCATCCGGTCTGCGCTGGCACAATCGTTCCTGGCAGTGTTTTTGGCTGGGAAGCCCTATTGGATGACAAGGCAGTGTCCGGGACGCGCGCCATTATTCCCAGTGACGGCTTTTCGGTCCCGCTGTCGACGATCCGCTCGCTGCTGGACGACAACTGGATCTTCAAATTCCTGGCAGCCCATGCTGTGGCACGGGCACGGATCACGGGTATAGAGGCGGCCTGTAATGCTCGCCACACAGCCTCCCAACGGACCGCAAAATGGATTCTTCGCCTGCATCAGGCGGTGCGCGACCCCAATGGCATCTCGATCACCCAGGCGCGACTGGCTGATCTGCTGGGCTTCCAGCGCACCAGTATCAATGCCTCGTGCGGCCATTTAAGAGATCGCGGAGCCATCCGTATCCGGCGCGGCCGCCTGATCGTGTCTGACGTCCATGCCCTGGAGGAAATCGCCTGCAACTGCGATTCCGAACTGGTTGAGGGCCGGATGGAGCGTGAGCCAGCCAGGCTGGCACACTAGCCGGTTAAGCAGATCAGAAAAGGCAGGGCCGCCGGTCAAACCGACGGCCCTGCTTCTATCAGGCGGCCTTCTGGTTGATTGAGGCGTCGGCCAAGGTGGTCAGATCGACGTCGGTCTGGGACTCTTCCTGCAGGGTCTCGTCCAGCAGCTTCACCGCGTCGTCCAGGCCCAGCATCTGGGCCCAGCGCTTCAGGGTGCCGTAGCGGGTGATTTCATAGTGCTCGACCGCCTGGGCTGCCGAGATCAGGCCAGCGTCCAGGGCATCCGTGCCCTTGTAGTCCGCCATGATTTCTTCACCCTCGGCCAGGATGCCTTCGATGGCATCGCAGGTCTTGCCTCGGGCGGCCTTGCCGATGATCTCGAACACCTGTTGCAGGCGCTCGATCTGGCCTTCGGTCTGCTCTTCGTGCTTCTGGAACGCGGCCTTCAGCTTGTCGGACTGAGCTGCGCGGGCCATTTTAGGCAGGGACTTCAGTATCTTCCGCTCGGCATAATAGATGTCCCGCAGAGTATCGTGGAACAGGTCATTCAAGGTCTTTTCGGCCATTTCTCTTGTCTCCTGTTGTGAGGTCGAGTCAGTTCAAGCCCGGTAGGCAAAACCTGTTCCCGCAAGGTTCAGAACACATCTCTTGGATCCAGGCTCAGCCAGCGCGGCCACCCTGAGCTTTGAAGGTGTTGCCGACCTCTGTGGCGTCTGGGCCATCAGGCCCGGCACGATGGCGGGACTTTTCCTGGGTCTTCCTGGCTCCTTCGGTAGAAGCATCAGGCGTGGACTTGGTAACGGGAACGGCCCCATTGTCGGTTCGGCCCTTTGTCTGGCGGCTCATGGGCGGGTTCTCCTAGCTGTCTGTCGACGGGTGCCCGGCCTCGGGGGCGGGATCGCGATAGTCGGGCGCGCGGTTCTCGGTTTTCAGGAAGCCTGTGGCTGCGGTGGCCACATAGATCAGCAGCAGCAGCCCGAGCAGGATAGCTGCAAACCGTAGAAGTCGCCGGGGCTGGCGCAGAACGGGGGGTTTTGGTGTCTTGTGTTCTGGCTCCATCGGTATCTCCTTCTCGCCTGTCGGGACGTCTCTTCGCCGCGCCGGTTCCGTTATCTCGCCCGCAATGTCGGGTAGGCGACTTTAGGCAACGCGCAGACAGGCTTTGTCCTTGTGGAGGCGAACCGCAAAGGAGCGCTCCATGAAGAAATCTGTCCTCATCCTCGGCACGGTCGCCAGCCTGGCGCTGGTCACGGCCTGTTCGCCCGGAGAAGATCGCAATGCAGTTGATCAGACGCAGGACGCTGTTGCGGGTGCCGTTGGACAGGTCTCTGCGACCACCATGGGCAGCAATATGATCAGTGCCTATGTGCCCAATGCTGCGCGTGGCGATCTCTATGAGGTCCAGGCTGCGGCAGTTGCCCTGCAGAAATCCACCAATGATGAAGTCAAGGCCCTGGCCCGTATGATCGACAGCGATCATAAGGCCGCGACCGAGAACCTGAAAACGGCTGTAGCCTCTCTGAACGAGAGCCAGACTGTCCCCACCGATCTCGATGAGCGTCGCAAAGGCATGATTGACAACCTGAATACAGCCCCGGCGGCGGACTTCGACCGGGTCTATCTTCAGCAGCAGGTAGCTGCCCATGAGGAAGCCCTGACCTTGCACCGCGGCTTTGCCGACAATACGGACGCTCCGGCTCTGGCCGAGCACGCCCGCACCGTGGTTCCCAAGATCGAGGCCCACCTGGAAAAGGCCCGCCAGCTGCTGGCCAGCCAGACGGACACGGCCACCACCAACTAGGGTCGCTGCCACCGCCCGAGAGAAATGGTCCAGGATTGCTCCTGGACCATTTTTTGTGCCTGCGCTCGACGGGATCAGTGGGGCAGAAGAATCACCTTCGTCCACTCGTTCTGCTTGGACTTGAAGTTTTCATAGGCCTCGGGTGCCTGTTCCAACGGCAGGCGGTGGCTGATCAGGTCCGTGGTGTCGATCCGGCCGTCCAGGATCATTTCCAGCAGGGCCGGCAGATAGCGCTGGACATGGGTCTGGCCAGTCTTCAGCGTCAGCCCCTTCTGCATGAAGGCCCCGACGGGGATCTTGTCGGCAAATCCGCCATAAACGCCGGGGACCGAGACCGTTCCCCCCTTGCGCACCGCCATGATGGTCTCGCGCAGGACATGGGCCCGGTCGGTGCCGAGGCGGGTCGTGGTCTTGATGGCATCGATGATGTTGTCCGGAGCAAAGCCGTGGCTTTCCATCCCCACGGCGTCGATGCAGCTGTCCGGCCCCAGCCCGGCGGTCATCTCCAGCAGGGCCTCGCGCACCTTGACCTCGTGGTAGTTCAGCACCTCGGCCCCGTTGGCCTTGGCCAGTTCCAGACGTCTGGGATGGCGATCGATGGCGATGACGCGCCCGGCTCCCTGCAGGAAGGCGCTCTTGATGGCGAACAGGCCGACCGGTCCGCAGCCCCAGACAGCCACGGTGTCGCCCCGCTGGATCTGGCAGTTCTCGGCCGCCATCCACCCCGTGGGAAAGATGTCGGACAAGAAGAGCACCTTCTCATCTTCGATACCGTCGGGAATCTTGATGGGTCCATAGTCTGAATAGGGTACGCGGGCATACTCCGCCTGACCTCCGGCATAGCCCCCCGTCAAATGGGAGTAGCCAAAGGCCCCGGTCATGGCCTGGCCAAAGGCGATCTCGGAGGCGTCAGCCTTGTCCGCCGGATTGGAGTTGTCGCAGGCCGCAGGCAGGGATTTCTCGCAGAAAAAGCATTGACCACAGGCAATTACAAAGGGCACCACAACGCGGTCTCCCTTCTTCAGACTGGTGTTGCCAGCACCGACGTCGACCACTTCCCCCATGAATTCGTGACCCAGGATGTCGCCGTTGGACATGCCCGGAATATAGCTGTCGTAAAGGTGCAGGTCCGAACCACAAATAGCCGTGGCCGAGATCTTGATGATGGCATCGCGGGGATTGATGATCTGGGGGTCCGGCACGGTGTCGATCTGAACATTGTGTTTGCCGTGCCAGGTTAGGGCGCGCATGGTTGGTCCTTTCGCCGGGGTCAGAAGTGACGTGTGCCGCGCGGGGCGGCATCGGGGGCGCGAGATGTGGAAATCTCGCCGGTTTCCATCAGCTGTTTGAAGCGGCGCAGTTCACGCCGGGCCTGGATCCGGGGCTCACGCTGCATGACCTTGGCAACCGCCTTGCCGATGAGGCCAGCGGGCGGATCATAGCTGATAAAAAGGCGAACCTCGGTTCCCCGGCCAAAGGCATTGTCCTTGAACTCGACCCAACCTTCATGATCGACATCCGAGCCTTCTACGGAGGTCCAGGCGATGCGGTGGCCAGGCTCTTCGCCGGTGATTTCGGACAGCAGTTCGATGTCCCTGCCGCCCGGCCCCTCGACGATCCAGCGCGATTTGTTGCCATCTACCAAGGCAACAGACTTCACGGTTTCGGAGAAAATCGGGATATTGGTCGGGTCGCGCCAGAAGGCATAGAGCTCGCTGCGCGGTCGGTTGATCAGGGCGGCCCGCAAGCTGGGTGAATCATGCTCACTCTCGTGCTGGTCGCTGTCCAGAAAGGCCGTAGAACCTACCTCGGCGTCGGTCGATAGATCACTTGCAGTCATGTCGGGCTCCTTCAGGTGCCCAGATCGAATGATCGGCTGCTCGCGACGTTGCTGTGGGTGCTGATAGTGACGGGTACCCGACTTCGGTGATCCTGGCCCAGGTTGAGCCATCCGCCGCCGGACACCAGCAGGCTGTCTTACGTCAAGTGTTGGTCTGGAAGCCTGGCACCGTCATCCTTTGGTTTGACCGGAGGCCACCAGTGGTGCCCGATAGCGCCAAAGGGGGCGGTAGAGCCTCTAAAAAAACCCCCGCCGGAGCGGGGGTTTTCTTGGGTCAGCGGTATCTCGCCCGCTCCTCGTCGATCTGGTCGACGGTATAGGGGGCTGCCGCCGGATCGAAGCCGGTCCAGCCCGTCTCGCGATAGAAGCTGCCACGGGTTGAGGCATCGAAACCGCGACGACCATTCAGGATGGCTTCCACCCGCGACTGGTCCGTGTCGGGGCAGCGCACGCTGACCAGGGTGCCGCCGCGACGGACGCTCTCGGCATAGACGTTGGCTTCGTCATCGTCATGGCCGGCCTCTTTCAGGGCACCGAGCAGACCACCCGTAGCCCCACCGGCGGCCGCGCCGACCGCAGCTCCCACCGCCGTCGAGGCCAGCCAGCCAGCCGCTACGACCGGGCCAAGGCCCGGAATCGCCAGCATGCCAAGGCCCGCAAGAACGCCTGCGCCAGCACCCAGCGCCCCGCCGGTGGCGGCACCCTTGCCCGCGCCCTCGGCGACGTCATTGTCGCCATCGCCGTTCCGGTCGCCCAGAGGACCTGGGTCGCGATCAGGATGACTGTGGCCGGCGTGCCAGTTGCTGGCGTTGTTGGAGACGATGCTGATGTCGGTAGAGGAGACACCGGCGGCCTCCAGCTCCGAGACAGCCGACAGCGCCTCGTCATGATGATCGAACAGTCGCGTGACAGTGGCCATTCTCTGGCTCCTTAAATACTAGAGGGGAATAGGTGGACGGGAGGCGGCATCAGCCCGCGACGACCGCGCCCTTGTAGTCGACGGAGACCTTGGTCTGGGTGCCGTCCTTGGTGGCGGTTGCCGACCACACGCCCTGGGCATCCTGCGTCAACGGGCCGATATCGGTGTAGCCCTGCTTCTCGATGGCAGACCGGGCCTGACCTTCAGTGAAGGAGTTGGCACCCGGAGTCAGGGGTTCGGTAGCGGTGGTGCTTTCGGTGTCGATTGCCGGGTTGCGCGGGCTTTCGGAGCCTGAAACAACAGGCCCTTCGGTGCGACCCTGATCAGGGTTGTTATTGTCGCCACAGGCCGCCAGCGAAAGCGCTGCAATGGCAACAGCGGGGATGAGTATCTTCATGGATTTGCCCTCGGTTGATGGCAATCCAAGCGTGATAGTCCGGGCATGGTTCACGTCCTGCCCGCAATCCGACTTCTGGAACTTTTTGGACGTGAGGCGCTGGGGCGGTCGACAGGCAAAGCTGAGCCGTCACGCTATGCCAGCAAAAGGAGCGCAATAGGGGCAGCCAAACCTCAGTCCAAGCAGGTGGCGGAGATCGGGCCTGCTGACCAACCTTTTCTGGACCATGCCACGAAAGCGGTGCGAGCCTTCATGAATGGGGCTGATGGCCTGAACGGGGGCGGACGAAGCCAATCATGCCAAGCCACATTCGGAACATAACGACACGAGAGGGGCTTTTTCCTAGAAGCAAATAAGGAAAAGCAGATGGCAATGCGGGCCGAGACCTTGAATAACGCAGTCATTGTCGTCGCAGGGGCATCCAGCGGGTTCGGACGCGGTGCTGCGCTGAAGCTGGGAACTATGGGTGCCAAAGTCGTTGTGGCGGCCCGGCGCAAGGCAATGCTTGACGATGTCGTCGCAGAAATAGAAGCGCAGGGCGGGTCCGCGATTGCGGTCGAGGCCGATGTCAGCGAACCGTCCGATGTGGCCCGAATTGCGGATGCCGCGATCTCCCGATTCGGTCGGATCGACGCCTGGGTGAACAATGTCGGCGTGGGTGCCATCGGGTTTTTCTGGGATATCCCCATCGAGGACCATGCGCGAGTCATCGATGTGAACATAAAGGGCCTCATCTATGGTGCCCATGCAGCCCTTCGGCAGTTCCGATCCCAGGGATACGGCAGCTTGGTCAATGTCGGCTCTATCGATAGCGAGATTCCATTGGCGTTGCAGAACACCTATGCCGCCACCAAGGCGGCGGTCCTCAGTCTGGGCCGTACGCTCAACGAAGAGCTTCGGCTTGCGAAGGAGGACGGTATCAGGGTCGGTACGATCATGCCCTGGGCCGTGGACACACCTTGGTGGTATCACGCCGCCAACTATACCGGCCGTCAGCCGCGCATGGCGATGATGGACGACCCGCAGATTGTTATCGACGCCATCGTCACGGCCTGTCTCCATCCAGTGGAGGAACAGCCGGTCGGCATCAAGGCCAAGGGTTTCAACCTGTCCCATCACCTGTTCCCCGATCTTACTGAGCGGATATCGGCGGAAACTTCCAAACACCAATCGGACCGGGGCGGACCCGCACCCGTTACCACCGGAGCGATCTATCGACCGATGGACGACGGCCTGACCATCGAGGGCGGGCTGCGCGAGCGTATGCGGGAGGAAGACGCCGCATCCTCATCGTCCACGCGTTGATCACACGCATACGCTGATCGGCCGGGCCCTCGAAACATAGCTCAGCGAAACTCCACGCCCGTCACGTGCGGCCAAGCGCCACTAGGTCGTTCAGCGCTAAAGGTGCACCGCTTTGACGACGGCAAGCTATTGGTAAAGAGGTATTTATGAAGTCGTTGTCGCTTAACCGGCGGTTGTGCTCAGTTAAACCTGACAGATCCATTCCGTATTCATAACTACTTTTCGATCTTTAGTTAATCTCAATATGGCCTCAATAATAATGAAGATATTTCAAGCGTGCTAGGTGTTAGCACGCTCCCCCTGTTTACCGCCCCTGCCCTGGGGCTGACGGGGGATAGTGGAAATGACGGTGATTTCAAGAAAGGCCGGATTGAGGGCCGTGGGGCTGGCATCGGCCAGCATCTTGAGTTTGGTCGCGGGCGCGGCTCTGGCTCAGGAGCAATCCGGAGGGAAAGAGGCCACTCAGGTTGACGATGTCATTGTGACGGGTGTGCGCGGTGTGCCCCGTAGTGCGATTGCAAGCCCGACTCCGATCGATGTCTTTGATGCCGAAGAGCTTCAACAGGGGGCCCAGACGGGTATCTTTGAGGCGGTGCGCTATCTGGTGCCCTCGTTCAACTTGCCGGCCCGCGCGGGCGGTGGCTCCTCGACGGTAATTGCCACGGGCTCGCTGCGGGGTCTGAATCCCGACCAGACTCTGGTGCTGGTGAATGGCAAGCGCCGTCACCGTACCGCGCTGATCAACTCGGTCTCGACCCTCTATAATGGTTCCGTCGGTGTGGACCTGAACATGATCCCCTCGGCAGCGATTTCGCGCCTTGAGGTTCTGCGCGATGGTGCGGCGGCCCAGTATGGTTCGGACGCCGTGGCCGGGGTGATCAATATCATCCTTAATGAACAACAAGAGGGCGGGCAGATCGCGGTTAGCCATGGGCGCAACCTTGACCGCGACGATGGCCGCTATCTGACGGTGGATGCCAACCTTGGTGTGGCTCTGGGCGAGAACGGGTTTGCTAGCCTGTCCTATAGCCACATGGATCGCGGGGCCTCGAACCGCGCCGAGCGCATCGCCGACAGCATACGCCTCTATCCTCTGGTCAATGGCCAGCCGGACCCGCGCGAGCAGACCATCGATCGTCTGGTGACCAAGAATTTTGGCACCATGCCGCAGGAGTCCGACGTCTTCGGCGTCAACCTTGGCTATCAGGTAAATCAGGATGTCGAACTCTATGGCTTTGGCACCTATGGCCGCCGCACCTCGGACCTGAACTGGACCTTCCGTCCGGCCACCAACTCGGTCTCTCTGCCCGAGTTTGCGCCCGATGGCTTCCGCGCCCAGACGGTGCTCAAGGACGAGGACTTCGAGGTTGTCGGCGGCGCGCGTGGTGTGCTGAGCGGCTGGAACTGGGACCTGTCCACAGCCTATGGCTCTAATACATCGGATTGGTACAACAACAGCTTCAACGCTAGCCTTGGGCCCAGCAGCCCGCGCCACTTCTATATAGGCCAACTGAACGGCACCGAATGGGTCAACGCCGTCGATTTCACCCGCCGCTTCAGCCTTGATGGCGCAGGCGAGCTTCAGGTCTCGGGCGGCCTGCAACACCGCCGCGAGACCTATCAGGTCAAGCAGGGCGACGAGGCCAGCTGGATCCAAGGCACCTATGTCCGCCCGACGGGCCAGCCGGGTGCGGGCCAGATCCAACCCGCAGGGGCCCAATCCACGCCGGGCTTCCGTCCTGACGATGAAAGCGACATCAGCCGCAACAACTACAGCGTCTATGGCGAGCTGGGTTGGGACGTGAATGAGCGCTTCTACGTCAGCGGTGCCCTGCGTTATGAAAACTTCGACGATTCCGCTGGCGACACCCTGATCTACAAGGTCAGCAGTCGTTATGAGGTCAATGACTGGTTCGCTCTGCGCGGCTCGTT
>DLIT01000060.1:36822-41448 GCA_002483865.1 Brevundimonas sp. UBA7635
GACGGCATCCAGGAAGTCCTGAAGCTCAAGAATCTTCAGGTCGCCTCCGCCGAAGCCCGCGCTCTGGGTGCCAAGCCTCTGACGCCGGAAATGTCCGAGAACATCAGCCTCGGCTTCACGATCAATCCGGGCCGCGGCTTTACCCTGACCTTTGACGCCTATCAGATCGATGTCGAAGACCGCATTGCCGTCACCACTACCTTCACCCCCGTGGACACCCGTCTTTCGGCCGATGGCGTGACCACCATCGGGGCCCAGATCCAAAAGATCCTCGTCGCCAATAATGTCAGCCCCGACATCAGCGGTCAGTACTACATCAACGCCATCGACACCCGCACACAGGGTCTGGATTTAGTCGCCACCTATAGGTGGGGCACGGATAATCTGGGCGACTTCGACCTGAGCGCGGGCTTTAACTACAACGAGACCGAGATCACCGGCATCATCGACAATCCGTCAGAGCTGGCCTCGCTGGGCAACATCGTCATCTTCGACCGCTCCAAGCAGGGGGCCCTGACCGACGCCCTGCCCAAGACCAAGCTGTCGCTGAACCTGAACTGGCAGCGTGGCCCGATCAGCGCCAACCTGCGGGGCACGCGCTTTGACGAATACTGGACCCGCAACGCCACCAACCCGGCGCAGGATCGCAAGATCGAGGCGGACTTCATCACCGATGTCCAAGTCAACTACGACCTGACGGACCACTTCCGTCTGACGGCGGGCGTGAACAACCTGTTTAACGTCTATCCGACCAGGATTCAGGAGCCCTCAGCCGAGCTGGGCACGGGCATGTACAGTGGCCTGTCGCCCTTTGGCTTCACCGGCGGCTCCTGGTTTGTGCGCGGCATCTACAAATGGTGATGTAAGGGACGGGCAGGCTTTCGGTCTGCCCGTCCAGCTTTTTAGGTGAGGGGGAGTTTGATGCTCAATCTATGGTCCAGACGGGCCCTGCTGCTGGTGGCGGCGGGGACAATGGGGGCGATGCCGCTGGTGGCCCTGGCCGAGGCCAAAGCCCCGGCGATAGCGGCCTATCAGCCCAAGACCAACGAGATTTTGTGGGATGGCTATGGCGTCCCGCACATTTATGGCACTGACGACAACGCGGTCTTCTATGGCTATGGCTATGCTCAGGCCCGCAGCCATGGCAGCGAGATCATCCGCCTGTACGGTGAGGCGCGCGGCAAGGGCGCTGAGTACTGGGGTCCCGAGTTCGAAAAGACCACGGTCTGGCTCTTGGCCAACAGCGTACCCGAACGCGCTATCCAGTGGTACCAGCAGCAATCACCCGCCTTCCGCGCCAAGCTGGATGCCTTTGCGGCGGGTATTAATGCCTATGCCACCGAGAACCCCCAGACCCTTGATCCTGAGGTCCGCCGCGTCCTGCCTGTGAGGGGAGAGGATGTGGTGGCCCATGCTCACCGCCTGATGAACTTCCTCTATGTGGCCTCTCCGGGTCGCACCCTGGGCGAGGGCGATCCGGTCGAGCTTCAGGAACAGGGCTCGAACTCATGGGCTATTGGCCCATCCAAGACCGCGTCGGGCAGCACCATGCTGCTGCAAAACCCGCACCTGTCGTGGACCAATAACTACTTCACCTATTACGAGGCCCATCTGGTCTCGCCCGACTTCGAAGTCTATGGCGCGACCCAGATCGGGCTTCCGGTCATCCGTTTTGCCTTCAACCAACAGATGGGCATCACCAATACGGTGAACAACATGCTGGGGGCGACCAACTATCGCCTGACGCTCAAGGACGGCGGATACGAGTTCGACGGGCTGGTCCGAGCCTTCGAGGTGCGCGAGGTCAGTTATAATCTGCGTCAGCCTGACGGTAGTCTGGTCGCCAAGCCCCTGACGCTGAAATCTACTGTCCATGGTCCGGTATTTGACCGCGCCGACGGGACCAGTGTGGCCGTTCGCGTGGCGGGTCTGGATCGCCCCGGAATGCTCGAACAGTATTTCGACATGATCACCGCCGACAGCTTTGCCGACTATGAGGCGGCGCTGTCGCGCATGCAGGTGCCGACGTTCAACATCACCTATGCCGACCGTGACGGTAACATCAACTATACCTTCAACGGCGTCGCGCCGAAGCGGTCCGAGGGGGATATTGCCTTCTGGTCCGGCCTCGTCCCGGGTGACAGCTCACGCTATCTTTGGAGCGAGACACACCCGCTGAACGAACTGCCCCGCGTGACCAATCCGCCCGGTGGCTTTGTCCAGAACGCCAATGATCCGCCCTGGACCCCGACCTGGCCTGTAACCTATAGGCCTGACGACTTCCCCAGTTATATGGCCCCGCGCACGGCCCATTCCCTCCGTGCGCAACAGGGCGTCAGCCTGATCGCCGACAAGACCGATCTGACGCTGGAGCGCCTGCAGGGGCTGCAACTCAGCCACCGCGCGGTCATGGCCGATCGCGTCTTGCCGGACCTGATCCCGGCGGCTCTGGTCGATGCCGATCCAGAGGTGCAGGCTGCCGCCCGCCTCCTGTCCTCCTGGGATCGCGAGTTTTCCAAGGACAGCCGTGCCGCCCTCCTGTTCGAGGAGTGGGCCCGTCTGTTTGCGGGCAATGGCTTTGCGGGGCAGGGCGGCTATGCTGTTCCTTGGTCCTTGGATAAGCCGCTCAGCACCCCCTATGGCCTGCGTGATCCCAAGGCTGCGGTCGAGCAACTGCGCACAGCCATCGCCAAGACGCACCAGAAGTACGGAGCTATCGACCGCCCCTATGGTGAGGCCTCGCGTCTGATCCTCAATGACGTCAACCTGCCGGGCGAGGCGGGCTACGGCAATCTGGGCTCCTTCCGCGTCTTCACCTGGTCGGACCCGGATGCTCAGGGCATCCGCACCCCGACCCATGGCGAGACCTGGGTGGCCATGATCGAGTTCACCACCCCGGTGAAGGCCTATGGCTACCTCTCCTATGGCAATGCGCGCGAGCCCGGTTCGCCCCACCGCAGTGACCAATTGGAGCTGGTGTCCAACAGCCGGTTCCGTGAGCTTCTGCTGCGCCGTGAACAGGTCGAGGCCGCCACCCGCGAACGCACCCCCTTCAGTGTCCAGCCCTGAGAGCCTGCCCATGATTAGCCGGACCAAACTGCTCTCCAGCGCCGTCGCTATCAACCTGCTGACCGCGACGTCCAGCCTCGCGTCTGAGCCTGCCTTCACTGTCATCCAGAAGGCCGAACTGTCGGTCGCAGGGTCGGTGTCGAACGCCTGGGCCGATTTTGACGGTGATGGCGATCTGGATCTCGCCGTCTCGATCAAGGGGGGCGAGGTCAAACTCTATCGCAATGATGATGGCCATCTGACCAGCATCGGTGCCGCCGTGGGCCTGCCCCTGTCAGGCCTCGAAATCCGGGGCCTCAGCTGGGGCGACTTCGACGGTGATGGCTATGTCGATCTGCTGGGCGGATCGAATGAGATGGTCGACCGCGCCGCCAACCGCAGCTTCGTCTGGCGCAACATTCGCGGCGAGCGGTTCGAAGAAGTGGCCGCAGACCTCGGCCTTCTGGTGCCGGGTCGCATCAGCCGTCAGGCCAACTGGATCGACTATGACAATGACGGCCAGCTTGATCTCTATACCGGCAATCGCGCCGGCCCGAACCAGCTCTATCGCCAGGTCGATGGTCACTTTGAAGCGGTTCTGGGCGAGGGCGGCATCAATGATACGCGCGCCACGGTCGGCGCGTGCTGGTTCGACTATGACCGCGATGGCGACCTGGATCTCTTCTTGGCCAACCAGTCCGGTTCGACCGACGCCCTGTGGCGCAATGACGGGGGCCAGTTCACAGACGTCGCCCCGCAGTTAGGCCTGGATCAGGCAGGCCGTGACCGCTCGGTCGGCGGTGTCGGCTGCGCCGTTGGTGACTATGACAACGATGGCCATCTGGACCTTTTTGTCGCCGTCTATGGCACTGATCTTCTCTATCGCAACAAGGGCGATGGCACGTTCGAAGAGGTTGCTGCTGCTGCCGGGGTTGCCGCTGATGGCCATGCCGTGGGTGCCGCCTGGGGCGATTACGACAACGACGGCTACCTTGACCTCTTTGTAAACCAGTACGAGGGTGAGGTGGGTCAACAGGTTCCGGTCAACCTGCTCTATCGCAATCTGGGCAATGGTCGATTTGAACAGGTTCTGACCCGCGACAGCCAGCTCAACGCCGGTGACCACGGCGTCGAATGGGTGGACTATAATGGCGACGGAGCCATCGACCTATCCCTGACCGATGGATACGGTCCAGAGGGCGGTCACCTTGTCTTTCGCAATGAGCTGGACGACACCGCTCGCCAGCGCAGCTTGAGCGTACGGGTGCTAACCGCCGACGGTACCCGCGTCGTGCCCGGGGCCGAGGTCCGTCTGTTCGATCAGCATGGCCAGATAATCGCCACCAGGCAAATCCCTACCGGCGGGGGCTACAACGCCCAAAGCGCCGTTCCTGCCCACTTTGGACTCAGTAGCCTCTATCCCGTGACCGTCGAAGTTAGCTATCCCGGCGGCCGAACCGTGCGCAAAACCGACGTCAGCCCCGCAACCTATCGCGGCCGCAGCCTGAAGGTAAAGGCAGGGACCTAATCTCACCTGTCCCTTGCACCGGCCTATCGGATGGCGGACAGAGAGGGATT
>DLIT01000180.1 GCA_002483865.1 Brevundimonas sp. UBA7635
CCGCACGACAAGATCAACGTCTGCGGCGGTGCCATCGCCATGGGTCACCCGCTGGGTGCCACCGGTGCCATGATCCTCGGCACCGTGCTGGACGAGCTGGAACGCTCGAACAAGTCCACGGCTCTGGCCACCCTGTGCATCGGCGGCGGCATGGGTACCGCCACCGTGATCGAACGCGTCTGATCCAGGAGCGAATGACTATGGAAAATTTCAAGATCGAAATCGATGCCGACGGTATTGCCGTTGTTGCCTTCGATGTTCCGGGCCGTTCGATGAACACCCTGACCACGGCTGTGATCAAGGAGATCCCCGCTCTGGTCGAAAAGATCAAATCGGATGACGCCATCAAGGGCGTGGTCCTGACATCCGGCAAGGCCTCGGGCTTCTGCGCCGGTGCCGACCTTGGCGACATGGCCTCGGGCATGCTGTCGGGCGGCGGTGATCTGCAAGCCGCCTTCGACGCCGGCTATGGCCTGAACAGCGCCTTCCGCCAGCTGGAAACCTGCGGCAAGCCGGTGGCGGCGGCCATCAACGGCCTGGCGCTGGGCGGCGGGCTGGAGTTCACCCTCGCCTGCCACTATCGCGTGGTCGAGAACAATCCGAAGATCCAGCTGGGTCTGCCGGAGATCAAGGTCGGCCTGTTCCCGGGTGGCGGCGGCACCCAGCGCCTGACCCGCCTGATCGGCGTGCAGACCGCCCTGATGCAGATGGCCGAAGGCAAGTCGTGGCGTCCCAACGACGCCAAGGGCGCTGGCGTCGTGCACGAAGTCGTGGAAGTCGGCCAGTCGGTCGAAGCGGCCAAGACCTGGATCAGGAACGGCGGCAAGGCGGTCCAGCCGTGGGATGAGCCCAAGTTCAAGATCCCCGGCGGCGGCCCCTACCACCCCGCGGGTGGTCAGGTCTTCATCATGGGTAATGCCATCCTGCGCAAGCAGTCCTATGGCAACTACCCTGCCGTTCTGAACATGATGAAGGCCGTCTATGAAGGCATTCAGGTGCCGATGGACGCTGGCCTTCGCATCGAGACCCGCTACTTCATCAAGACCCTGATGACCCCGCAGGCCCAGGCCATGATCCGCTCGCTGTTCCTGTCCAAGCAGGAACTGGACAAGGGCGCGGTGCGTCCCGCCGGTATTCCGAAGTCGGACCCCAAGAAGGTCACCGTCATCGGCGCAGGCATGATGGGCGCAGGCATTGCCTACGTTCAGGCCATGGCCGGTATCGAGACCATCCTGATCGACACCACCCAGGAAGCGGCCGACAAGGGCAAGCAATACGCTGTGGACCTGATCCAGAAGCGCGTCTCGCGTGGGCACATGACCCAGGAGAAGGCTGACGGTATCCTCGCCCTGATCATCCCGACCACCGACTACGACCTGATCAAGGGTTCGGACCTGGTGATCGAGGCCGTGTTCGAAAACCGCGAGATCAAGGCTACCGTCACCAAGAATGCCGAGGCCCAGCTCGAAAAGGGCGCGATCTTCGGTTCGAACACCTCGACCCTGCCGATCACCGGCCTGGCCGAAGCCTCGGTTCGCCCTGAAGACTTCATCGGCATCCACTTCTTCTCGCCGGTCGACAAGATGATGCTGGTCGAGATCATCATGGCTGAAAAGACCTCGGACGAGGCTCTGGCCAAGGCTCTGGACTATGTCCTGAAGATCAAGAAGACCCCGATCGTCGTCAACGACAGCCGCGGTTTCTACACCTCGCGTTGCTTCTCCACCTATCTGATGGAGGGCATGGCGCTGCTGGAAGAAGGCTTCTCGCCGGTCGCCATCGACAACATCGGCCGCATGACCGGCATGCCGCGCGGCCCGCTGGAAATGCACGACGATGTCGCGCTGGACCTGTCGTACAAGATCGCCAAGCAGACCCGCGAGGATCTGGGCGATGCCTATGTCCCCTCGGCTGGCGAAGACATCGTCGCCAAGATGGTCGAAGGCGGTCGCTATGGCCGCAAGAACGGCAAGGGCTTCTACGACTATGACTCCAAGCCCAAGGTCATCTGGCCGGGCTTGGCCGAGCTGGCTCCGGTCACCAAGACCGAAGGCTTTGGCGAGACGGCCGGGGCCTTCGACACCGTCGAAGAGATCAAGACCCGTCTGCTGTACCGTCAGGCCGTCGAAGTGGCGCGCTGCTGGGCAGAGGGCGTGATCGACGATCCGCGTGAAGGCGACCTCGGTGCCATCCTGGGCTGGGGCTTCGCGCCGTGGTCGGGTGGTCCGATCACCTTCATCGACCAGATCGGTCTGCCCAAGTTCGTCGAGACCGCCGACCGCCTGGCTGCCGCCTACGGCCCTCGCTTTGAAGTGCCGCAGCTGCTGCGCGACATGGCCGCCAAGGGCGAGACCTTCTACGGCAAGTTCTCCAAGGCTGCTGCGGCCTAAGGGTCGGGTTCAGATCTGGAATGAAGGGGGCGGCTCGCAAGGGCCGCCCTTTTTTCATGCCCCCTTCCCCCGAGGGGGGAAGGGTCGGGGATGGGGGATTTGCGGTTGGAAATGGATTGCGGGGTGAGGTGACGGGGGCATCCTGATGATGGGCGGTAGAACCCCCACCCTGCCCTCCCCCATCGGGGAAGGGTTCATTTTTAGTTGCCCTATCGCTGCGCTACTTGAGGAATTTTTAGTCGCCCTATTGCTGCGCTACTTGAGGGCTACCTACGCTTGAACACCCAGCTGGCTGCATAACCCGTGATGGCCGCCAGCAGAACACACAGGATGCCATAGAGCCAGGGGCGGCGGTGGGCGAACTCGTAGATGTCGCGCTCAAGGCCGACCTTTTCGACTGACAGGGTCAGGTTGGAGACCGAAACCGGGGCTCCCTCCTGGAACAGCCAGACCTCGGCATGATAGCGGCCGGTGGGAGCCACGGCGGGCAGTTCGACCTCGGCGCGGAACAGGCCCCGGTCGACGAAACTCACGCCCTCGGGGTCGCTGTTGTACAGGGCCGCCGCCTCCTTGAGCCGGATCACGGCACGGCGCCAGTCCAGATAGTCCTCGCCCAGGCGGCTGACAACCACGTCGCGCACGCCATAGCGGGTCACGGTGCGCGACTCCTCGGGCGCATCAATGCGCAGGTGGTCGGTGCCGACCCCCAGCCGCCGCAGCTGGCCAAAGTCGGCGATGTCGGTCAGGGGCCGGGTCGAGGCCGTCATGTAGAAGCCGGGCGCACCCTCGAACAGCACCGGCCGGCTGTTCAACCAGACGCCCATGCTGCGCGTTTTCTTGACCAGGCGCACCGGCGCATCGGGCCCGCGCACCACCACGACCACGTCTGCAGGGGTATCGGTCGGATTGAAGACCGCGCCATAAAGGACAATCGAGGCCCCCCGAAAACTGGAGTCGACCTTGATGTGGGCGTCGGTCAGGGCGGCAGCGACGCGCACCTCTTCGAGGGTGCCGGTCGAGCGCTCGACGACGATCTCGGGGGCCGGGGCGGCGACAGGCGCGGGATCGGGCGGCAGGGCCTGGAACATCAGTTGCCCACCCCCGGTGCCAGAAGGAAGATCTCACTGGGCCGCACGAACAGCTCCAGCCCCATCTGGATGCCGACCAGGAGCACGATCAGGCCCAGCGCCGCCCGCATCTCCTCGGCCCGGAACTTGCCGGACAGGCGCGCGCCATACTGGGCCCCCACCACCCCGCCCAGCAGCAGGATGGTCGACAGGACGATATCAACCGTCTGGTTACGCCCCGCCTGGAGAATGGTGGTGATGGCCGTGGTGATGATGATCTGGAACAGGCTGGTGCCGACGACCACGCCCGCCTTCATCCGCAGGATATAGAGCATGGCGGGCACCAGTATGAAGCCGCCGCCTACCCCCATGATGGCCGACAGGATGCCAGCAAATACGCCCAAGCCCAGCGGCGGAATGGCGCTGATGTACAGGCCCGAGCGCGGGAACCGCATCCGGAACGGCAGGCCATACAGCCACAGGGGCCGCCGCCGTTCCTTGCGCGGCGGGGTTTCGCCCCGGACCCGATGCAGGATCTGGGTCAGGCTCTCGTACAGCATCATGGTGCCGATCGAGCCCAGGAAGATCAGGTAGGACAGGCTAACCACCAGGTCGGCCTGTCCCAGCAAGCGCAGGTAGCGGAACAGCTCGACGCCCAGCAGGGCACCCAGGGCCCCGCCCACGGCCATAATGCCCCCGATCTTGTAGTCGACCGCCTTCATGCCGGAATAGCGGATGACGCCCGAGGTCGAGGAGGCGACGACATGGCTGGCCTGGCTGGCAACCGCGACGGTCGGCGGAATGCCCAGGAAGACCAGGACCGGGGCCATCAGGAAGCCACCACCAATGCCGAAAAGGCCCGAGACAAACCCCACCAGCGCGCCCAGCATGACCAGAAGCGGCCAGTTCACCGAGACT
>DLIT01000016.1:0-3957 GCA_002483865.1 Brevundimonas sp. UBA7635
GGTGCGGCGCTGGCCGTCGGCAGTCTGGCTCTTCGGGCTGCACTGTCGCTGGTCGCCACCCGCGCCGCCGCCGATGCCGCGCGCCAGACCAAGTCTGGCCTGCGCCAGCGCCTGTCTGCGGGTCTGTTCTCGGGCCGAGTGTCCGACTCACAGGCCATGGCTGCAGCGGTCGAAGGTATCGATGCGTTGGACGGCTATATGGCCCGCTTTGCGCCGGTCCGCACCGCCGCGGCGGTTTCGCCCCTGCTATTGATCGCCGTCGCGGCTGTGGTCAGCCCGTTTACGGCGGGCATCTTCCTGTTCACCCTGCTGCCTTTCGTCATCGGCATGGCTCTGACAGGGATGGCTGCTGCCGCCGAGAGCCGTAAACAGTTTCAGGCCATGGAGCGCTTGTCAGGCCTGTTCGTGGACCGCATCCGCGCCCTGCCCACCATCCTCGCCTTTCAGGGCGAAGGGGCCGAGACGCGCCGCATGGGCGTGGCCGCGCACGAGCTGGCCCTGCGCACCTCAAAGGTGCTCAAAGTTGCCTTCCTCTCGTCGGCCATTCTGGAGTTCTTCTCTGCGCTGGCCGTCGCTTTGGTGGCTGTTTACTGCGGCTTTAACCTGTTGCGCATCCTGCCCTTTCCGGCACCCGACGCCCTGACACTGGGACAAGCCTTCTTCCTTCTGGCACTGGCACCGGAGGTCTATCATCCGATGCGCCGCCTCTCTGCCGCCTATCACGAACGTCAGGCCGCAGAGGCCGCCGCGCCGCACCTCGAAGCGCTGGAAGAGGCCGCGCCGACGACAGGACGTCAAAAGCGCCCTGCACCCGCCTCCCCCCCGCATCTGGCCATGCAGTCGGTCACCATCGCCTATCCCGAGCATGCGCCGGTGCTGACGGATTTCGACCTCGATATCCCCGCAGGCCGCAGTGTGGCCCTTGTCGGCCCCAGTGGCTCGGGCAAGTCCAGCCTGCTGCACCTGTGGCTGGGTCTGACGCCCATGACCGCCGGACAGCTGTTCGCCGACGGCCAGCCCGTTGGCCCCGAGACCGACCTGACCGACTGGATCGCCTACGCCGGACAGGCCCCGATGGTGGTGCCCGGCACGCTGGCCGACAACATTGCACTGGCTTGGGCACAGGCCACCACGCGCCAGATTCTGGAAGCCGCCGCCATGGCGGGCCTGAATGGCGATATGGGCCGTGTGATCGATGAACGTGGCGGCGGCCTGTCAGGCGGCGAGCGCCGCCGTCTGGGTCTGGCCCGTGCCTTCCTAAAGCCCGCGCCGGTGCTGCTGCTGGACGAGCCGACCGCCAACCTCGACGCCGCCTCCGAGGCCGCCCTTCTGCCGGTCATCAAGGCGGTAGCACGTGGCCGCACCACCCTGATCGCTACCCATTCCGAAGCCGTGGCCGCCCTGGCGCACAAGGTGGTGCGCCTATGACCGACGGATCCTCATCTTTGCCCCTGTCCACCGGTCAGAACAGCCTGCGTGTCCTTCTGAAAGCCCTGCAAAAGGCCCAGAGGGGGTCGCTGCTGGCAGCTGCCGTTAATGCTTCGCTGGTCTCGGCTGCGGCCGTCCTGCTTCTGGGACTGTCCGGCTGGTTCCTGGCCGCCGCAGCCCTGGCCGGGCTGGCCGGACCGGTTGTCGCCTCGAGCTTCAATTATCTGATCCCCAGTTCCATAATCCGGTTGTTGGCAGTCATCCGCACGGCGTCTCGCTATGGTGAGCGCATCACCGGCCACCGCGGTGCGCTCAAGGCCCTGGCTCACCTCAGGCCACGGCTGTTTGAAGGCCTGGCCGGAGGGTCGATCCAGCGCACCTTGGCCCTCAGCGGCGGCGAAGCTGCGTCGCGGCTGGTCCAGGACGTCGATGCCCTTCAAAACCACTTTGTGCGCCTGTCCGCGCCGTGGGGGAGCGTCAGCGGCCTGGCTACCGGCATGGCCATGGCCCTGATCGCCGGTTGGAAGCCCGCCATCGTCATCCTTCTGGCCGGCCTGGCAGCACTCGGCACAAGTCTGGTTGTGGCGCGCTGGCTGGCCGATCCAGCCGGTCGTCAGGTTCAGTCGGCATCGGGTCAGGTCAAGTCGGACTTTGCCGCCATGGCCGCAGCCGCCGCGGAACTTCAGGCCTATGGCGCTCGCGACTGGGCCACCGAACAGGTTGCATGCCGAGGCAGGGCGCTTGATGTCGCGACCCGACGCCTGGCCCGGGCCAGCAGCGCCTTGTTGGCCGTGCAGATGGTGGCCATGGCTCTGACTGTCATCGGCGTCATCCTGACTGGGCCCGCCACCCAACCGCCGCTGATGGCACTAGCCATCCTGGCGGCCATTACGACGATCGAAAGCAGCGCCGCCCCGCTGACCGCCCTGCGCCAGCGTGGGGCCGTAAACACGGCGGTCGAGCGTCTAGGCAGCCTGCTGGACGTCGACGATCAGGCCGCTGGTCAGCCTACGACCAGCAGCCTGTCTCTGGTCGCCGCCGACATCACCCTGACCCCACCGCAAAGGCTCGCGATCAGCGGCCGTTCAGGCTCGGGCAAGACCACCCTGATCGAGCGCTGGATGCACCTGCGCCCCACGGTAGAGGCCGAGGCCCGGATCGGAGAGTTCGATGTCGCCGACATCGCCCCGCAAATGGCGCGCGCGCGGTTCGCCTATGCGCCGCAACAGTCTATCCTTCTGGCTGGGACAGTCCGCGAGAACCTGTTGCTGGCCGATCCCAAGACGGATGATGCAGCCCTGTGGGCGGCACTGGAAACGGCGGTTCTTAGCGAAAGAATCGCACGTTCACCGCTGGGTCTAGACACGCCCCTCGGCGAGAACGGCGCGCGCCTATCAGGCGGAGAACGCCGCCGTCTTGGCCTCGCCCGCGCCTACCTGCGTCAGGCACCGTGGCTGGTGCTGGACGAGCCGACCGAGGGACTGGACCCTGAAATCGAAGCTCGGGTCCTGGAAGGTTTGGAAATACACCTGCAGCGTACAGGCCAGGGCCTGATTCTGGTCAGCCACCGCCCCGCCCCACTGGCCCTCTGCAACCACCACATCGCCGTGCTGGGCCGAAGCGACGACGGCCGCATCTGGATGAGCAAGGTCCAGGCTGCCGAAGCAGCCTGAGACGGGCGTTCGGTTTGATCTCGATCAAGGTCAGCACAGCCGGAATCCGGAAAGGCTTGTGTTCAAAGGAGAACATCTATGCCAGCCAGCGCCCTTCCCCTCATCATTGCCTTCTGCACGGCCTTCACCAGCTTTGTCGGCGTGCTTGGTTTCGTCGCCGTCTGGGCCCACGCCAAGGACAAAAGCCAGTCCTGATCTGCCCGTACGTTCGGCCAAGGAAAAAGGGACGGTCCTTACGGGCCGTCCCTTTCTGCATTCAGAGCCTAGATTAAGATCAATCTGCGGGCGAACCCGTTTCGGCAATCACTTCGCGGAAGATCAGCTTGTCGATGCGACGGTCGTCCATGTCGACCACCTCGACCTCGAAGCGGCCCAGTTGCAGGACCTCACCTTCGGACGGCAGACGCGACAGGTGGTGCAGAACAAGACCCGCCACGGTGTGGAAGCCTTCGTTCTCGCCGAAGTCCTCACCCAAGGTATCGGCCAGGTCGTCCAGGTCTGTCTGGCCATCCACCAACCACGAGTTGTCATCGCGTTTGCGGATCGAATGCCCGACCTCATCGTGGCTTTCGTGAAAGTCGCCAGCGATCATCTCCAGCAGGTCAGTGGCCGTCACGACGCCTTCAAAGGCCCCATATTCATCGACGACAAAGGCCATGTGAATGCGCGATCCCTTGAGGATCTCCAGCGCCTTCAACACCGAAGTCGACTGCGGGATAAAGGCTGGCTCGTTGACCAATTTCTCCAGGTCATAACTCCCGTCGGTCAGCAGACTGTCCAGGACGTCCTTCTTATGGACCACACCGATCGGGTTATCGACGTCGGCATCACGGGCCACGACGATGCGCGAATAGGG
>DLIT01000016.1:4232-5023 GCA_002483865.1 Brevundimonas sp. UBA7635
AGGCGCTTGGGCACCAACTCGCCCACGATCAGCGAGACATAGGTGATCAGCACGACCACGATGCCCGTCGAGACCGCCTGGGAATAGGGTGCCAGGGCCGGAATGTGATGCGTCAGTATCTCGTCCAGCTGGCCAGCAATGCTGGCCTGACCATAGGCACCGGCCAGAATGCCGATAAGGGTGATGCCGACCTGGACGGCAGAGAGAAATTGGGTGGGTTCTTCAGACAGTTTGAGCGCGGCTCTGGCACCGCGGTCTCCCCGCTCGGCGCGGCTCTGAAGCTTGGATCTGCGTGACGATACGACCGCGAGTTCGGTCATAGCGAAAAGGCCGTTCAGCACCACCAGGAGGAGCACGACGACGATAGCGATGGTCAACATCGAAAGGGGAGAAACCCGCTGCGCGGCGCAACAACCGGCGTCCGCAATTTCGTTATTACGACCAAATCAGGCTTTTTGCCAGTGCATTGACCCACGTGCCTGACAGCGCCAGCAAGGCCGCCCAGTCGGACCGCTACCAAATTTCCTGTGCCGCGCAGGATGACGATCGGTGATCGCTACGTTGGGCCGCTCTATCAGCAAATCTGACAGGCCCTGGACAAATCGTGCGGCCACAAACGCAGGTATGGCAGCAACGCCGTACGCCAGCACAAGAATGGCCCCCCGGATTGCTCCGGGGGGCCATCTTGATCCGTCGTTCCTGACGGTTGTCCGTCAGGGTCGGCCGGAAGGGTCGATTACTCGACGATCTTCGAGACGACGCCGGCACCAACGGTGCGGCCGCCTTCACGG
>DLIT01000076.1:0-1618 GCA_002483865.1 Brevundimonas sp. UBA7635
CGGGCGTGCTGTTGCTGGGCAAGGGGCCGGAAGCGGCCAAGCGCCTGGCCGGCGCTTTTGCCCGCCGTCAGGCCAAGAAGACCTATTGGGCCCTTGTCATCGGCAATCCCAAGCCCTCGACTGGTCAGATCGACATGGCGCTGAAGAAAACAGGCATCAATGACTATGAAATGATGCGTCCGGCTGATCCCAAGGATCCGAAAGGCGAGCCCGCCGAAACCGCCTTTGCCACCATCAGCCGGGCTGCGCACCGCGCTTCGTGGATGGCGCTGCGGCCCTTCACCGGCCGCACACATCAGCTGCGGGCCCATATGGCGGCGATCGGCCACCCCATTCTGGGCGATCCCAAGTACGGCGACGAGAAGTCGAAGGAGCTCTCGGGCCTTCTGAAGCTGCAACTGCACGCCCGCCGCATCGAACTGGACCACCCGCGCGGTGGAAAGCTGATCGTCGAGGCCCCGCTGAGCCCCGAGATGAAGGCCGGATTTGCCCACTTCGGCTTTGATGAGGGTGAGATTGACGGTGACCCGTTCGAAGGGGTCCAGCGCCAGAGATGAGCCGTCCCCTCGCTGTTTTCGACATCGACGGCACCCTGGTCGACAGCCGGGCCTCGATCCATCGGGCCTGTTGCGATGCGGCCCGGACGCTGGGCCTGGTCGAGCCGAGCTATGATCGCGTGCGCCAGATCGTTGGCCTGACGCTGGACAAGGCCCTGCACGTGCTGGAGCCCGATCTAACGCTGGCCGAGCTGGCTGAGTTCGTCGCGGCCTTCCAGGCCAGTTTTCGCACCATGTACGAGGCAGGCCACGAGGAGCCGCTCTATCCCGGCGTGATGGACACCCTGAACCGGTTGAAGCGGGACGGATGGCGGCTGTCGATCGCCACGGGCCAGAACCGGCGCGGCGTGGCCCGCAACCTGGCACGAGCCGGATGGAGCGACCTGTTCCTGTCCAGCCATTGTGCGGGCGACGGGCCCGGCAAGCCCGATCCGACCATGCTCTTGGCCGCAATGAGCGCCTGTGGAGCCGAAGCGGGGTCGACCATCATGATTGGCGACACCAGTCACGACATGATCATGGCCGCCAATGCTGATGTGACCGGGCAGGGCGTAGGCTGGGGCTTTCACACGCCGGACGAACAGCGCGCCGCCGGTGCCATTCACGTCGCCGAAGATTTCCCCGACCTTGAGGCTGCCCTGGATCGCTTTGCGTCCCGCGCGGCAGTGGTTTGAGACCCGAGACCTGATCATGAGCCATATCCCGCCGCTGGACCCCAACGTCGCCGCCCGCAAGGGTTTCAGGGAATCCGAGGAACGCATCAAGCGCTTCTGGAAGGAGGCGGGGGTGGAGCAGACACCTGACGGCTGGGCCGTCCAGCTTGACGGCCGCACGCCCAAAACCCCGGCTCACCGCAAGATGGTCCTGCCCACCGAGGCAGCGGCCCGACTGGTCGCGGCCGAATGGGAGGCCCAGGGCGAGTTCCTGGAACCCGGCACCATGCCTGCCACGCGCCTGGCCTCGACCGCCATCGACCGTGTGGTCGAGGTGATGGAGGCGGTGGCCGACGAGATCACGGCCTATGCCGGCAATGACCTGACCTGCTACCTCGCCGAAGCGCC
>DLIT01000076.1:1741-2273 GCA_002483865.1 Brevundimonas sp. UBA7635
GCAGCCGCACAGCGGGCCGAGACGGTCATGCTGGAGCAGTGGTTCAGGGCACTCCGTTAAAGCTTTCCGCATTGGAAAGTTATGACTTGCCAAGTTGGAAAGTCGATGTCATTTTCCATTATGGAAAGTGAGGAAGCGCCATGACCAACGAACATGACAGACACGACGCCGTTGCTGCGCTGGAGGCTCTGAACAGCATTCGGGATACCCGCAAACAGGCGCTGGGAAAGATGGACCACTGGCCCTGGTGGTATGACCTTGGCTATGCCGCGTCCTGTGCGCTGCTGGTCGGCGGGCAGGGCTATAAGGGGCCGCTGTCGCTGATGGCGACGGTGGTCGCAGTAGTCATCCTGGCGATCATCATGCGCAGATGGCAGGCCGAGACGGGCGTCTGGGTCAATGGCTACAGCCCCAAACGGGCACGCTGGGCCGCATTTGGTCTGGCTGCGCTGCTGATCGGCCTGATGGGGCTGAGCATCTGGCTTGGTCGGGTGCAGGGACTGGTCTGGGTGCCGCTGGTGAACGGGGCCGT
>DLIT01000076.1:2352-24878 GCA_002483865.1 Brevundimonas sp. UBA7635
GAGTTTGCGGTGGTGCGCGACACCATCAAGGTCTCGGACTCAGTCCTGTCCAAATACGTCAAGGCTCTGGAGGAGGCGGGCTATGTGGCCGTGCGCAAAGCTCCCTTTGAGGGGCGCCAGCGGACATGGCTGTCTATGACATCAGCAGGCAAGAAGGCCTTTGCCGCTCATGTGGCCGAGCTGGAGCGGCTGGTGAAGATTACCGCTGAACTGACGGTCTGATCAGGGGGCCTCGACCTTGTAGGTCAGCAGGGCCTGGCGCTCTTCGGGCGTCAGGTGCCGCCACTGGCCCTCCTTCAGGCCGTCCAGGCGGATTGGTCCGATGCGGGTGCGGAACAGGTCCACGACTTCCAACCCGACCAACTCACACATTCTGCGGATCTGGCGCTTACGACCCTCGCGTAGAATGAACTTCAGGTCCTGGCCCCGGATCAGGCTGACCTTGGCCGGCCGCAGCTTGCGGCCATCCAGCTCCAGTCCATGGCATAGCCTGTCCAGCTTGCCCTGGCTGATCTGGCCTTCGACGCGGACCAGGTACTCCTTGTCCAGATCGGACTCCGGCCCAATCACGGCCTTGGCCACCACGCCATCGGATGACACCATCAGGAGCCCGCGCGAGTCCTCGTCCAGTCGGCCGATGGGGGGCAGAGAGACGTCGCGGCGCGGGATGGGGCCTTCATCCGCCCGGTTCTTGAAGGCCAGCAGGCGGACCGCAGGAATCTTGCCGGGTTCCGGCTGGCCCGAGACGTAGCCGACCGGTTTGTGAATCACGATGGTCATACCGGACGCCAAGGCTTCTTCACCGCCCTGGTTCAGGGTCAGGGTCTGGCCCTTTTCGATCTTGCGCCCGGCATCGCGCACAATCTCGCCGTCGATGGATACCAGTCCCCCGGCAATCAGACCCTCGGCTTCTCGGCGGGAGCATACGCCCGTCTGGCCCAGCCACTTGTTGATGCGGACCGGCTCGTCGCCATCATAGGTACGGGTGAAGGCCATCGGCGGAATCTCGGACGGATGCAAGGGCAGTGGTGTAGGGGGAGGCTCGCCAGCCTGACAAGGGTGATCTTCGTCTGGATGGTTTCGCAAGTTCAGCCAAGCGTCTGGTCAGATCATGGCGGGAAACACCGCATTGAAAATTTGTGCGATTCAGCTATATTCAAAATCATCACTCGGAAAATCGATCGCCGCGACCGAATGGCTCTGCCGTTCGGTGTTTATGCTTTTCCGGAACTGATCCAGTCGCCATTTCCGATCCACTGGAGTTTGGCTGGCTTATTTTTGAAACAACTTGAGGGAAAGCAATTGAGAACTCAGCAAAAAGCCCCTTCCGCCCGTCGTCAGCACAACCGTCCGGTCGCCACGCGCCTGCGCATGGGTCTGGTGATGCGTAAGGGCATGGATTTTGGTGCCATGGGTGATGTCGAGACGGCGCTGCGGATGCAGGGCGTGTCCCTGGCCCCGATTTCTACGGGAGAAGCCAGCCTGAACATCAACGGTGTTATGGTCATGGCGACTGCCACGGCCGAGGATATCACGTCGGGCCGTGTCAAAGGTCTGGTCGTGCCGGGCGGCGCTCAGGATGAAGCTGGCGACGCCATGGCCCGTGCCCTTGTTCAGCAGGCGCGCGACAAGGGCCTGCCGATTATCGGCTTTGGTGAGGGCGTGGCCCTGGGTGCCGCCGTGGCTGGACAGAAGGTTGAAGGGGAAGGCGCGGTCTTCTCATCCCAAGGCGTGGCATCGATCCAGGACAAGGCTGAACTGGGCAAGATCGTGGACCAGATCGCCGCCTAGACGCGGCGGAAGATCAGGCTGAGGTTGTTGGCGGGCATCTCCGTCCGCAGCGTCAGCCGCAGGTCGGCCGTTCGGGCGAGGGCTTCAACCTCGCCCCGGTCACGCAGGCCCCAATCGGGATTGCGGGCCCTGAGGCTGTCGTCAAAGGCTGCGTTGGATGCCGCCAGCGGCACCTCGGCCTCGCGATAGGGGCCGTAAAGATAAAGCAGGCCGCCGATTGGCAGGCTCTGCCGGGCCAGTTGCATCAGACCCTGCGTCGCGGCCCACGGGCTGATGTGGACCATGTTGATGCAGACCAGGGCGTCGAGGCCTTCGTCCGGCCAGGCGGCTGGCTCCAGCATATCCAGATCAAGGGCGGGCCGGACATTGGCCAGGCCCAGGTGATTGACCCAGACGTCGATGCTTTGCCGGGCCTCGGCGCTGGGGTCGGAGGGCTGCCAGGTGATGTGGGGCAGGGCGGCCGCAGCGGCCACGGCGTGCTGGCCGGACCCCGATGCGATCTCAAGCACTCGTCCCTTTGCGGGCAGGTGGGCGGCCAGCCGCTGGCATATGGCTTCGGCACTGCGCTGGGCGGCGGGTGAGTTCAGTGCCCCCTGCGGCGTCTGGGTCAGGCAATCCATGGTCTGCATGGACGCACCATAGCCGGGCAGCGTGACAAAGGCATCCGCTGGCCAGCCAGTTTGCAGGCGCGAACAGCCGTCCCCCTGGAGACTGATTTCAGGTCCCGTCAGAGCTGGCCGTGGGGCCTATGTTGCGGCGCAGCAAGGGAAACTTGTCTACCGTCGGGTACCGAGCGGTGGTTGACCTGTCAGCATCCGAGATGGCATTGCGCGTGTTACAAGGCGTGAAGACGCTGCTGTCGCCACAACGCCGTCAGAGTGTTGGGCACAATCGGTTCAGGAGAGAAGTTCCGTGTCAGCCAACACCACTATTCCGGGCCTTTACCCGGCCCCCACTGACCATGCTGCCCTGGTCGCCTGGGTGGAGCAGATCGCCAGCCTGACCAAGCCGGACCGGGTTCACTGGTGCGACGGTTCCGAAGCCGAGAAGCAGGCCATCATCGCCGACCTGATCGGCAAGGGCACCCTGAAGGAACTTGACCAGTCCAAGCGTCCAGGCTGCTATTACGCCGCCTCCGATCCCAAGGACGTGGCCCGTGTCGAGAGCCGCACCTTTATCTGCTCGGAAGACCAGGCCGACGCCGGTCCGACCAATAACTGGGCCGATCCGGTCGAAATGCGCGACCGCATGGAAAAGCTGTTTGACGGCTGCATGAAGGGCCGCACCATGTATGTGGTGCCGTTCTGCATGGGCCCGCTGGGCTCGCACATCTCGGCGCTGGGCGTTGAAATCACCGACAGTGGCTATGTGGCTCTTTCGATGGGTGTCATGACCCGCATGGGCAAGGGCGCTCTGGAACAACTGGGCACCGATGGCGTGTTCGTTCCGGCGGTTCACACCCTGGGCGCACCGCTGGTCGAAGGTCAGGCCGATGTGGCGTGGCCGTGCAATGACGACAAGTGGATCGTCCACTATCCGGAAACGCGCGAAATCTGGTCGTATGGTTCGGGCTATGGCGGCAACGCCCTGCTGGGCAAGAAATGCTATGCCTTGCGTATCGCCTCGGTCATGGCCCGCGACGAGGGATGGCTGGCCGAGCACATGCTCATCCTCAAGCTGACCTCGCCGGAAGGTGTGGTGAAGTATGTCGCCGCTGCCTTCCCGTCGGCCTGCGGCAAGACCAACCTGGCCATGCTGCAACCGGCGCTGGACGGCTGGAAGGCCGAAACGGTCGGAGACGACATCGCCTGGATGCGCTTCGGTGAAGATGGCCGCCTCTATGCTGTGAACCCCGAAGCGGGCTTCTTCGGCGTGGCACCGGGCACCAGCCGCAACACCAACAAGAACGCGCTCGAAACCCTGGTGAAGGATACCATCTTCACCAACGTCGCCCTGACTGCCGACAACGACGTCTGGTGGGAGGGTTTGACCAAGGAAGTGCCCGAGGGCATGACCAACTGGAAGGGCCAACCGCACGATCCGGCTTCCGGCGAGCCTGCCGCCCACCCGAACGCCCGTTTCGCTGTCTGGGCCGGTCAGTGCCCCTCGATCGCACCGGAATGGGAAGACCCGGCCGGTGTGCCGATCGACGCCATCCTGTTCGGTGGGCGCCGCGCCTCGGCGGTTCCGCTGGTGACCGAGGCCTTTGACTGGGAGCATGGTGTGTTCCTCGGCTCGACCGTCGCTTCGGAAGGTACCGCAGCGGCTGAAAACAAGGTTGGCGAGCTGCGTCGCGACCCATTCGCCATGCTGCCGTTCTGCGGCTACAACATGGGTGATTATTTCGCGCACTGGCTGAAGATCGGCGAGGGTAAGGATCAGTCCAAGCTGCCGCGCTTCTTCTTCGTCAACTGGTTCCGCAAGGATCAGGACGGCAAGTTCGTATGGCCGGGCTTTGGCGACAACGCTCGCGTTCTGAAGTGGATTGTCGAGCGTCTGGAAGGCCAGGGTGCTGCCGTCGACACGCCGGTCGGCCGCGTCCCTGCCCGCGAGGGCCTGGACCTGTCGGGCGTCGAGCTGACCGAGGCCCAGCTGTCCACCCTGCTGGACGTCGACGTCGATGTCTGGACCGAGGAGGCGAGCCTGATTCCGGCCTTCTATGAGAAGTTTGGCGATCGGATTCCCGCCGCCCTTTGGAACCAGCATGCAGCGCTGACCAGGCGCCTGGAAGAAGCCAAGGCTGCTCGTCTAGCGGCTGAATAAGTCCGATAAAACGGCTTGAAATCGGGGCGCGGGAGGTCGATGGACGGCCCGTGCCCCTTTTCAATTTGACCCATAGTCCCCGCGACGTCCTGATCATTGGTGCTGGCAGCTTCGGCCTGGCCACGGCGGCCTGCCTGCGACTGGCCGGCCATCGGGTGACGGTGGTTGCACCCGACGACATGACGGCTGCATCCTTGGCGGCGGGCATGATCGCCCCGGCCATGGAAACCGCCATTGATGGCCTGACGGATCAGGTTGCGGCCGTGTTGAAGCGAAGTCGGGCCCTGTGGACGGAGTTTGCGTGTGAGACGCGCATCGAACTGCAACTGATGCCGGCAGAATGGCGCGGTGCGGGGGCTGACCGATTGGCTCAGGCCATGTCCCGCCACGGCCTGGCTCACAGCCATGATGCCGCCCACCAGATCCTGTCCACCAGCGAGGATGCCAAGCTGGATCCAGTCCCGGCGCTAGGGGCCCTTGGCCGGGATGTGGCGCGGGTTCATGAGCGAGTTATCACGGTGGCGCGTGACGGCGAGACCTGGCGGATCGAGACTGATACCCGGACCCTGACAGCCGATGACCTGGTGATTGCCACCGGGGCTGCGGCTGTCATCAATGGCATGCCCGAGGCGGTGACCCGCCGGGTCGAGAGGCTGGAGCCCATTCGCGGCCTGATCGGGATTACGCCCGAGCGGCTGAGCGACCACGTGGTGCGTGGGCCCGGTGCCTATATTGCCCCGGTCAATGCGGGGCCCTGGGCGGGTGGTTCGGCCATTGGTGCGACCATGGAGAAGGGGGTGCGCGACCTCACCCCTGATCCTGATTTGTGTGAGGCCATGTTGCAGGCGGCCTTTCGCATCCTGGATCAGACACCCAGGGTGATCGATGTCACCTGGCGAGCTGGTATTCGGGCGGCATCGCCCGACGGTTTGCCGTGGGCCGGGCCGGTGGAGCCGCGCCTGCATCTGGCCCTGGCTCCGCGCCGCAACGGCTGGCTGCTGGCACCCCTGGTCGGAGCTCAGGTCCTGGCCGGGATCGAGGGTCGGCCCCTGCCGGAGCCGATCCTGTCACCCAAGCGCCTCGACTAGTCCAGGTTGAAGCGGATGGTCACGTTGACCCGTGCGCCATCCACGGCCTGACCATCAACCGTCTTGGGGCTGAGGCGGAAGTAGCGGCTGAGGCCAACTGCGGCCCGCCCAAATCCCTGATTTCCCGGTGTTTCCGACATCACCGCACAGCCGGTGAGGCTGCCATCCACCCGCACCAGACAGGACAGACTGGCGGCCCCGGTGATGTCGCTGGCGAGGGCCCGCGACGGATAGGCACGCATCATCTGCTCGGCCGTGGGCTTGCGCACCCAGTCGGGCTGGGTGATGACTGGCGGTGCCGGGGGTGTTGGTTCGGCTCGAACCGCCGTGCCCAGTGCCTCTGCCGGGGACGGGACGTTCAGATTGATCGCCGGACCGGGGTTGAGTGTGGTCACGGGGGCGATCGGCACCACCAAAGGGTCCACAGAACTGGGGATAAGTTTCTCGGCTCGGTGGATCGGCGGCGTCGGCGCGGGCGGCTTGGCCGTCTCCAATTTGGGCTCGAGTATGACGTGCGGCGGTGTGAGTGTCACCACGGTGGCGGCCGGTTCTTCATACTCAAGCCCGGCCGGTAGAGCGAACCTTTGCTGGTATAGCCAGACACCGGCTCCCGCGTGGACCAGCACCGAGACCCCGATGGCCGCCCACATCCAGGTCGGCAGGGGTTTTCTACGTTCGGAAAAGTCTATCGGGCTAACCAGTCCGGGTCCGCCCGCAATTCTGATCATCATGGCCGTTCAAGCCTCCTGCAGCAGGCCCTCCCCAGTTCCCGCATGGTCAAGCTCGCGCCTGGTCTGTGGCTTTATTACGGCGCTCTTCTATTTAAGGTTTCGTTAACCTAGGTTAGCGAGCGTCAACCCATGAGTCTTGGAGCGATTCCATCTTCGAAAGGGGTTGAAGCCGCCATCCGACGTGCGTCCAGCACGACGGGGGTCGACTTTGATTTTCTGATGAAGACGGCTCAACGCGAAAGCGCCATGAATCCCTCGGCCAAGGCGCGAAGTTCCTCCGCCTCGGGCCTGTTCCAATTCATCGAGCAGACCTGGCTGGCCACGGTCAAACAGCATGGGGCCAAGCATGGCTATGGACGCTATGCTGACCTGATACATCGCGGCAATGACGGGCGGTGGCAGGTGCAGGGCTCGGCGCGGAACATGGTCCTGGACCTGCGCTTTGATCCCCAGGCCTCCTCGACCATGGCCGCCGAATTTACTGCATCCAATGCGGCCTATCTGCGCGGGCGTACCGGCAAGGAGCCGGGGGCAGGCGACCTGTATGCTGCCCATTTCCTGGGTCCCGCAGGTGCCGCCAAGCTGATTGAGGCCTATCGCGCGCGACCCGACGCCAGTGCGGCAGCTCTGTTTCCCGATGCTGCCTCGGCCAACCGGTCGATCTTCTATCGGGCAGGGCGCAGTGCGACCGTGGCCGAAGTCTATGCCAACCTGCAGCAGACGGGTGGGCAGGGGGCTCCGGCTATGGCGGCGGGCACGACCGTCCCGGATATGGACACCAAGGACAAGGCCCTGGCGGCGCGCCTTGATCGCCTCCGCCAGGATCAAAGTCTTCTGGCCCTGCTGCTCAATCAGGACGGCGGTAAATCCTCAGTCGGTTTCGGTGGAGCCTTTGGCCCGGGAGCCGATGTGACGGGCTGAAGTCGGAGATCTGTCGCGAAGGATTCTAACTCGGCATTAACTGTGTCAGAGTAGGGTTAACGGTGATTCTTCCGGACCCGAACCTGAGTCAGATCATGACTGCCTTTCGCGCCAGGCTGACAGACCACGACATCCGCCGTTTAATTAAGTCCAATGCCGAGGATGAGCGGGCTGCCGCTGCGCACAAGCTGTGTCGCAGTATCGGGCGAACAGAGCTGAACGAGAGCGAACGCGCGGCGGCCCAGAAGATCCTCAGGGTCATGGCCAATGATGCGGCCGAGCTGGTCCGCCGGGCCCTGGCTGTCACCCTGCGCGCCTCCAACATCCTGCCGCGCGATGTTGCGCGTCGCCTTGCCGTTGATGTCGAGAGCGTCGCCCTTCCTATCATCACCGACTCGCCCGTCTTCAGCGATGAGGACCTGATCGAGATCGTGCGTTCAGGCTCATCCGTGCGTCAGATCGCCGTGGCCCGACGTCATCATGTGCCGCGCGACGTCAGCACGGTCCTGGCGGTCGAAGGATGCCAGGCAGCGGTTCATGCCCTGGCGGCCAACGACAATGCCGATGTCGCCGAATCTTCGCTGGACGTGATCATTGATCGTTTCGGCGTAAGCCCGGACATGGTCAGTATCCTGGCCAATCGTCCAGTCCTGCCGATCGCCATTACCGAGCGCCTCGTTGGCCTGGCGTCGGATGCCGTGCGTGAGAAGCTGATCGCGCGCTATGCGATCGCACCTGAAAATGCCGTGCAGCTGGTTCAGTTCGCCCGTGAACGGGCAACCGTCGATCTGATCGACCAGGCGATCGAAACCGACAACCTGCCCGCCTTTGTGGCGCATCTGCACAGCCGCAAGGCCCTCAAGGCCTCAGTCCTGCTGCGCGGCCTGGCGCGGGGACAGGTCAGCTTCTTCGAGCATGGCCTGGCCGAGTTGACGGGTGCTCCGCACCATCGGGTCTGGCTGATGGTGCATGATGCTGGCCCCCTGGGGCTTCGAGCCATCTATGACCGGGCTGGCCTGCCGCCGCGGCTCTTCCCTGCCTTCCGCGCTGGTGTCGATGTGTGGCGCAATCTTCAGGCCGAGGGTGCAATCGTTGGCGATGAGGCCTTTGGCATGAAGATGCTGCAGCGCTTCCTCAGCCAGCGCCCCAATGTTTCACCTGATGACTTGAACTACCTGCTTGAGCGGCTGGACCACTCTCTGGATCAAGTGGACGCGATCGCGGCGGCCGAGGTCGTCAGCGCCGCCTGACCACCGGCCCGGGCGACTACTTGCCGTTATGGCTGGCGACTTCGGCCTCAAGCGTCTCGACCAGCTCCTTGCCGATCGGATGTTCATCAGTCTGAATCTTGTCGCGTACCACGGCGCGGATGGCATCAGCGTGAGCGTCCAGCAGGGCGACCGGCGCTCTGGTGCGGGCCTCTACGTCTTCGAGCAGGCGGCACAGCGAGGCTGCCATGCGCGTCACCAGCGGATAGTTATAGGTCGTGCCCAGTCCTTTCAGGTCGTGGGCACGGAAATAGAGAGCCTCGGCCGTTTCTGGCGTCAGGCCCTTTTGGCGCAGATCGGCCTGAGCCGCGCTCAGTTTGACGATTTCGTCCTGAAGCCACTGCTCAAACTGGGCAGACATGGCCTTCAGCGCAGCCTCTGCCCGCGCGATGGCGTCGGAATCTATGCCGCCGAAACCGCCAACCTTGGCGCGCAGAGGGTTGGGCGGACGAATGATCTGGGGAGGGTTGCTCAACTTGCTCACTCCTGAAACTCGCCTTCTTATTGCCTCAAGGCCATTAACAGACGGTGTTCTAGCTGGAAAACTGCTCGATCATGACCCGCTCATCATAGGATCGACCAGCATCGAACAGCATGGTCAGGTTGATATCCCGGCGCTCGATGATATCGACGCGGCTCACCCGGCGCACTTCGAAGTTGTCGGCGGTGGCGCTGACGGGGCGCTTTTCCGGTTCAAGAACGTCGAAACGCACCTTGGCCGTGTGGGAAATCAGGGCCCCGCGCCAGCGGCGGGGGCGAAAGGCGCTGATCGGGGTCAGGGCCAGGCTGGAGGCATCAAGGGGAATGATGGGGCCGTGGGCTGAAAGATTATAGGCAGTCGAGCCTGCTGGTGTCGCGACCATGCAGCCATCGCAGGTCAGTTCTTCCAGCCGCACCTTGTCATTGATGCTGATCTTCAGCTTGGCGCTTTGACGCGTCTGACGCAGCAAGGAGACCTCGTTGATCGCCAGACCGCTGTGGACCTCGCCCGTCTCGACCCAGGCGTCCATCTGGAGGGGATGGATAATCGTCCGGTCCGCGGAGGCAAGGCGCTCCAGCAGGTTATCTTCTTCCCAGTCGTTCATCAAAAAGCCGACCGAACCGAAGTTCATCCCGTAAACCGGGGTCTGGAGCTGAAGGTTGTTGTGCAGGGTCTCAAGCATGAACCCATCGCCGCCCAGGGCCACGATGACGTCCGCCTCATGGATGGGGGCGTTGCCGTAGCGCTGGATCAGACGGGCGCGCGCAGCTTCGGATTCGTCACGATCGCTCGCAACGAAGGTCAAGGCCATGGGGGTACAGCGAGGCGCGATCACTGGGACAGGCAAGCGGAGCCGAGAAGGCTTGTCAAACAGATCTGCCGCACAGATCATCCATCAGGGTGCGAAACTCATGTGCCGCCTGGGCGGCTGAGCGGGCGGACAGGCCCTTTGCCGAGTGATGCGGGTCCCTGGGCAGGCCGGAATTATGCGCCTGAAGACTGACGAGAAGAGCGGGAAAGGCCGCGCGGTCCAGGCCCACGGCCGTGCACGCCAAAAACAGCGGGCGCGCACTCTCTGCGTTCAGGGCGCGTGTCACCTCGGTGGGGTTGAACTCGCCAAGCGCGGCCAGACCGTGGCTGAACAGACTCAGACGCCCCTCCCGTGCCGCTCGAAGCAGATAGGCGAGACTCAATTCATCTGCTTCTCTTAGCTTCTGGATCAGGCGGCTGGCGGCATAATCATCAAGATGCCCCGCCAGACCGGCAGCCTGCCGACCGGCGGTCTCTATGGCCTGGCTAAGTTCAGCCGGGGCAATGTCGAAACGGCTCAGGATGATTTGACGCAAAGCCTCACCGACCCACGGATAGAGCTTCAGGGCCAGGGTCTGGTCCAGGCCGTCATGGCGCGCGAGCGGAGCACGCAGGGCTGTGACTGTCGAAGCGTGATTGATCAGGGCCGACAGGGTTTCGTTAGTCAGCCTGGCCGTATCGTTGCTTGCCAGGGCAAACATTACGGCAGGGCGTGCCTGTTGCACGATGTGGGCCGCCACCGGCTCGCCCAGCCCCGGCCTTTGAGCCACCTGGATCTGGTGTTCGATCGATGTTCGCTCCAGCAGGTCGATCAGGTCGGCATCCCGAAGCAGGGGACTGGCAAGAATGACGGGCCGTGCGATTTCGATTTCATCGGCCGCCAAAAACCGGATCAAGGCAGGTGGTGCCCAGTCAGTATGGGCCATGCGCTCGGCCAGCAGACGGCGTATGTCGCGCTCGGCCTGTCGGGTCAGGCTCAGGAAAACCGAAGCGATCGTAGCGGGCTTGGGGCGGGAGGTGTCCTCATAAAGATCCGCCAGGCCCATCAGCAGGGTGCACTGGTCATCAGGCGTGACCGGACGGACATGACCCAGAAGATCATTCAGCCGTTCTGAGGGGGCACCGTCTTGGTCTGGAGGCAAGGGTGGCAAGGACGCTCAGTCTCACGCTGGGGGCCAGCCTAGATAGACCTAGCCCGATTGGATCAGTCCAGTCTGGGAAAATCTCATTAAGTCCAGATTAAGCTTGGCATTCGCATTGGCCCCGCTTGACGAGGACGGCTGGCGAGGACAGGCTAACCATATCAATGTTAATAGGGGGCGACTCCCATGGCCGATGGTTCAACTGCTTCGGTGAAATCGCGTGTGTCGGAGGCAGAATGGCAGGCGCGTATCGAACTGGCGGCGCTCTACCGTCTGGTGGCCCTGCATGGCTGGGACGATATGATCTTCACCCACATCTCGGCGCGGGTGCCGGGGCCGGAGCATCATTTCCTGATCAACCCCTATGGCTGGTATTTCGACGAGATCACGGCCTCGTCCCTGATCAAGGTCGATCTGGACGGCAATATCGTTCAGGACACCACCCACTTCATCAATCCGGCCGGGTTCACCATCCATTCGGCGATCCATGCCGCGCGTGAAGACGCTCATTACGTCGTCCACCTGCATACGGTGGCAGGGGTGGGTGTCGCCTCGCAGGAGCATGGGCTTTTGCCGCTGAGTCAGAACGCCTGTCTGTTGCAGGACCAGGTGGCCTATCATGGCTATGAAGGCCTGGCCCTCAATCATGATGAGCGTGAACGGCTGGTGGCTGATCTTGGTGACAAGGCGCTGATGTTGCTGCGCAATCACGGCACCTTGGCTGTGGGTCAGACAGCGGCCGAGGCTTGGGTGGGCATCTTCTTCCTTGAACGGGCTTGCGCCCAGCAGATGGCAGCCCTGTCCGGGGGACGCAAGCACGTCCTGATCGCACCAGAGGCGGCCCAGGCTGAAACCCGGGAACAGGGCAAGGGTATCAGTTTTGTCTCCGGCCTTGCCTGGCCGGGGGCGCTGCGGCAGCTGGCTCGCAAGTCACCGGGTTACGACGTGTGATGCGTTCGGGGGGGCTGGTCGGCGCGATTGTCGCTCTGGGAATGCCGGGTCTGACGCAGGCCTCAGCCTGGCCTCAGCCGAAAGGCCAAGGCCAGGTCATCGTGAAATACGAAGCGATGCGTGCAGAAAAGGCCTTCGAGTCTGACGGGCGAAGGGAGCCAATGTATGCCGTCCGCGTCGATCGAAGCCTGTCGAGCCTGGTCGAGTATGGCCTCACCGAGCGGCTGACCCTTCAGGCTAAGGCAGAGTGGCAGAGCGGGCGCGCCGCCTTCATTGATTATGAGGGACGCGGACCGGTCGAGATCGGGGCGCGATGGCAGGTTTTTGAAGGACAGGGTTGGACCTTGTCGATTTATGGTGGCTATGCCGCAGCCGGAGAGGGGCGTAACGCAGGCTATGCGGACCCCGGTCAGGGGGACGAGGACTGGGAACTGCGCGTCATGGCTGGCCAGAGCCGCGGTCGGCTTTTTGGCGATGCCCAACTGGCACGGCGCTGGCGACAGGGACTGCCAGACGAGGTTCGGGCCGACCTGACCCTGGGTTTTCATCTGTCAAATGACTGGACCGCCATGGGCCAGGTGTTTGCCGGTCAGACCGATACTGACCGAGGGGCCAGCAGTGCGGCCTGGGTGGCTGCGGAACTCAGCGCAGTCCGACATCTGGGGCCCTGGAGCGGCCAGATCGGCTGGCGTCAGACCGTGGCTGGTCGAACCACGCCCGTAGCCCAAGGCCCAATCGTGGCTGTTTGGCGAAGATTTTAAGGATGGGCGACGGAAATCAGGGGCGTCTTCGTGTGAGAATGACTGTTTGCCTGATACCAACAAGCGGCTAAGCGTCGTCGCTGCCAGTTGGGGAGATCGCTTCGCGTGCTTAAACGCCATTTTTTCATCATCGCTGCTGCCTGTGTTCTGATCCTGATGATCATAGCGGCGGTTCTGAAATTTGTTCTGCCACAAGGCGATAACCCCAACGCGGGCCGGAGCGGACCCGGCGGTGGCCGCGGACAGGTCGTCGCCGAAGCCCAGGTCACGACGCGTGAGTTTGCCGACGAAATTCGTGTCGTCGGCGTGGCTCGCGCCAAGCGGTCGGTCAATATTACCTCGAACACCAGCCAGCTTGTAACCCGTGTTCTGTTCACGGACGGCGAGCGGGTAGCGGCGGATACGCCTTTGATCGAACTGCGTGCTCTTGAAGAGGATGCCGGCGTGATCGAGGCGCGCGCACGCCTGACCCAGGCAGAACGCGAATACGAACGCTATAAGACTCTGGCCGAGCGCGGCGTGGCTCCGCGGGTTTCAGCCGAGCAGGCCGAAACTGCCTATCAAACAGCACGCGCGGTCCTGGCCGCAGCCGAGGCCCGGCGTGGAGATCGCATCCTGCGGGCTCCTTTCGCGGGCGTTCTGGGCCTGACAACGGTGACGCCGGGCACCTTGGTCTCGCCGGGTGCGGTCATCACTACCCTGGATGACACCAGCTCTATCCGCGTCGATTTCCCCCTGCCGGAGCGCTACCTGGCAGTTCTGAGCGCTGGCACGCCCCTGGTGGCGACGGCTGACGCCTATCCGGGCGAAAGTTTCAACGGCCGCATTGCGCTGCTGGATTCGCGGGTCAATGAGCAGACCCGCGCCGTCATCGCCCGCGCCGAGTTTCCCAATCCGGGCTATCGCATTCGTCCGGGCATGATGATGCGGGTGGCGGTCCAGCAGGGCCGTCGTCAGGGCCTGGCTGTGCCTGAGGCGGCTGTACAGTATGAAGGCCAGGGCGTGTTCGTCTATCGCATCGCACGTGGCGAGAACGGCATGAATGCCCAGCGCGTCGAAGTTGAGCCCGGTGCAGTTGAGGGTGGCTTCGTCGAGATCGTCTCAGGTCTTTCAAGCCAGGATCGCGTGGTGGCCTCGGGCCTGAACCGCATCCAGCCCGGCGCTCCCATCCGGGTCAATAATGGCCAAGCCCCTGCCGCGGCCAACCAGGCCCCCGCCAAGGCGGCCCGCTAATGATGCTATCGGATCTTTCGGTTCGCCGCCCGGTCTTCGCGGCGGTCGGAGCCATTGTGCTGTGCGTAATCGGCCTGGCGGCCTTCTTCTTCCTGCCGGTGCGCGAACTGCCGGACGTGGACCCGCCGGTGGTCTCGGTCAGCACCAGCTATGCCGGGGCCTCAGCCGAGGTCATCGAGAGCCGGATCACCGAGCCCATCGAGCAACAGATCGCTGGCATCCAGGGGGTGGAGCGGATCAACTCTACCAGCCGCGACGGACGCTCGAACATCAACATCGAGTTCTCTCTGGACCGCGACATTGACGACGCGGCCAATGACGTCCGCGACCGCGTCTCGCGCGTTCAGGGCCGCCTGCCCGACCAGGCGGATCCGCCGACCGTGGCCAAGGCTGATTCTGACAGCCAGCCGATCATGATCATGTTCCTGCGCTCCACCACGATGAGCCGTCTGGAGCTGACGGACTATGCCGACCGCTATCTGGTCGATCGTTTCGCCACGGTTCCTGGCGTAGCCCAGGTCAATATCTTTGGTGAGCAGAGATACGCCATGCGTATCTGGCTGGACCCGGCGGCCATGGCGGCCCGCGGCCTGACAGTCAACGACGTCGAAAGCTCGCTGACCAGCCAGAATGTGGAACTGCCTGCGGGTTCGCTGGAGTCGGCACAGAAGGACTATACCGTTCGCGTGGCCCGCACCTATTCGCGGCCCGAGGACTTTGCCCAGCTGCCGATCGGCACGCGCGGCTCGGCCTCGACGGCGGCCAATGGGCAGGCCGGGGCCACGGGCGTGGCTGCCGCCATGACCAATGGCGTTACCGGGGCGCTGATCGGCAATGCTGCCTATGTCACGCGCCTGGGCGACATCGCCCGGATCGAGGAGGCACCGGCCGAACATCGCCGCCTGTTCCGAGGCAACGGTATCGACCAGATCGGCCTGGCTGTCACCCGTCAGGCCCAGTCGAACGACCTGGCCATTTCCAAGGGCGCGCGCGCGCTGATGGAAGAGATCATTCCGACCCTGCCGCCTGGCACGACGCTGGAGGTGGGCTCGGACAACTCGGTCTTTACCGCCCACGCTATCGACGAGGTCTGGATTACCATCGGCATTTCGATGGCCCTGGTCGCGGCGGTCAACTTCATCTTCCTGGGCAGCCTGCGCGCCGCCGTGATCCCCTCGGTGGTTGCCCCGATCTGCCTGCTGGCGACCTTCATCGTCCTGGCCCCGCTCGGCTTCTCGCTGAACCTGCTGACGCTGCTGGCCCTGGTGCTGGCCATCGGCCTGGTGGTGGATGACGCCATCGTCGTGGTCGAGAACATCCAGCGTCGCCTGGATCTGGGCGAGCCGCCGCTGGTCGCTGCTGAGCGCGGGGCCCGCCAGGTCTTCTTCGCCGTGGTCGCTACGACCATCGTCCTTTTGTCGGTGTTCGCGCCCCTACTGTTCCTGCCGGGCTATGTCGGACGCCTGTTTGTCGAACTGGCAGCGGCCATCGCCGCCGCCGTGGCCTTCTCGGCCTTCCTGGCGCTCAGTCTGTCGCCGATGCTGGCGTCCAAGATCCTGCGCCCCGCCCAGTCGAATGGCTGGCTGGCCCAGCGGGTCGACTGGGCCATGGACAAGCTGAAGAACTCCTATTCCAACTCGCTGCACGCCCTGCTGGGCCATCGCCTGGCCGTGGGGGGCATGTCGGCCGTCACCATCCTGGTGGCCGCCGGTGCCGGGATCATCTTCTTCAACCTGCCCAATGAGTTGGTACCAAATGAAGACCGCGGCCGCGTCTCGGTCCGTGTCCAAGGGCCCGAAGGGGCGGGCTTTGACTATACCCGCGAGATCCTGATGGGGCTGGAGCCGATCCTGGCCGATTATCGCAGCAATGGTGAGGCGGAGAACTTCCTGGTTTCAGCCCCGGGCTTCGGCGGCGGCAGCTTCAACTCGGGCAATGCGGTGCTGAACCTTGCCGACTGGTCCAGACGCGATCGCTCGGCCGACGAGATCGCGCAGGAGATCAATGGCAAGCTGCGTAATCAGACCGGTGCCCAGGTCAATGCCTCGACGCCAGGTGCCTTCCAACGCGGCGGTGGCAATTCCAACTCCATTGAGATGGTGGTGACCGGGGCTGAATACGGGCCGATCTACAACTGGCTGCAACCTGTCCTGGCGGCGGCGTTGGAATATCCGGGTTTCTCACGTCCTCGCCTGAACTATGAGCCGAACTCCCCGCGCCTGCTGGTCGATGTGGATCCCCAGAAGGCTGCGGCACTTGGCGTGTCCTCGCAACAAATCGGCCGAACCCTGGAGACCATGTTCGGGTCGCGCCGGGCCACCACCTACATCAAGGGTGGCCAGGAATATGACGTCATCCTTCAGACCAGCCGCGACAACCGTCAGGACGTCAGCAGCCTGGAAGCCCTTTATGTGGCGACCGGCAATGGCCAACTGATCCCCTTGTCGGCAGTGGTGACGACCAAGACTTCGGGCGATACGCCGGACCGTCGCCGACTGGACCGTCAGCGCGCCATCACCCTGCAGGCTGACCTTAATCCCGGCACGACCATTGCCGACGCTGTGGCCTTCCTGAATGCCGAGGTGGCAAAGCAGCCGCAGGGCGTGGCCACTATCCGCTGGGGCGGGGCTGCCCGCGACCAGCAGGAGGCAGGCAGTGCCGTGGGCTGGGCCTTTGCCCTTGCCCTGTTGCTGGTCTTCCTGGTGCTGGCCGCCCAGTTCGAAAGCTGGATTACCCCGGCTGTCATCATGCTGACGGTGCCGCTGGCGGCAGCTGGCGGATTGTTTGGCCTGTTGATGGCGGGCTCCAGCCTCAACATCTATAGCCAGATCGGCCTGATCATCCTGATCGGTGTGGCGGCCAAGAATGGCATCCTGATCGTCGAGTTCGCCAACCAGCTTCGTGACCAGGGCCGTTCGGTGAAGGAGGCTATCATCGAATCCTCTACCCTGCGCCTGCGCCCCATCATCATGACCTCCCTGGCCTCGGCCTTTGGTGCCCTGCCGCTGATGCTGTGGCAGGGAGCGGGTGCGGGCAGCCGCCAGACCATCGGTGTGGTGATTTTCACCGGGGCCCTGTTCGCTACCATCCTGACGCTGTTCGTGGTGCCGGTGATCTATGGCGTTCTGGCCCGCTTCACCAAGTCGCCGGAATGGACGGCCCGCAAGATCGAGGAGTGGGAAGCCCAGGAGCGCAGCCAAGGCCACGAGCCGGACATGAGCCCGGGCTGATAGATCGGTTCAGACCAAGAACCAAGGCGGGGTGCTCGGCACCCCGCCTTTTTTCATGTGCACCTATTCCGCGTCGGATGCCGGTTTGGCCGGGCTGTCCTGCGTCGGTCGATAGCCGGTCTCTACCTTGAGGAAGGCGATGACGTCGCGGCGGTCCTCGGGCTTGCTCAATCCGGCAAAGGTCATCTTGTTGCCGGGCAGGAAGTCGCGCGGGTTCTGCAGCCATTGGTCCAGGGCTGCTGCGTCCCAGTCAAAGCCCGCATTTCTCAGGGCGTGGGAGTAGGAATACTTGTCCAGTCCGCCGGCGCGGCGATCAAAGACGCCATGTAGATTGGGACCCGACAGATGCGGACCGCCCGGCGTGATGGTGTGGCACGACCGGCAGCGGGCAAAGGCCCGCCGACCGTTGTCGAGATCCGCCGCATTATAGGGGGCGGGCAGGGATGCCAGGACCGCCAGCTTTTCCTCATCTGACAGCGCAGGTGCCGATGGCGGCGCAACTGCACCGGATTCCGAGGAGGTCGCGCCGGTGCCGGAATCTCCGCATCCCGCCAGTATCAGGCAGCCGCTCGCAACAAGACCGAGAAGGATTGGGCTTTGCATGGGCCTTTACATAGCCGAGCCGCGTCCATTTCCCATGCGCGTTTCGTCCCAGGTGGCCAGAATGCGCCCTCACACACAGAGTCTGGTGGACGGGATGCGGTCGCGGCTGATAATCAGTGTCAAAAAGGTACGGGGTGCCTGAAGGCATCTGCACATCGAGCATCATGACCAAAACCATAAGATTGAGTGAGGCCCGTCGCGGTGACCGCGGCGTCATCGTCAAGGTCGGTGAACATTGCCACCATCTGGAGCATGAGGTGGAGCTGGAGCGCCGCCTGCTGGAACTGGGCTTCGTCGAAGGTGCCCAGGTCGAGCTGCTGCACGAAGGCCTGTTCGGCCGCGATCCCATTGCCTTGAAGGTGGACGACATGACCGTGGGCCTGCGCCGTCGTGAGGCAGCCACCCTCCTGGTCGAGCTGCATGATGACGCTGCTACGGAGAGCGCCTGATGGATATGGCGGTGAAAACGCTTCGGTTCGCTCTGGTCGGCAATCCGAATAGCGGCAAGACAGCCCTGTTCAACGCCCTGACCGGCTCGCATCAGAAGGTGGCCAACTATGCGGGCGTGACGGTCGAGCGCAAGGAAGGCCGGGTAATGGCTGCGGATGGCCGTAACTTGTCGGTGCTGGACCTTCCGGGCACCTATTCCCTGCGCGCCCGCAGCCTGGACGAAGAAGTCACCCGCGACGCCGTCCTGGGCCAGTTGGCAGGCGAGACGCCGCCGGATGTGGTGGTCTGCGTGGCCGATGCCACCAACCTGCGCCTGGTCCTGCGCCTGGCCCTTGAGCTGAAGCAGGTTGGGCGGCCAATGGTCATGGCGCTCAACATGTATGATATCGCCCAGCGCCAGGGCCTGAGGATCGATCTGGACCAGCTGTCGGCATCTCTGGGTGTGCCGGTCGTCACGACTGTGGCGACGCGCAAGCGCGGCATCAGCGAATTGGTCGCCGCAGTCCAGGCCGAGGCGGACAGGGCTGCTCCGGCTGGCCAGAACCTTTGGGCCGTCCCCAGCCCCGTCGAGATCCGCGCGGCCCACCGCGAGGCCGAGCGGATCATGAAGGCCTGCGTGCGGCCGCCCGAGCATCCCGACACCCTGACGGGTAAGATCGACAGTGTCCTGCTGCACCCGGTGGCGGGCCTGGCCATCCTGCTGGGCGTGCTCTTTGTCATGTTCCAGGCCGTCTTTACCTGGGCGGCCCCGGCCATGGACGGGATCGAGGTCCTGTTCGGCCTGATCGGCGGATGGATCGCCACGGTTCTGCCTGACGGGCTGCTGCAAAGCCTGATCGTCGATGGCCTGATCGGCGGGGTGGGCAGCGTCCTGGTCTTCCTGCCTCAGATCCTGATCATCTTCCTGTTCATCATCGTACTGGAAGATTTTGGCTACATGGCCCGGGCGGCCTTCCTGATGGACAAGATCATGGGCGGCGCAGGGCTGCATGGCCGCGCCTTCATCCCCCTGCTGTCCAGCTTTGCCTGCGCCATTCCCGGTATCATGGCGACGCGGGTGATTGAGGCCAAGCGCGATCGGCTGACGACCATCCTGATCGCGCCGCTGATGACCTGTTCGGCGCGTATTCCGGTTTATGTGCTGATCATTGCCGCCTTTATTCCCAATGAAACGGTCTGGGGCTTTGTCAGCCTGCAGGGCCTGGTCATGTTCGGCCTCTATGCCGCCGGGATCATCAGCGCCCTGCTGGTTTCCCTGGTGGTTCGCAAGGTCTTCTGGCGCGGGGCGGTCGAGCCCTTCATGATGGAGCTGCCAGCCTACAAGATGCCGGACGTCAAGAGCGTTCTGTTCAATCTGTGGCTGCGGGCCAAGATCTTTATCCGCCGCGCCGGGCGCATCATCCTGCCGCTGATGGTCATTGTCTGGGCGCTGTCGACCTTCCCCTATCCGCCGGAAGGGGCGACGGGGCCCGCCATCGACTATTCGTTCGCGGGCATGATCGGCAAGGCGCTGGAGCCGGTCTTTGCCCCCATCGGCTTCAGCTGGCAGATGGTGGTTGCCCTGGTGCCCGGCATGGCCGCGCGCGAGGTGGCTGTGGCGGTCCTGGGCACCGTCTATGCCGTGGCCGGGGCCGAGGAGAACGTCGGTACCCTGGCGGCGGTGCTGTCGGCCGACTGGTCGCTGGCCACAGGCCTGGCCTTCCTGGCCTGGTATGTGTTTGCGCCGCAATGCCTGCCGACGCTCGGCGTGGTGCGGCGTGAGACGGGGTCGCTGAAGTGGACCTTGATCATGGTCGGCTACCTGTTCGGTCTGGCCTATCTGGCAGCCTTCATTGTCTATCACACGGCAGTGGCCCTGGGCGGCGGCTGAACCCGTCCGGCAAGTGGAGGCCCCCCTGGACCCCGGACCAGGGGGGCTTTTTTTCATTTCCCGCTGACCGCTGGGTCCTCCGGTCAAGGTGGAGGATGACGGCGGGGGAACGCCTGACGCGAAAACAGCCAGGAAAAAACAGGGTCTAAAGAGTCTCAAGAGTCTCATCCGCCCCGCCTTTCGCATGGCCAGGGGACAAGCCCCCGGGCCCCTGATTATGGGGCTGGGCGACAGGGGGGCGAGCCGGAAGGTGCCCGGGCGCGGCCAATGGCAGGAAATATCAGGGATTGAAGCAGCGAGTTGCGCGCGCAAGCGCTTGATCAGCGGCCGGTGGTCAGCTTCAGGACGACATGGACGGTAGTATCGACGATGGCCTCGGCCGTGTCGGCACGGCGCATCAGGCCAAAGCCCGCTGCCACGGATTCTACCAGGTTGGCCGTCTCATAGCTGGTCAGGCGGGGGCTGAGCCCATCGGGATGCAGGCCATTGGCGTGGGCCTGGGCTATGCGACGCTCCAGCGCCAGGTGCAGACGGCGCAGGCGCTTGATCCGACTCGTGGCAAAGTCCGGCTCTCCCATGTCGGCCAGCATATGCTCGACGCGCAGGACGGGGCCGTGTTCTTCCCACAGGGACAGGACTTCGAGGACATAGCCTCGAACGGCATCAAAACCCCGGTCGCCGGTCCAGTCGGCATGGATGTGCCGGGCCAGGCGCTGAAAGTCCTCGCCAGCCTCCTCGCACAAGACCAGCAGGCCTTCCTCGACGGACTTGAAATAGGTGTAGAAGGTTGGGGCGGAGACCCCGGCCACCTGAGCCACGTCCGCAGGTCGGATTTCACCCAAATGCCGGGTATTGAGCAGACCTCGCAAAGCCGTCAGCAGGGCCCGGCGCGTTCGTGCACCCCGGTTACGGATCTTGTGACCCAGCTTGTTGGTCGCGTCGGTCATGGGAGGAAGGGACGAAACGGTCGCAAGGGTCCAGATGCCCTCTGAACGGGCCTAGCCGTTCCCCCCAGCCGCGACAAGCCTTGGACGAGTCTGTGTCAGGATGCCGCACGTGGCCGGCACCGGAAGGAAACAGGGATCAGGGGATGGTGCCGGTTGCAGGAATCGAACCCGCGACATCCAGTTTACAAAACTGGCGCTCTACCAACTGAGCTAAACCGGCATTTTCAGTGCCTTATGCTAGCGGAATCTCTCTGATGCAAGAGTCGTTGGCTCAGCTCCGCCAATTCCGTGGCCATCCCGTTTTTGGTTGTAGTCTAATCGAGAGCTAAGGCGATCTGTTCGGCCAGGGCCTGCTGGTCAGTCGGGTCTGCCATGCCACCCTGACCGTGGCCCTTCAGCGCCGTACCGCTCCAGCGTGGGACAATGTGGAAGTGCAGGTGGAAGACGGTCTGGCCCCCAGCCTCACCGTTGAACTGCATCAGGCTGATCCCTTCGGGCGACAAGGCCTTCTCCACCGCACGGGCGGTGCGTTGGGTGGCAGCCATCAGGTGGCTGAGGACTTCAGGCTCGACTTCAAGAAGGTTGCGGGCCTGGGAGACCTTGGAGATGACGAGGGTATGGCCCCTGGATTGCGGAAAGGCGTCCATGAAGACCAGGACCTGATTGTCCTCCCAGACTTTGACGCTGGGGATTTCGCCGCGCAGAATCCGGGCGAAGATGTTGTCGGAATCATAGGGGCCGTGCAGGCTCATCAGTCAGCTCCGTCTTTAACGTCCACGCAGACTAGCAGGGCAGGGGGCGGCAAGGCGACAGGATTGAAGGATGGCCAGGCCATGATGCGCTTCATTGTTCAGGGACTGGTGTCCGCCCTTGGGCTGTGGCTTTCAGCTCAGATCGTGCCGGGTGTCAGCTTCAGCTCGACCGGGTCACTGGTCGCGGCGGTGATTGTTCTGGCCCTGGTCAACGCCTTTGTGCGGCCGTTGATGGTGATCCTGACTTTCCCGCTGACATTGGTGACGCTGGGCCTGTTCTTGCTGGTAGTGAACGCTGCCATGATCGGGCTGACCGCCTGGTTCCTGGGCGGTTTCGTCGTTGAAGGCTTCTGGTCAGGGGTCGGCGCAGCGATCGTGACCGGGCTGATCAGCTGGGTAGCTGGCAGCCTGATCAAGGATGGCCGTCGCGGCTGATCCTTGTTAGCTGGGACGTACAACCATGCAGGTCACGCGGCGCTCGGCCAAAGCCTTGCAGGCCCCTTCAGCGGCGGTTTGCGTCATGCCGGTAAAGCGCGAGCGATACCATCCGTTGGCAGTCTGGACGTCCTGACTGGCGCTTTGGAACTCGCTGCGGAAGCGGCGGCTCACGTCCTTCAGCCAGTCGCGGGCCACGGTTTCTTCGCGGAACGCCCCGACCTGGACCGAATAGCGGCCCGCCGGGGCGGCAGGTGGGCTGCTGCGGCGGGCGGGCGCAGGTGCACGTGCCGACGGCG
>DLIT01000147.1:0-224 GCA_002483865.1 Brevundimonas sp. UBA7635
GCAGGTGCACGTGCCGACGGCGGGGGTGTCACATCGGTCGGCAAGGCCGTGGGGGCTTCGCCCGACACATAGGACACTGCTGAGTTAAAGGGCGTGGCCGTGTCCGAATCGGACAAGGATGCATAGGCGATAGGAGACGATGAGGAGTCTATCCCATAGCCGCGTTGCTCGAAGAAGGCCTGGGCGACCTGGATCGTCTCGCCCGCCTCGCGGCGGCGCTGGAC
>DLIT01000147.1:252-379 GCA_002483865.1 Brevundimonas sp. UBA7635
GGTCTTGATGCCGTCATAGCCCTTGCCCGTGGTCAGCAGGCCATTGGTATTGCGATAGTCGCGACCGTTGAAGTGCCAGTCATGCAGGCCCAGGTAGCGGTAATACTGCGGATAGTCGCGCATCACC